>JAWOCK010000039.1:0-16757 GCA_046483845.1 Thermoplasmatota archaeon | reverse complement strand
CTCTTCCATGGCCTTACTTTGCTCCTCTTCCATGGCCTTTTTTCTCTTTTCCTCGAAGGAACTGAGCGCTCTTTCCTTCCTGGATCGGGCCTGCTCCCTGGCCTTGGTGATCATATCATCTGAGCTCGATCTGGCCTTTTTCACGATAAGCTTTGCATCCTGCTCCGCTTTCATCAGAAGGTCCATCGAATCGGTTGACATGGGTATCACCAGAACCAGTTGGTCACGAGATAGTGGGCCTTAGTGGATTTAATTACTTAATCCTTATCATTTGCATGTAACGTACCGGTATCAAAACGGTCTGGAATGTTAGAGATCATGAATATCCATCATAAAGAAAGTATAATTAACATCCGAGCTTATTGCAACTGCCTGATGACCATACCATTGATGGCGTTATCATGATAAGTTGATAACATAGAGGAAATATTTAAGGTCAAGATATCAATTTGGTCCAACGGAGGTAGGTCTTGATTGCCAGCAGCCACCGGTAAAACCGTAGGGAGTTCCCAGAAACTGGAGATGATCCTCAAGAAGGGCGATATGATAGTTGGCATGCTTGAAAAGCAGGGTATCAAGACCGATGAGGCCAAGGTCAAGATGGAGGATGCAAAGGACAGGTTCTCCAGGGGGCAGCTCAAGGTGGCATATGAGCTTGCACAAGAGACCGTATCCGATCTGATGAAGCTCAAGGAACACGCCAGGAAAAAGAACATTGCCAGCAAGAAAGGGCAGGGCGTTTACGCCCTTATCCGGGATAATACCTCGGATATGAAGAAGAAGATAGGTGAATGGAGACTGATCATCAAGGGATGGCGTGAGAAGGGATACGAGTTCGAGGATGATGAAAGCCTCTTTTCCCGGGATTTCGAAGAGGTGGAGAAGAGGTTCATATCAATAGGCAATCAAATAGAAAAGGCAGAGATAATAAGGGGGAAATTGAACAGGATGAGGGATGAATACTCCCACGTTGGAAGAGCCTACAGGTCTCGCATCGACGATATAGAGAATGCCACCTTCAAGCTGGACAGGCTAGACAACATAGAGAAGAGGGTGGAGACACTGAGGGGGACACTGAAGTCGGTGGAAGGGCGCTTCAAGACCCTGAGGAACAGGATAAACCGTTTCCGAAGGAACGGACTGGACACCTCCTCATTGGACGAGATGCTGGAGAACGATGAGGACCTGGATTACCTGGACAAGCAGTTCAATACATACGAGAGCAACGTGGAGTTCCTTCTCAAGGAGAAACAGAAATTGATGGCCCTGAAAAAGGACCCCATCTCCGATAGCTTCAACAAGAGGATCTCGGAACTGGATAAGATGATAAACGATCCCTGGCTCCTGGACCAGATAGTAGAGAGAATGCTCGAACTCGAAAAGGAGATGAAATCCGAGAAAGAGAGGCAAAGAAGGAAGGACGAGGAGAAGGGAAGGAGAGAAGAGATAAAGGCCGGCCTGGAAAAATATGGGGCGGAGGGTTTCAGGACCGAGATGGTGGAACAGCTGCTGGACGAGGATATCAATCTCCTGGAGGAGGAATATGATATATTCATACGGCAGACAGCAAAGTTGAAATCCCTCAAGGAGAAGCTCTTCAAGCTTGATGCGGCCGGTTTCGAAGAGGATGTGTCCAACATATCCTCCAAGCTGTTCGACCCCACCAATATCAAGGAGGTGGAAAAGGAACTCGGCGACCTGAAGGAGAGGATCCTGGACCACAAGGTGAGGTCGCAGAAGATCGAGGACGCCATCAAGGAATGGTCGGGAATGGGATACAAGATCACCAAACTCAAGGATGCCCTGGAAAAGGACATCGACCAGGCCGATGAGATCTACGAGGATTACAGGGAGAGGATCGATGAGCTCATGGGATATGAGAATAAGTTGAAGAACCTGAACCTTAGGGACATGGAGGATATGGTACACCGTGTCAATCTGAAGCTCAAGAACCCCGAACATATCGAATCCGTCCGCAAGGAAATGGATTTCATAATGGGCAAGGTCTCGGAACTCAATGGTCTCAGGGAGAAGAGGAAGGAACTCAACAATCTGCTGAAGGTCTGGAAGGGCCAAGGATATGATGTCAACACGATACTCAACATGATGAAGGAGGCCTCCACCAAGGAGGAACTTGAAAAGATAATATTGGATAACACCAGAGCGGTTGCCTCCCTGGAGGCAATGAAGCTCGATCTCCCCTCGGAGGAAAGAGGTTGGTTCCCGAAGCTTGAGGAGATCATAATCAAGAACTTTACCAGACCGGAAAAGGCCGGGGAGGTCCTCAAGAGCTTCGATGAGCTAAAGAAGCTCAACATGAGAGAAGAAAAGAGAAGGGGAGAGGTGTCGAGGAAGCTGAAGGAACTGGCCAACCGTGATATAGATGTATCGAAGATCGAGCCCCTCCTTCTGGGGGACACGGAAACCCTGAACGAGGAATATGGCAAGTTCAAGGAGAAGGTGAAGAGGTTATTGAGGATCAAGGCCGATCTACTCAAAAAGGCACACAAGGAAAAGGATCAGGGAAAGGAGATGTTGGCCAAGAGCTTCAATGATCCCTACTCCGTCGACCAGTACGAGGCACACCTCTCGGGCAAGGGCCCGGTTCCCGAAAAGGACACCGATGAGAAGGATGCCAAGGGAGATCAGGAGATCTACGATCTCAAGGAACTGGCAAAGAAGAATTACAAAGAGAACGATCTGGACGAGGCTTTGAGGCTTTTCGAGATCGTCCTCTCGATGGTCCCGGGTCACAAGGAGTGCGAGTTCTACAAGAAGAAGGTGCTCCTCAAGATGAGATCCAGGGATTACAGGAAGGAGGAGATAGAGCCTCAGAAGAAGGAGAAGACAGATGATAAGGGAGAAAAGGAAGAAAAAAGTGAACCGGGAGCGGATCCGAACTGCCTCTCATGCGGTGGTTCCGGAAAGTGTATCTGGTGTCATGGCTCCGGTGAATGCTCTTCTTGCAACGGCACAGGAAAGTCCATGGGAGAGACCTGCTCTACCTGTGGCGGAACGGGAAAATGTTCCGTGTGCCAGGGTACAGGAGAATGCAGCTGGTGTATGAAATAGGGAGGTATTGCCCTGAAAGCATCTCTTCTCATGCTCACATCACTTACGATCATCATGTTCCTTACCACCACTGTTATAGCCCAATGCAGCGGAGGTCCGGATGAAGGATACAGCCACATCAACGAAATAGTTGAGATGGAAGAAGACCTCATCCTGGACCAGCATAAGGTATTGAACGGCACCATACTGGTGAAGGAGGACCTCAGGATAGAGAACTCCACGGTGATCATGTCCGGAAAGGGGCTTCATCTATCCGAGGATGCTTCCCTGGTGATCAGGAACTCGACCCTCAACCGGACCCGGGAAAGCTCAGGTTTCTATCTTGAGCTGCTGGGGGACGCCCTCATATACAACTCCACCATAACCGGATGTATCGACCGGGAGAACGGCTTTTTTGGCATTTACGTTGAAAGGAGCACGCTCGAGTCCCGTAACATGACAATGGTGGATTCCGGCATGGTGAGGGTGAGCGGCGGAAACGCCCTGCTCCGGAACTCCACCGTAAACGGGATGATATCATATTCGGGGAACATCTCCGTGGAGGGCGGAGCCGTGGTGTCATCGGGGATCTCCCAGGTAGGAGCGGGGGATGCGGTGGTCCGGGGTGTTGACATATCGTCCCGGCTCCCGTTTACTTCCACAGCGGGGATCTACTCCATCGACGCCGACTCCATGACCATCGAAGATGTGAACATATCGGGCACCTACAACGGGGGCATATCCTCAGTGAGGACCCCCACCTCCGTAAGCATCACCTCCATCGTACTTCCCAATGGGACGATCTCCATGGAGCTCAACGATCTGGAGGTCCGCCGGCTCTCCGATATCCACTCCGATGGCTGTGACCTCGGGATCTTCATGAGCAACTGCTCCTCCCCGGATACCATATCGAACATATCGGTGAGATCAGGGATCAGGGGCATGGATATAAGGGGTAACGATCCTTTGACACTCCAGGATATCGAAATATACGGAGGGCACACTGGCATGTCCGTCGGGGCACCCTCCGTGATATTGAACTCGGTCTTCTCGGAAAACAAGGTCGGACTGATAATAGAGGACAGCTCTGTGGTGGACCTATACGGCAACACCTTCATTGATTACTCCGTATGGGGGATAGAGGAAGAGAGCTGGTCACCTGTCATCTGGTCGAACAACACCTTCAACGGGAGCCAGAAGAGCAGGGGAAGCCATGCCTGGTGGGGTTGGGTACCAGTTGAGGTGACCGGTCCCAAAGATGTGGAGATCAAGGGTGCCGAGGTAATAGTGAATGGACCCTTCGGCTCCGGTTTCGAGGTCCACGGGGACAGGGCAGGATTGATATGGGGCTACAGGAAGGGGGAAAAGACCGTAAGCGAGGTGACCTACGAGGTAAGGGCCAGCTGGGGGACAGCGGAGGATACGGTCCTTTATGAAGCGGCCGAAGGTGAGGTCCTGTCCATGGATCTTCCCATGACCGACGTTCGGATCGACGACCTCAGGCTGGATAACGGCGATCTGCTGGTCAGTATCGGGTGCAGCGGCTCAAAGGCCAACGAGATCACCCTGACCGTTTACGTGGATGATATCGAATGGACCACCTTCAGGACCACGCTTGGTGAGAATGCCAACAAAACGGTCCGACTACAGGAACTCGGGCTCCCCTCCGAAAAGCACTCGGTGAACGTTACAGTGAGCTCAAAGGAGGAGTACAACGGGGCATCGGGTATCTACCTCAACAACAACAAAGCTTCCATCAGCGGCCACACAGATGAAGGGGTCGGGGAGAACAATGGTACACTCCTGATCATACTGGCGTGTCTCGTATCCCTGTCGGTACTCTCCTTTCTTGTACCTATAATGCTCAGGCGGCGGGACTAATGTTTAATACCACCCTGTATTTCACCACTTCATGCCCGAATCCGTGAAGAAGGATGTCGAGTACTCATCGGTGTCCAAGGTGTCCGGACCGCTCATGACAGTGGAAGGCGTGAAGGGTGCGGCCTACGGCGAGGTGGTCAAGGTCAGGTCCTCGGATGGAGAGACCAGACTGGGACAGGTGATGGAGGCACATCTCGACAAGGCCGTGATACAGGTCTTCAAGGGGACAAAAGGCATCGATACCAAATCCACCTCGGTAAGGTTCACAGGAGATACCATGAGGATACCTGTCTCCGCCGATATGCTGGGAAGGGTCTTCTCGGGCACCGGGGAACCCATCGACGACGGCCCCTCGATAATACCCGAGGAGAGAAGGGACATCAACGGCGAGCCCATCAACCCCACCGCCCGGGAATATCCCAAGGAGTTCATACAGACAGGGATATCCACCATAGACGGCATGAACACCCTGGTAAGAGGGCAGAAACTTCCCATCTTCTCGGCATCCGGGCTGCCCCACAACGAGCTTGCGGCCCAGATCGCAAGGCAGGCCAAGGTCCTTGGCTCCGAGGAGGAGTTCGCGGTTATCTTCTGTGCAATGGGCATCACCTCAGAGGAGGCGAACTTCTTCAAGAAGGATTTCGAAAGATCGGGGGCCCTGGAGAGGGCGGTCCTCTATCTGAACCTGGCAGACGATCCGGCCATCGAGAGGATCATCATACCGAAGATGGCCCTGACCACGGCCGAATACCTCGCTTTCGAGAAGGGCATGCACATACTCGTGATACTCACCGATATGACAAACTACTGTGAAGCTCTAAGAGAAATAGCGGCCGCCCGGGAGGAAGTTCCGGGAAGGAGGGGGTATCCCGGATACATGTACACGGACCTGTCGCAGATATACGAGAGGGCAGGCAGGATCAAGGATAACAAAGGCTCAATTACCCAGATACCCATTCTCACAATGCCCGATGACGATATCACACATCCCATACCTGACCTTACAGGTTACATCACCGAGGGGCAGATAGTGCTGTCCAGGGACCTTCACCGAAAGGCCGTCAAGCCTCCGGTGAACCCCCTCCCTTGTCTTTCGAGGCTGATGAAACAGGGCATAGGAAAGGACAGGACCCGGGAGGACCACGACCAGGTCTCCAACCAGCTGTATGCCGCCTACGCCGAAGGTGTCAACCTCAGGGATCTGGTGGCGGTGGTGGGCGAGGAGGCCCTCACGGAGAGGGACAGGTCATACCTCAAGTTCTCGGACGAGTTCGAGCAAAGATACATCAACCAGGGATCGGAGGAGGACCGTACCATAACCGACACACTCTCCCTTGGATGGGACCTGCTCACCATCATCCCCAAGAGCGAGCTGAAGAGGATAGACGACGAATATATCGAAAGGTACTATCCCGGAAAGTAGGCCCAAATTGCGAAAGCGGAACTTTGCTCATCTATATTCCGGGGCCTTTCATTCTCCCCTGCGTATCAGGTCCATAGGCCGGACCTCCTTCCGGGGTCCCGGAAGAGGGGAGCTCACCCTGATGATCCCCGGAGGTGCTCGTTCGAGGAGGGGCTGCCGAAGCTCGGCGCCTCCTTATCATTATCAACCCCGCAAGTAGCACAAGGGCA
This sequence comes from Thermoplasmatota archaeon, assembly GCA_046483845.1. Classification (GTDB taxonomy): domain Archaea; phylum Thermoplasmatota; class Penumbrarchaeia; order Penumbrarchaeales; family Penumbrarchaeaceae; genus JAYEPK01. The sequence continues at coordinate 10,193 of JAWOCK010000039.1, read as the reverse complement.
AGGACGACGAGCAGAGGTCCCGCGATGAGGATTATCAGTAAAAGTGAGATGCCTCCTCCCTCTTCTTCCTCCGTATCCCCTTCGACCCCTTCCACCGTTACCTCAAGCTCGAAGAACGAATTTGCCATATCATCGTCCAATACCTCCAACAGCACCCTGTAGGTCCCTGCCTCGGAATATGTATGTTCCAGTGTCTTTCCCTCACCTGAGCCTCCGTCACCCGTGTCCCAGTAGAAGGAAAGATCGTCAACATCCGATGGGTTGTCAGTGGAGTTGGAGGCATCGAAGATCACCGGAACACCGGGAGCCGGAAAAGCGGGTCGAAAGGAGAACTCCGCCGTGGGCAGGGGATTGTTCACGGTAATCGTCCTGGTGATCACCGTGGTGTCGTCGCCATCGGAGAGGACCAGTTCCACATCGTACTTTCCCCTGTCCACAAAGACGTGCTCCACAAACATCCCGTGCAACTCCCCGCTGCCGTCCTTCATCCTCCATACGGCGGTTATATTGTCCAGGTCCTCGGATGAATCCCTCACGGATGACGCCCGGAAGCTCACCATCTCGTCCTCGTCTACCGAGACCGAGGATGCGTGGATCTCGCCGGTGGGTGGTCTGTTCTTCACCGTAATGGGCACGCACCTTGAATCGGTGGCCCCGTCGTCATCCTCCACCGTGATGCAGATATCGTAGTCTCCGCTTTTGGGATAGCTGACCTGGACGCCGCTTGCCGCCTCCAGAACCCGGCCGTCACCGAGGTCCACGTGGAAGCTCAGGGACTGCTGGTCAGAGGGGTTGTCCCTCGCGTCGAACTCTATCCTGAACTCCTGGTCCTCCCAGACCTCCCTGAACTGGTGGATATCACCCATCACAGGGACTGGGTTCTCCACCACCACCACTATCGTCTGGTTCCCCTGGTCCCCGTCATCGTCCCTCACGGAGCATACCGCATGGTAGGTCCCGCTCCTGTCGTATATGTGGTCCGTATCGAGTGTACTTCTCCACTGGGTTCGGCTGGCGTCCCCGAACTCCCACCTGAACTCCAGGTCCGGCAGGTCCGAGGCGGTATCGTCGGGAATGAGGAGACCGTCGAATTCCAGTAATTGGTCCTCCATCACGGAGACCTCTGCGTTGGAGGGGTCCCCAAGGAGAAGACCAGGGATCTTGTTCTCTATTGAAATGGTCCTGTTAAGGGTCCCGGTCCCGCCAAGGTCGTCATGGGCAAGCACCATGACATCATATTCGCCCTTCTCCTCGTAGGAGTGGACCAGATCGCTCACCGAAGTGGGGTCGGTGAGTCCCGAGCCGTCGCCGAAGTCCCACTGGACCCGAAAGGATGATCCGTCGGAGGGCGTATCGAAGATGTGCGGGAAGAAGCGTATACGGTGGTCCTCATCGAAGGTGGATGAGTTGCCCCCCTTTACCTCGATCCACCCCCAGGGGGCCACGTTGTTGACCAGGACCGTGGCGGTCTCCATGGTGATGTCTGTCCCGTCATCTGCCTCGACGGTCAGGGACATAGTTCCCGGCTCCGTGTATACATGGGATACCTCCAGGTTACCGGTCCCGTTATCGATGGACCCGTCTCCCCAGTCCACCTTCCAGCTGAGGTTCCTAAGGTCCGATCGAGTATCATCGACCATATCGGGACCAAGCCGGACAGGGTCATCCATCAGCACGGCCATATCCTGGATATCTATCACCGGTGGCTTGTTGGGGACCTCGATCACCATGGGATACATCTCCCTTCCCAGGATGTTTTCGTCAATGGCCCTGCATCTGATATGCTTTACACCGTCCTCATGATATGCCAGCTGGATGCTGTTTTTATCCGTGGACATATCGAAACGATTGTCCATGTCGGTGTCCCAGAGATATTTTGTTATCATAGAATCGGAGGAGCTGAACTCTGCCGTGACGGTAATGCTGCTGTCCTCTTCTATCTGAGAGGGGGTATACTGCCATGAAACAGCCTCGGGTCCCTCTCCTGACCATCTGTCCACATAGATCGTGCGGTCCGTCCCTGCAACATCTATCGGGTGGATGACCCCATCGGGCCATATGACCTCGGCGGTGATGGAACGGGGCAGGAGGTCCCTGTCACCGAGCCCGAAATGGAGAACATTGGAACCCTGATGGGCGTGGCCCGTTCCGGCCCTCACCTCCCTTGTCATCATCACATCGTCATCGATCCGGAGGACCACCCTTGCCCCCACGGCCTGGGGATTCATTCCCGTGCCGTTGAGCTGGAACCTTAGAAAATGATTGGCACCGGTGCCCTGGTTCCTGTAGAGCCTTATCCTGTAGTCCTGCCAGTTCGAACCATCCCAGGTCTCCGCTCCGCTGGTCACCAGGTCCAGGTCGCCATCGTTATCGTAATCGATGAAGAGGTTCGCATAGGTATTGGCCCCCTTTATGCCCAACCCATCGGTTACATCCTCGAAGGTGGTACCGTTGGGTACGGAACCATCCAGGACGGCACCTTTGTTACGAAAGAGATGTGGAGTGGTGTAGGGCAGATGACCGTAGACCTGTGGTATGTACATATCCTCCCATCCGTCGTTGTCGTAGTCGCCGATGGTAATACCGGAAAATGTCTGGTCCCCCTGAAAGGTCCCCCGACCTCCGATCGGCCATATCGGTATCCCGGAACTATTGCGGTAGTCGGTAAAGGTGAAGTGGGGCGCCCCGTCGTTGATGTAGAGGTTGGCATCGTCGCATACGTACCCCCTGATGTCGTACCAATCGTTGATATATCCAACGTATTTGTGTACGAAGTCCGATGTCCAGATGTCGAGGTTGCCGTCCCTGTTGAAGTCAGCCCAGGATGAACCTATCGTATGCCCGTAGGTGGGTCCCCACCAGTACTTTCCGTAAACACTGCCCGCAGTGCTGTCATAATACCAGGTCTCATCGAAGGTCCCCGAGCAGTTCCTCTCCTCACCAACCTCGTCGAAGCTGCCGTCCCTCTGGTTCTCGAAGAGGTGGTTCTCCCTGATCCTGTAGTGGGATACGTAGATATCATGCCATCTATCGTTGTTGTAGTCACCGAAGGTGGCACCTCTCGAGTAGAGGTCCTCACCTGTCCTGATGCCGGAAGAGAGGGAGATATCGGTGAAGTATGCACCGTTCTCGTTCTTCAGCAGGAAATCCGGATAGTATATTGGGTTCCCGTCGTTCCAGTCCTCACCCGAGCAAACATAGAGGTCCAGGTCACCGTCCCTGTCAATATCCCCCCAGGCGTTCCCTGTATTGGGGCCGAGGTTCTCCCAGGTCCCGAACACCTCCCGGGACCTGTCCACCAGAAGATGATCCGGTGCTCCCTGGTTCTCCCAGAACCTGTCGGCAGTGCCTTTCCCGCACCCCTGGTACAGGTCCAGGTCGCCGTCCCCGTCCCAATCGGCCCAGACGCCGTTGACAGCACCCGAGACGGATGAATTGAAGACGGACCCCTGATAGGTGAAGTCCCAACCCGGGGGGCCGCTGTTCCGGTAAAGCCGGTATCCGTTGAACAGCAGGTCAACGTAACCGTCGTTGTTCCAGTCCCCTGCGGAGATGAAATTAACCCTGGAGAGATCATCGAAGCTATCCGGGGCAACGTCCTGGAAGATCACCTCCCTTGCAGGGGGTGATCCTGAAGCATGGTCCGGATCCTGGACAATGGGAATTGCGGACAGGAGGAGAAACAGGATCGAGGTGATGATCAGAGGTCTCATGATAACACAGTGTCCGATGAATTTACCCGGATATTAACTATACGGTCCTGGTCACGGCGTTATCTTGCCGCTTCCTCCACAGTGGGGACATTCGATATCGAAGGGAGAGCCTGATCGTATGACGGACCCCTCCACCGACATCTTGAAGCTGTCACCACAGTAAGGGCACTCGAGCACGACCTTCACAGGCAGGTCCTTTTCGGGACGCTCTTTCGGGGATCCTTCCGCTTCCTCCCATTCGGGTATTCCCTCCGATCCGGCCTCTTTCTTCTTCTCTTTGGGGACCATGTCAAGGACCTGGGGGGTTTTGGACGTCGGCTTTCTTTCTTCATTGTCCAAAGCCTTACTCTCCACCGATACCAGCTTCCCCTCACCGTCCATCTCCAGGCCGATCTTCCGGAGCCTCTTCTCCAGGTCCCTCCTTCTTCCCTTCCCGAAATAGACGATCATCACCAGAAGGACAAGAGCGATGAGTGCGAAGGGAGATATGAATATCAGGAAAGGGCCTATGCTCTGCCCCGATTCCACGGCCTGGTCCTCCTCCTCGAAGGAAAGGGTCACGTTCGCCCTGGAGCTCTTGCCGTGCTCATCCAGGACCTCCAGGACAATGAGCAGGTCATCACCTTCCGACTCCGACCTCCATATTATCCTGGGGCCCCTTCTTATCTCATCGTCGGGAAGTATCCAGACATAGGTCAACCGATCGCCCTCGGGATCGTAGGACCCGCTCCCATCCAAGACCACATCCTCCCCGACCTTACGGGTGTGGAAACCACCCTCTACCTCGATCACGGCCACAGGCGGCCGGTTGGGGTCCACCATGGTAGGGCGGAAGCTTACCGCCGTCACATCTTCCTGCTCGTTATCGTTGTGGTCGACAGCGGTAACTGCCGCCCAGTATGTCCTCTCGGGGTCCAGATCGGTCAGTATAATGCTGTTCAGCTCGGAGAGGTCCAGGGTCTCGTATGGATCGAGACCCTTTACGGTGTCGAAGCGGACCTCCTCCAGGTATATGTTGTATTTGGAAAAATCCAAGGCCAGTGAGGGATACCATTCCAGAGACACCGCACCTTCGTCCACCACCTCGGCCTCGAGTCCCTCTATCATGGCAGGGGGATCCTCGTCCAGTGGATCGTACCCCTTTCCGCTGACCATCACATCATCCATGTACCAACCTTCGCCGTAGCCCGTGTCCCCGGATACAAGGATGAACCGGATCCTGGTCCTTTCTCCCAGATGATCCCCCAGATCGAACCTCTCCGGGGTCCAGTTCATGCTCCCCATGAAGGCGCTCGTTCCCGTAAGATAAGAGGAAATGTCCTCATCAAGGGTGCCGTAGCTGCCTTCCATGGGCTCAAGCAGTTTCCACCTGTTCCCGGGGTCCAATGCCTGGACCACGCCGCCCGACACCCCTTGGAGATCATACCTGTGGTAGATATGAAGAAAGGAGGCCGTGTAGTAGGAGAGGTCGATCCAGTCGGATTCCAGATATACCTCCGTATTGCCGGTGAAACCATTCGTCCCGTTGGGACCGGAGCCGGCTCCCCCTGCCCAGAACGTGGCACCGCCAGACATCGAAAGGGGCCTATGTTCAGGAAGGACCGTGTCCCACGTAACGGACGACTGCTGGTCGCCCACATTCCAGTGGTCCACACCGAAGGAGGCCGTATCAAGGAATACGGGTGAGTGCGAAATGATATTGAACGAACTCCCCTGATGATATGATCCGTTCAGAGTGAGGTTTATCCATCCCCTGAAATTGCCCGTGGACGACGGGTACCATTCTATAATACGGGAGGTGGTGGGTGCGGTGGTCACTTCCACGGACCCGGTGAGTTCTTCCTCACCACCGGCCGTTTCGATGTACAATGTCAGCATGCTGTCCTCCGGCACCTGCCTCCCTCTGTTCAGTGCTTCAAGGAAGATCGTTGAGCTCTCACCGCTGGCCACCACCGGAGGTATGAATGACCTGGAGGATAGGGTGATGTCCACCTCTTCCTTCGTGTCCGCGGAGAGCTCGATCAGGTCTATGAACGCCCCGTTGTCCGTATGTCCGTCCCCGTTGTCCCTGAGAAGGAACCTTATGTGGAGAGGACCGCCGATATGCGGCGTCAGGTCCGTCCGGGCCATGGACCATGAACCCGACGAGCCGTTGGTCTTCCATATGTCGAGCCATCCCGTCCCATCCGGGCTTGCCTGGAGGATGAGCTCATCACCCTCATAGGAGCTGCCGCTCTCGTTCAGCTCGTCCTCGAAGGGCAGAAGATCGACCCAGAAGTAGAAGGAGATCTGGAGATCCCTGTAGGGAAAGGTGTCCATTTCCGGAAGCTCCAGATAGGCTTGTGTATTCTCCAGGTATAGGCCGTCAAGAGGGCAGCCCCAGGCCTTCGAACCCGAGGCGGCGGAACCCGGCCCCGGATCATCGACCGGACCATGTCCCGGGATCCCCCACTCCCAGAGGTCACCTTGTCCTCCGTGGACGAGGGACCCATCATCATCCTCGAAGTCCAGCGAGACAACGGTGGTATGTTCGGACGCTGCCGGGTGGAAGATCGGCTGTATGGAGACCAGAAGGATCGAAGAGAAAATGTACAATATCATTATCCTTTTCATCGGAGCTCTCCATTGGATGGTATACACCTATTATCATGCTGGGTTATATAAAACCTCTAGGGGATCTCACGAAAATCTATTTCTGAAAGCTTCCTCCAGAGCCGACATCCCCACCGTTGCGGCGGCACTGATACGAACGTCTGACACCGATCCGGTGAACTCGGAGGGCTCCGGGTTTATCTCTATAACACGCCCGCCCTGGGCGCTTACCAAGGCAGGGACCATCGCCACCGGGTGGACCAGCCCGGAGGTGCCGACAACCAGAAGGCTTCTTCCGGAGTAGGCCAGCCGGAACACTTCATCCAGCTCTCTTTCCGGAAGCTGCTCACCGAAGAAGACTATATCGGGCCTCTTCACCGAGCCGCACTCACACATTATGGAGAACTCACCCCAGTTATCCTGATCGATGGTCTCCCTGTTACCGCATCCCATGCAGTACATCCTCCTTGCATTCCCGTGGACCTCCAATATGGAACCGGTACCGGCAAGAAGGTGCAGGCCATCAACGTTCTGGGTGATCAAGGGCGAAACCCACCCTTCCTTTTCCATCCTGGCCAGCGCCAGGTGCGCCTCGTTGGGCCTTGAGTCAAGGGCTCCGTCTATTATCTCCCTCAGCATGGTCCAGGACCTCTCCGGGTGTTTCCTGAACATCTCGATATGGCCGTGCTCGTACGGGTCGTACCTCTCCCAGAGTCCCCCGGGCCCCCTGAACGGCGGGATGCTGGACTCCACCGAGATCCCTGCCCCGGTGAGGGCCATTATCGGAAGATCATCCTCTATCAGGTCGACCGCCTTCTCGGCCTTTTCCCTGTACTCCTCATCTATCTTCATGGGCATCAGCACTCATAGGGATCATCAAAGATCAGCTAATGGTCCTTCATCATCTGCCATACCCTGATCGGTGAACATATTAATAGAGATAACCCCGCGGGAGCGGTTCGCTTTCCGGTGGCAGTTATATATAGCTTGAACATTTTTATATTGTCGTAAAGGTGGTGTTGCATTGAACCGCGAAGAATACATCTACTATCAGTTCATGAAGAAGGTAACGGAAGACGAGTTCATATCACTGGATGAGAGCGGTCTTATACTCATTTTGGAAGAGAGACTGGGGCTCTCCGACGACAAGATGGACGAGATAATGGGCTGGATACAAGAAGGGAAGGAACCCCCGTTGGATGAGAATGAGATGGAGGCACTGAAGAGGGATACATCCAACCACATCTACGAGCTAAAGGTCTACGAGGACATACTCGAAGAAGCCCTGACCGACGAGAGGATAGAGAAAGAGGAGAAGGACCTGATCCTGATGCTCACCGACATCATGAACGTCAGCGAGGAGGAGAGGACCGAGATATACGACAGGATAAAGGAATCCGGATGAGATACGATCCCTCTACCGTCGAGCTTTTCCAAAGTACCCATTCGCTGGTGCTTTCCAGGATCGAAGAAAGGCTCGGGGAGTTCAGGTCAATATGGGACCAATGTGACGAGGAAAGCGCTCTCAGGGAGCTTCTTTTCTGTATACTGACCCCCCAGTCCAAGGCCCGTCTCTGCTGGGAAGCCATCGAGGAAATGGCCTGCACTGGCATCCTGCTCAATGGGACCTATGATGAGATATTGGAGGCCGTGGGCAAGGTCCGCTTCAAGTACAGGAAGACAAGGTTCCTGATGGAGGCCAGGGATAGGTTCCACAGAGAAGGGGATACCAACCTCCTGTCTTTCATAAGAGAATTCGATGACGCCCCGGAGGCCAGGGAATGGCTCGTGAAGAACATCAAGGGGCTGGGATACAAGGAGGCAAGCCATTTCCTGAGGAACATCGGGCTGGGGGGGGATCTGGGAATACTGGACAGGCACATCCTGAGAAGCCTGAACAAAGCAGGTGTCATTGAAGGGATCCCGGGATCCTTGGGGAACAAAGGATATCTGGAGATAGAGGAGAGAATGAGGGAGTTCTCCGGGAACATCAATATACCCCTGTCCCATCTGGACCTGGTCCTATGGCATGTTGCAACAGGTGATATATTCAAATGAGGTGATGAGATGGTCCTGACAGAACAGCAGGCGGAAACAGTGAAGAGCGAGTGCAGGAAGATCATCGGAGGAGAGGGGAGTGCCGAAAGCAGATTGCTGGAGGTCTGCAAGCTCCTCAGGGACCGTGTGGACCACTATGATTGGGTGGGTTTTTATTTCGTCGGAGATGACAGGGAGCTGGTTCTCGGTCCGTATATCGGGGCATCTACCGAGCATACCAGAATAGGTTTCGGCGAGGGGATCTGCGGTCAGGCGGCCGAGAGCGGAGAACCCTTTCTTGTCCAGGATGTCTCCCGGGAGAATAACTATCTATCATGCAGTCCGCAGGTCATGTCCGAAATTGTGCTACCCATCCATCGCGGAGGAGAACTGGTGGGGGAGCTCGATATCGACTCGCACCGGCTGGAGCCCTTCACCGAGATGGATACCAGGCTGCTTCAGGACATTTGCGATCTGGTCTCACCCCTTCTCCGATCGGTTCCCGCAGAGGGGTATGGTCCCTCCGTATGAGAGATGGCTGCCATCGAAGTCGAATGTCATCGGATATACCTCAACACCCATCTCGACCGCACTGTTGAAGACCTCGGCGAAGGCCGGGTCCGTATCCCCGTTCGGTGAGAAGCAGTCCGCACCGGGTCCTGTCACCAGGACCATAAGGGCGGCCCTCGTGCCGCTCCCCTTGAGGTCGATCAGCTCTTCCAGGTGCCTTCTGCCCCGCTCGGTGGGGGCATCCGGGAACAGTGCCCTGCGGTCAAGTGTCAAGGAGCAACCTTTTACTTCAATATATATCGGTCTCCCGTCCCGGTCGATGACCAGGAAATCCAGCCTGCTCCTTCCCACCTTCACCTCCGGTCGGATATCGGAGAGAGGTCCGAAAGGGGAGACCGACGGGTCCTCCAGCACCATCTGTGAGATTGCCCTGTGGTGGCTGGAGTTTATCAGAACCCAGGTGTCTTCCGCCCTACCCGCCACAACGTCCCAATCGGTCTTCCTTCCGGGACGGGCCGAATATCTGAGAAGAAGCTCGGTCCCGGGGACCAGTATCTCCCTCAACCTTCCCGGATCGTGAAGATGACATAGGACACGATCTTCCGCTTTGTCCATTTCAACCTCCACCACGAACCTGTTGGGTCTCGACCGGAAGACCGCTCTCCTATCCGTCCTCAAGGGTATCCTCAGAGGGCACATGAATGGAGGAATGTTCCCAAGATCATTATATATATTCCTAACTCCGGGACCTTCCGGTGGAATGGTGTTCAAGCTGACCTACGGGATGTATGCCCATCTTCGTCGGGAAGGTCGTGGGATCGGAGATGATCGATGACGGTGAGCCCCTGACCTACAGTTACTATCATGATGGAAAAATGGGACGTTCCTCCGGGAACGTTCCTACCTGCGACGGATGGAAAGAAGCTATCCGCTGATATGCAGGAAATAAGGTCATATTTATAATCCCGGGAGCGTATGACCTAACACCGCTCCCTGAGAAACGATCTGTCCCCTCTCGGGACCACGGGGACGGAGCAAAGCCGACCCCTCGGCCATTATGCGGACCTGCCCTCTCATTGTATGGGATAAGTTCAAATACACCCGAGATTAAACCAATGACGGAGATATCGACCATGATCAAAGAAGAGATGTTGAACGCTCTGAACGAGCAGATAAGAGAAGAACTGTATTCGGCTTACCTCTACCAGGCAATGTCAGCCCACTCCGAGTTCAAGGGACTCGGAGGGATCGCCGCGTGGCTTGACATGCAGGCCAAGGAGGAGGTCATCCACGCAAGGAAGTTCTACGACTACATACTCGAGAGAGGCGGGCAGGTGAAGC
>JAWOCK010000066.1:0-13381 GCA_046483845.1 Thermoplasmatota archaeon | reverse complement strand
CGACACGTGATGTCTGTTCCGGCTTCCAACGGGCGGGGGCTGTCGCCATGCCGTGTCGGGCCAGATTCGGTTCAGCATAATGCTTCCAGGCCATTCACTCGCTACTAAGTCACTCCGCACTCCCCTCACGGGGACGCACTGTCTTTTCGCTCCTTCCCCCAACAGACCGAGGGAGATGAGACTTGACGCTGATTTCTGGTTTCCCCGACTGGAGATTTTGTCGTTTTTCTTGGGTTCCATATTCAGCATCTCACTCACTGGCTCTCTACGCTTCTTGTCACGACCTTCCCGTTCCGCCCCTGCGGTGGCCAAAACCCAGGCCCTTTTGGCCTTCCTCGGGGCGGGTCATCCGGGACATGATTTCTTCTCTCATCTTATTCACCATAACTTCGAGAATATATACTCACATTGGAACGGATTTTTTACAGTTTCTTCCTCTACTGGCATATATACTCTTAACACATTAAAAATCTTATCATCCGTTTTCGCGATCAACCTCAAACGAATGTAAGATCTTTGGATATTCATCCACATTTTAGCCCCAGTATTTCCCTTTGTTTCGTCGATGTTCATTCACGGACCTTGGATTCTGGTACATTCCGATTCATTACCACCATTCACCTAACCTATTCATTGGATCCTTCGGAGATTCTTATCATCAACTCACACTCGATCCTCCCCGAACGTTCCTTCACTTCGTTCATCCACTTCCCACATTAACAATTCCACCCTTCAGCGCTATGTTCGAAGACGCGCAGAAGAGACCAGGGAAATACTTGGATCCTATCATTTTTTCTTGTAGCCAAATAACTTGTCATATTCCTTGTGATCAACGATATTCAGAACAAATGCAATAATCTCGATCACCGATTCACCATCAGTCAAGGTGTATAGCATTCTCCAATAATTGGACAGTTCAACACGGAAAAGATTGGTTATACCATACTTTTCAATATATTCACTGGGAATCAACTTCTTTGAAATAGGATCACCGTAATGAGGATTCACCTTAATCAGATCAACCTTCTTCTTGATGGAATTCAGGATGGACCTCTCAATCTTTGATTCTGGGGCGTGTTCGTTCAGATAGTGAAAAACTTCCTCTGCATCATCTGAGAGAATTACTCGTACTCTCTTCATAGTTCAAGCCCCTTGGAGATGGCTTTCCTCAGATTAGGATTCGGATTGAAAATCCATGTGATGCCATCTGTGGTAAAGAGGATCTTGTTGCTCTCTTCAAGGTATCTGAGAATGATCTTCAATTTATTGTGGTTTACCTTCCTCGGGAGCCTTCTTTTCAATTCTGCAACAGTGATTACGCTCTCATCCATGGTGCGGATCACTTCCTCTACCATTATGACAGTATTGAGAGTTGGCGAATGTTCATAGACCGGAGCCGCTTCTGAAGAAACCATAACATCGCCATTTGTTACCAGTATGTATCTTTATGCAACTCTTCAGTTATATTTCTTTCTGGTCCTTGATACTTAAAGTTGTAGGAGAGATGCAATGTGCTATTACATGCGGAAGAGGACCGACCTGTCATGGAAGGGCCATATTCCCAGGAGGAACCAACACCGGAAGAGGATTATCAAGAGGACCCCCAGCAAACACCCTCCGATATCGGGTCCGAGAACCTCTACGCCAACAAAATGACAATTTGTATGGCCAACAGGAAACGGACCTCCGTTCCCTGTAATGATCGAACGGTGACATGAACAGGGGAACACGACCTGTCCTTACACCGGATCAGAATTTGGTTGAAAAGAAGTTATTTCTATCTCCTGTATGATAGAGGAACGGTGTTCCAATGTCCCCCGATGAAGAAGAGGTAATGACAAAGAGCAGCAGAACGTGCCCTCGGTGCAGGACCGCTCTCCGCGTTGTGGAGAGGGGCGGTGAGCAGCTTGACCTCTGCACGGAATGCGGCGGTATCTGGTTCGATCCGTCGGAATTGGACGACATAGTAGGCGATCATAGTCCGGTGGAGCTTCTTATACTGATAACCGACTCACTCAAGGGCGACAGGCTCCCCTGTCCGGAATGCGGCAGGACCATGACATCGAAGGAGGTCTACGACGTCTACGTGGATTACTGTGAGGAGTGTAGAGGGATATGGATGGACAAGGGGGAGACCGGTAAGGTCCGGTCCATGGACAGGATGATGAAATATCCCTTCGACAGGGAGAGCATCGAGGATAGGTCAAAGAACTTCTGGGAAAGCTTCAAGGAAAAATACTCGAGCTTCGAGTGACCTCTACCTCTTCATCCCCTTCTGATAGGGTCTCTCGGGCAGGTCTCCTTTGAAAAGACATTTGGTACATCGATAGGACTTGTAGGACTTGGAGATGGTCTGTGACCCGCAGAGCGGGCATTTATACTCCAGAAGGGCTCCGTCGTTTTTCAGGAATTCTTTCACCTTCTCCATGTCGATCTTCCAAAGATTGGCTTCCTTGGGGGTCTCATCATCCCTTCTCGGGGTAAGGATGCCGATATTGTAGAGGTAGAGGGTTATCTCCCTTCCTTTTACCAACCTGGTAGCGTACTTGTCGAATATTCTCTGGACAGTTACACATTTATCTTCGCTGAACTTATCGGCGAGCATCTCTATGATCGACCTGATTACCTCGTTGCTTTGTTCTTCCCTGTGAGATGCCATGTTTTCACCGTTTCAATGCCTTGATGTGAATAAGGGGTAACTCGGGCAATCGATAAAAGTATTATCGTTGCTCCCTGCCCTCGATCCCCTCGAATCCCTTTATTATGATGTCTGCGACCATTCGGAGGTCCGGAACTCGAACGACGTGATTAGCTCTCTTTGATACCCACGGACTCTCCGGCCTGAAGGCAACGGACACGTCGGCCAGCTCGAACATGGGTACATCGATCCGGGAATCCCCCACGGCGGCGACAGGTCCGAAGCCCCTGTCGATTATCCTCCTGAGCACCGAGCCCTTGTCCCTCAGTGGAACCCTCAATATCCCGCTGCCTTCGAGATCGCCTCTTTCATCGATAAGAAGCCCGTTGGCGTGGACCTCGTTGAACCCTCCCATCTCCTTCAGTCGCAGTGCGAGTATGTCAAGTCCGCCCGAGAGTATCATCAGCGATATGCCCCTTTCGCTCAGGCTCTCCAGAGCCTCGATGAAACCATCCACGGGGGGAATGTCCATGAACACCTCCTTGATACTGTCGATGTTCACCCTGCCCAGGGCCTCTCTCCACTGCTCTATGTCCCTGGACATGAACTCTTCGTCATCGATCTCACCTTTCAGATAAAGTCTGAATGACCTTTCATTGGATGTGCCGAAGTGCTCGTGGAGTATTTTCCAGGAGCTCCTGTGCTCGATGAGGACCCCGTCCATGTCGAATACGGCAAGTGGGCCCTTGGAAGATGACATATCACTACCTCAAAAAGGAACCAGGCCGACATGGATGGACACCCTGGTCCATTAACGGTAGCTCCTCGGCGCTCCTCCGTCCCGGCTCCCTACGAGCGTTAAGAATCTACGGTGAGGCTGCTCCCTTCCGGGCCTGACCCGGTTCCCATAGCTAAGGTGCCGGAACGACCCTCCGGTCGTCCCGGGGAACCACTTCCAACCCCGAGGGACGTTACTTCATCGTCGCACCTTGGACCGTTGATGTACTGGTTGTGCCGCTCCATGCCTGTCGTCCCGCTGTAGACCATACTGCGACACGCCCGAAGGCGAGAGGGAGGGCCTAGCTCCCCGACCAAGCCTGGCGAACCCCCAAGCATATCTCCTATATTTAGGTTTTAGCTCCAGCTTACCCCCAACCGCATTCCTTTTGGGATATTTGGATAATTGCTCTGCACAGGTTAAAGATTTATAATTTGTACATCCTGCACATAAGGAGGCAGGACAATGGCAGAAGAGGATGTCGAGGAAAACGATGAGCTGAACCTGGAGAAGATGAGCATCAGGGACTTCACCATAACGGATGAGTTCATATCGGTGAGCAAGGATGTGGCCTGCAAGGAACTTGCCAAGAAGCTACTGGAGATCCCCAGGGGGGCTATCTTCCTTGTGGACTCGGAGCAGACTCCCGTGGGTGCTGTTACTGCAAGGGAGTTCTTGATAGCGGTTGCAAAGGGTTCCGAGATACAGCAATGTTCGGCAGAGGACCTTATGAACACCAATATCATGGAGATCGGGGTGGACGATAACATATCGGAGGCACTCCTGAAGATATCCAAATATGCACCATATGCCGTGGTGGTGAAAGATACCGACGGAAAGTTCCTGGGATACTTCTCACCCAAGGACTACCACGAAGCCCTTCAGAGGACCGGTGTCATCTGAGGACGGCATCTCTTCACATATGCCTTGTTCCATGACCCTGTCGATCTCCCCTGCGTAATGTTTATAGTGTCCCTGACATAATGCAGTAATGGGGATCAATATGGGGCGGAATTGGATTCTGAAAGAGAAGGGTGGAACTACTTTGTTGGACCGAAGGAGGGTCATCTCCCTTGTGATGGTAATGCTTTTGGCACTTTCCTTCCCCATGAAGGATGTGGCCGGGAAGGACACCATTGACCTCATTTCTCCAAATGGTGGAGAAAACATCACCGGAGGGGACCATTATTACATAAAATGGGAGACCTCGGGAATGTCCGGTTACGTGTACATCTCGTATACCTCCACTGGAAAATGGGAGGATGAGGTGTCCATTGCCACCGTGGAGAACAGCGGGAAGGGCATCAAGCAGTACAAGTGGTTGGTGCCTCTCAACCTCAGCTCCGATGATATGTTGGTAAAGGTCAGCTGGCTCCAGAACCTGCTCCCCGGCAGCAGACCGATAGCCACCGACAGGAGCGATTCGACATTCCAGGTGGGGCCCGGCATAGTACTCAGGTTCAAGGAGGTTCCCAACGAGATGAGCTATGCCAGGTACTACACTACCTCCTGGGACCTCTGGGACCCTTTCGGGCGGGTGATGTTCCTGAGCTTAGAGATGAGGGTGGACGAAGGTTCCGGATACGGTGAGTGGGAGGACATCCCGGGAGAATACAGCAACATCGAACCGTCCAAGGGGTGGACATACTGGACCCCGCCTTACTACCGTGAGGCGACCATCCAGATCCGCATATCCGCGTACGGGTTAGGACTGCCGGCCCCACTCTTCGCCAGTGACCTATCCGGAGAGATAGCTCTGGCATCCCCATGGGTAACACTACTGAACTTCAACGGAGGCCAGACCTTCATCGGAGGCCAGACCTATACCATAGAATGGATGACATCATACGATCCCGAGCAGATAATTATGGGAATGTGGATCGAATACTCCTCTGACGGTGGGTCCAGCTGGAACAACATAGCCTACGGTACCGCCAACGATTTCGAGGAGGACTGGACTGTACCAACTGAGGTGGATTCCACCCAGGTGCTGATAAAGGTAAATGCAATGGAGGGTGAATGGCAGGTCTTCGCAGAGGATGAAAGCACCGGATACAACAGGATCATCTCGGACCCCAACACCTTGACCATATCCTTGACCTTCCCCAACCCACCGGTGGACCAGGGGTGGGCCTTTGTTAGCGGAGAATGGGCAAGGATCGAATGGGAGATCACCGGACAGGTTTCCGATATCAGGGAATACAAGCTCTTCTATTCCAACGACAGCGGTGTGCTCTGGACCCTTATCAACACAACCTCCTCTTCCGCAACGCAGTACGATTGGAAGGTGCCCCATGACGACACCGAGCAAGGTCGGATAAGGGTGACCCTCTACAAGCGGGTCGGCGGTTCGATACGCACCGAGAACATGCATGATTTCCTGGTCATTGACGATGAGAACTTCAACCGACCCCCTGTTGCCGATGCGGGGGAGGACCTGGAGGCAGAGGAGGGAGACATCATCGAGCTGGATGGCAGCCACAGCTACGATCCTGATTTCGACACCATGCATTTTCACTGGGAGCAGGTACTGCCTGCCCCTGTTGAGGTCGAACTCCATGACAATGATACGTGGAATCCCCGGTTCCAGGTCGAGCTGTCCAGCTTCCCGGTCATACTCATCTTCGAGCTCACGGTGACCGACAACAGACCCTATGAGGGTTACTGGCCCTACAACGTCGACCGTGTGCAGGTGGAAATAGCCCCAAAGCCTCCTACACTCAACGAGACCACGGGACCGCGGCAGGGATGGGCGGGAACGTGGTTGAAGGTCGGGGGAGAGGAGCTGATGGGAAGCGAGGTCCTGTTCAAGAACTTCACGCTTACAACGATACCCAGGGAGCCCGTTATCGGCAACCCGGAGCCTGATAGGTACTACATCTTCCGGCTCCCCGAAGATACCCCCATCGGAAAGGGGCCCCTGACAGTGAAGAACCTGGAGGGTTCATTCTCCACCTCATGGGACTTCGAGGTGCATCCCAAACCCCAGTGGAATTACGACTGGGGGCTGGGATATTCAAATCCGAGCAAGGATTGGTTATCTTACCCTGCCGATATCTGGAACGACGAGGGCAATTACCACGATACCTTCGGCGACGAGGTCTTCATAATGGCGTGGATCTGCCTGGGCATCCCTTACTGGTCAGCCTGGTCGGGATGGGGTTGTTGGGGGGAGAGGCTTGAGGCTCCCATAGCACATGATCCCATTGCAGCTCTCTATTATGCCTCCTTTTACGGGTGGCTTGCCGATAAAGGTGAGTGCTTCGGGATGTCGTCCGCGGCATTGGGTTTCTACCATGAGGACATTGATCCCACCAAATGCACTCCGGTGGGAGACAACGACATAAGCGAGAAGACGCACTCCTCGGTCCTGAAGAGGCATGTCGAGTACATGCACGGTTCACAGGTGAGTGCGGAGATGATAAACTGGTACCTCCGTGAATACATAGGCGGGCTCGTACCATCCAGTTCGACGACGGGCATGGGCAAGTTCCTGAACGATGTGAAGGATGCGGTGGACTCAGGGGAGCTGGGTATCATCTCCATAACCGAAGGTGTCAATGGACATGCGGTGGTCCCCTATCTTGTCCATGAGGTTGATGCCACCCACACCCGCATATACGTTTACGACCCCAATAGGCCCGGCTACTCCGACCCGAAAACGGCAGCATCCTGGGCAAACAGCACCGATGACGATGAGAACCATCCACCTTACATCGAGATAGAGAAGCAAGGAACATACTGGGACTGGCACTTCGTCATGAATGGGGGCCACAACTGGGGAGGACCGACCGGAATAGCATTCGTTCCCTACAGCAAGATAACGGGGCCCAGGTCGCTGCCCACCAGCTGGGAGGGGCTTCTCACGGTGATCACCGGCACCAATGACTGCTCCGTGGAGAGTGAGAGCGGAACCAGTATAGAGGTAGACGAGAACGGTACCGTGACCGATAACATGACCGACGGCATCCGTCTCCCGCTGGTCCAAGGAGGTGAGGCCGAAAGCCACGCCTTTGCCATGGAACCCGGGAACCTGACCATGCACATCACCGGGACAGAAGATGGGACCTACAACTGGACCACTGTGAACAACTCCACTTCTGTCTTCGCCCTTCTGGAAGCCGAGGTGGCAAATGGTTCAATGGATACCATCGGCATCATCAATGAGGAAGGGAACCCACTCAGGGGAAGAATGACCTATTCCACCACCGACCCGATAAAGAACTACTCGGCGACCCACATAAAGCGTATGGGCTTCGAGAACGAGTCAGTCAAGGAGAGGCAGAGGGTATACAGCATCCTGAACGCCACGCTGTTCTCGGGTTCCGAACTGGTCATGAACACCACAGATGACTACAACTCGCTGATGATCGAGAACAGGGGACCCCACACTTTCACCTATGATGTTGAATTCCTTACCAACGTCCTTTCCCGGGAGGCCCTTGATAGGATCGGGGGAAAGGTCGGCTCCATGCCCAGGGCATTCATGTCCGACATCACCATAGGTCCTTTCGAGACACAGCAGATACGTCCCACCGACTGGCTGGACCTGGACAATTCCTCGATGGTCATACTTTCCAACGGAACCCGGATATATCCCGAGGTGCAGGAAGAGCCCGATGATGATGACCCCATCGATGACGATGCTCCTGTTGATGATGATGTCCAGCCTGATGATGACACGACAGTAGACGATGAACAGCCCGATGATGACACGACAGTTGACGATGATGAACAGCCCGACGGTGAAACCGCGGATGAAGATGACAGGAACCTGTTCATACTGGTGGCGGTCATCGTCTCGATGATCCTCTTTCTGCTCCTTTTGTTCTATTTCATTTACAGCAAAAGAAGCGAAAGCTCCATGGATGAGGAGTAAAGCCAGATGTTGCCCCTGGGGAAAATGCGGTGCTTTGATCATATCAGGAGCAGGGCCACAACGAGATTGCCCACCACGGCCTGGGCAATGGCTCCCAGAAAGAGGTAAAGGATGAAAGGTATCTTTGGGGTGACCCTCACCTTATCCGGACCCTTCCTTTTCAATTCTTTGACCAGTGCGGGGGTGGGGTCCTTCTTCTCCTTATCATCGGTTATCACCCAGAGGAACTTTCCCTGGATGGAATCCACGTCCTCCAGATAGGAAGTGGGTCTAAGTCCCTTCAGGTTCCCCTTGAACACGTTCACTGCCAGGATCATGACCAGAACGAACAGGACAGAGATAACGGCAGCGTTGAAGAGGATCGACAGATGGAACGGCATAATGGTCCCCAGGGACGGGATGTCGGCCAGTGTGGAATAGAACGGTCCGATCTGGAATGGAAGACCAGTGATGTACCAGGGGAACAATGCGGCAAGGGATATCAGGCACTTTGCGTCCGCTCCGCCGTGGATGAGCCTCGCACCTCCTATGGGAACGGTGTAGAGCACGAAGTACACTGCCATGAATACCATGGCGAGACCTATCCGGACCAGTAGAGCCCGGTCCCCAATGATGAATGCGGCGGCCCCGGCACCTATGGCGACCGTATAGATCAGGGCGAACAGGATATCGGTCAGGCTCCCCCCGATGATCTCTCTGGGTTCAGGATATCCGAACATCATGAACAGAAAACCAGCTGCCGGAAGCAGCAGAACCATGAGGGTTAACGGACTCCGGTCAGCTCCCTTCAGCCACATCTCCCAGACAAGCAACGGCAACCCGGCGGACACCAACAGGATCCAGAAACGGTCCGGTATCCTCCTGTAGCGGATATCCATCAGGGAAGCACCGGACAGAACGAGAAGGGAGATGAGGACCTTTGCGGATCCCACCATCTCCAGGGTTCCAAGTCCCATCTATTCCTCCTCCGAGATCATCTCCTTTGCCATTTTCCTTATCAATCTGGCCTGGGTGGGGTTTATGCCTTCCACCGATGTGATCTCCCTGGTGGAGGCCGTGGAAAGGTCCTGGAGGGTCCTGAAACCTGCATGGAACAAAAGTTCCATCCGCTCCCTGCCGACCCCGATATCGGCCCCCATCTGCAGGATCCTGTCCTTGTTGTCGATATCGCCAGTATCACTTGACCTTCCGCGCCCCTTGAGCTTCTTCAGCTTTTCTATCTCAGGGGTCGCGGACGGGGGCTCCCATTCCATGCCTTCACCATCCATATTGACAGAGACGCCACCCTCGTCCTCTTCCTCTAGCTTGACCGCTGTACCTATGAGCATGACCTCCGGCCAACCCGTATCCGACCTGGAGAGTTTGCCATCCGCGTTTATTACCGCATCCCCTCCAAGCTTGGCACCCGATGATGCGAGTCTCTCCTCGGCCAGTCTGAACAGTGTCTCGTAATGTTTGGGTGTATCGGCCCAGGGCCACTCCTTCCCCTCATCGTCGAGGATCACGCCTTCCTTCTTCTCTCCGGTCACTGAAGCAAGACCGAAGGCAAGTCCGATGGTGCGTTCGATGGTCCTGCCCGGAACCCCGTTGAGGTTGGTGATTATCATGGTCGCCCTCCTTGGATAATTACCATAATACAGGGATAGAATAATACTTTTTCACCTTGTGACCTCATAGATCGCGGAATTCTGTGTCCACTACTTTACCTTGGTCGACCCCAGTGAAAGTGCCGTTTCCGCTCTTTTGCGCTCTCCGTCCTCTTCTCGGGACAAACTTCCTGATCAACCAGAGACCGAATGCTGCAATGAACAGGAGTACAAGACAGGAAGCTCCCGCCACGGCCAGGCAGATCGAGCTTAGGAAGGCCACGGGCAGTTTTCCCCCTTTCAGCTGGCGGACCTTTTCTTCAGGACCCTGTCGACCCCCGGCACCGGAAGTCCTTTCTTGTGTCTGTAGTAAACGTAGGCACCTGCCCCTATCAGGCCGATGATCGCTCCCAGCAGAAGTATGTCGTATATGAGCCCTTTCCCCACTGAATTGGGATGGTCCCGTGCACCGAAGGGCGAGTGCCCGTCGATCACCGACCCCTCCTGCAAGGACGCAGGCTCTCCCCAGGAGTTCTTGGGTGAGAACACCTTCAGGTCGGGGTCCCCGTAGTAGACCAGGTTCTCGAATATATCCCACCACCATCCGTCCACCAGATATTCTATGCCCACGTGGGAGATACCACGCTCGTATGCATCACCCACCGTTCTCCCGTAATAGATGTCCCTGACGAACATGTTCATGGCGAAGGCCGAATACCAGGAGGTGAGCCAAGGGTCTATGACCTGAAAAACGGAGCCGTGTCGAACCATCATGAGATGGAGGTAGGTATTCGCGATAAGACAGCTTCCGCCGGAGAAACCCATGGAATGGAGGTTATCGAAGGCCTCGTCCATTACGAGACCGTTCTCGCTGTATTCCGTTTGGCCCTGCTGGGACAATGCGATGATTATGCCATCATGTCTCTCTGGGATCACTCCTATGTCCGTTATCGGTCCGAATCCGGGGACCACATCCATGCCGACATGTTTTGACATGGTGACCACATCCGGGTCCTCGGTGGAGCCCCTGAGGCGGAGCACGTCGGTGTCCCCCATTGGGACCCCGTTCTCTTCGTAACCCCTCCACGGTTCGGGCTCCTGTGCTCCCCTCTCGTCCCACCAGCCCACCACACCGGAGTTGGTATGTCCTCCGTGCATTACCTCCAGCCACATAATGGCACCTCTATTGAGGTTCTCGGTGGTGGTCTCGAAGGTGGTGGAGAATACGTTCCCGTACCCCGAGGCCTCAAGATAATGTGGTATGACCTCGGATGAATCGAGATCGGGATAACGGCCATCGGGGTCGATCCCGTCGGGGTCTGACGTGGCATCGGACCTGTCGAAGTAGGGTGTTATCCCGGTCCTTGTGGTATATGGGCATCCCCAGTATTCCGAAGCCTTCTCGTTGAACTTGTACTGGTAGGATACCCAGCTCTGGACCACGGGGAAGTCCACTTCTTCTTCCCTCTTTGGCGTCTCTATGATCAGGTTCCCCATTACTCCCCTGGTGGATTCGGAACCTTGTATCCTTTTTCCCCCGGTGGGATCAAGCTCTTTGTTCACGGCCGGGTTGGCGTAGATGACCTTGGGGTAGAGCCCGTTCCTTGAGACCCAGACCGACGTGTCCACCGGTGTCCCCATTATTCTGCCGGAATCCGCTCCGCCAACGAGTCCCCGGTCCCATGACGAGCCAATATCGAACTGGTCCGCCACGGTAATGATGGTCTCCTTGGCCTTGCCTTCCTCGTTCACGGGGGACTTCCTGTCGAAACCGTACCTGTCTATGACCTTGTAGGTGTCCTTGGCCGTGAGGACCATGCAAGCCACGGAAGGCGGCGCTCTGTTGTTGTGGTAGGCATACTTCCAGAACTCGTTATGCCACGCCTGGGCGCATGAGAACTCACTGTGTATGTCCGTGACGAAGACCGGAGCTCCGTGATAGGCGGCGGAGAGTGCGGCCGGTCCGATGAACAGAGAACCCGGCTCCTCGCCTCCCGGATTGCCGGAGGCGTCCCTGCCCAGCAGAACATCCCAGGATGTCCAGGGATTTATGGTCGTGAAAACGATGTCGCCGGTGGGTTGTCCTCCCGCCCTGGTACTTTCCTTCACCATACCATACAGGTCCTCCAGATCGGTCAACCTCTCCACCTCGATGTCGGGCACTACGAAACCACGGAGGCCGTCAATGTCATCGTAGATGCCCCTCGAGCCGTGTGAGTCTATGTCGATCACGTAAACCTTCTTCACTCCCAGAGTGTTCAAAGCGTTGCCGGTGCTGTCCGGTAGGCCGGACTTGGGGGCGAAGAGAAGGGGAGCATTGATCGCCGAGGCGATAACGGCTCCGTTGGCCGCCCCTGCCCAGCTTGTTCCTTCCCACCTCTCCTTTTGCTGATACAGCTCGTAGCTGACCGTGAAATCGGTGGATCCCCCCGATCCACCAAGCTTCACCACGGAGATCTGGTAATCGCCCTCTCCGAGCTCGGGAAGCTCGATTATCTGCGTGGTGCCGGATGATGGAGAGGTGGCAACCGAGATCTCAGCCCCCTCCGGTCCTCTCAGTATCAATCCCAGGTCGATGCTGTTGTCGCTCCATTCCAGGGTGAACTTTGCATCCCTGCAGTAGAACGGGGTGGATATCCTCTGTGGCACATCGATCCCGGGATAGAGGGTATAATCTATCACATACTCCACCTTGGAGTCGAAGGGTGCGTCCGGGTCCAGTCCTCTTTCGAGCCTATCCTGCATAACGCTCCGTATCCGGTCCTTCCTCCACCGATCACGCTGGGAAGGTGTTACGTCGGAGGGCTCAGGAACGGCGGACCAGCTCTCCGGGTCCTTCCTGTGCTCAAGGGAATTCTCGGTTGGCATGTAGGTGACCGCGAACTCCCATTCCCCTGGATTGTAGATGTAGGAGCTGATCTCCTCCGAGGCTCCTTCCAGGACGTTCCATTTCTCACTTGCCCCAACCATTCCAAGCTGCATGTCGTACAGCTGGAGGTCAGGGTCCTTGCCCCTTTCGGTGATCTCGGAAAGCGGGTTCCAATCCTGACCCCAGGTGAGCTGGGAGCTGATGTACTTGTAATCGGGATCTATGGTGAAAGGATGCTGGTTCGGGTCCACCGGGGAAGGTTCTGTCTCACCGGTCATGGACCCGGACCTGGGGCTTGAATCAGGTGTCCTTCCGGTTACCTTTCCTGTGAATTTTTCATCCATATCCTTCGGATCGTGGTCCACCACGGCTATAACCGCCTCATTGGAGTATTCCCAGTTGGTAAGGGCTAAGTTGCCAGCAATTGAAAATGGATCATCTCCCTCGATATGATCGATGTCGGAAGCCTTCCATGTTCCTCCGACATCCCCGGGTGTATTCCCTTTGAACCCCACCATCTCAACCCTATCGAGCTCCCCGTCGGCAACCGCCAGGAGGTCCTCCATGAGGTAATTTACACCGGGGTATGTGTCTTGGACCCTCTCTTCATCGGGTGTGTCCATCGGACTCT
>JAWOCK010000043.1:0-32281 GCA_046483845.1 Thermoplasmatota archaeon | reverse complement strand
TGGCTTTGGTTCGATTCTTCATTCTGTATGAAGATTCGATACCAAACCGCTTGCGATAGATGTGGAACACTTTCCGGGGTTTCCAATCAATATAATGACAAACATATCCATATGATACCCGTTCTTGTTTTCCACGTCGTCCCATTGCATTCTGGACATATACAATAACATCAACCCTGGCAGAGCCATATTTGGGACTTCTCATGGTGTAACGATATTTACCTGACACCTTTCTGTCCAGCCATCCTTTGATCTTCTTGCCAGTTTTCTTGACCGGCATGATCAATGGGATCTTGTTCTCCTTGCAGTAATTGCATACTGGAACGGAATAGTATCCTCTGTCCAGCAGTAGAACATCATACCTTATGCCGAGTCTTTCAACAATGGAAAGAAGTGCCTTGACATATTCGATCAGTTCCACTTTTTTCTTCATTGGAAGAACGGCCAGTGTGATCTTGATGTTCTTGTAAGTGAGATATACCGATGTGTATTTGTAGAACTGTTTTGATGATTTTTTAACTTGTCCTCCGATGATAAACTGTTTGTTGATATCTGTTATATTGCCGTAATATGGCTCTTCGTTTATGTCCATTGATAGCTGATAAGGTCTGTCCTTAGGTATACAATTCAATATCTCAGCAGTGAGAAGTATCACGCTTTTATCAACGAGTTCTTCCAAGGTTACCTTGTTCAGATGATGTTTGATGTTGGTTGGGCTGGATACATCATCCGATATTGTGTTGATGGAATGGATCGATAACCGTTCAACTGACATTCCTACAATGGTGGAAAGAAGTTGTTTGGGTGTGATTCTGCCTTGAGTATGGAATCTGACATGCTTTGTCAGATTGTTAACGACCGAATCAAAACATTCATGAGCTTTCAGTACATACTCATTCTTGTGGAATCTGTTCCCCTTAGCTTTAGATGGCATGGGGGGACGCCCACCTCTTATATAAAGGTACCGGTGGGCCAGTGTACCAGATCATGATGTGAAAGTTAGTGAACTACTGTCTATTGGATAATATAAAAGAAGGAATGAAATGGTGTCTGGAAAGAAGAAAACCGTAATTGTAATTATTATACTTATTGTCACTGCTTTTTTTGGATATATTATTCTTCAAGGCAATACGATGCAAATGAATGACAACGGGAACAACGAAGATAACCTAGTTGATGATAGAAACAATGACGGCATAAGTACTGATGATCAGGAACCAATTGACAAGGAAGAAGATGACCAGGAACCAGTTGATGAAGTATTATACGATAGTGGTATAGTAATGGATATTGAAGTGCATGATGATGACGTAAGAACCAAAGAAAAATTGAGATTCACTGTTGATAATGTACCTGATAATTCTAACATTACCTGGGAAATGGGAGATAACTGTACATTATACGGTCATGAGGTCATTCATGAGTATAGATATTCAGCGTACTATCATATCAATGTTACCGCAATCTGGGATGATCAATATTCCACCGGATCGATTTAGCTGGGTGTTAAGAATAGGGACGGTGTAAGTGGCTATCGGAGCACATCAGAAAAATTGCTGATAGGCGATCCAACCGAAAGGGTCGGTGTAGGTATCCAAAAGGGTATCTCAATTCCTGATATGGAGGTCTCATTGAGATTATCCAATCTAACCGGGGATCTGGATATTGGTGTGACCATATATGAACTGACTGAGGAATTCAAAGAGATCGATGAACTCCGAAGGGAGAAAACAGAAGAGAAATTATCCGAACATCTTTTCACATGGAATATTTCTAAAGAAGAGCTCTCCGATCATGAGAATATATGGAACTACACTATTTATTGCTGGTTGGAATGGACAAGTTATTTCGGATATGTTGAATGGGACGTGAAATTCATATTACGTTACTGAAGTTTTGCGTTTCAGGCCAGATCAACACTTCTCGCCTCTTTGATTTGTATGGTTATAAAACAGTACATAATATGCATTCATAACTCTTTCTACTCTCTGACAGTGTGTTGCAAGCTGCAAGATGGGAAAGTGAAAAAAATGGAAACAGAACGAGTATACCTTTCTCAGGTAATGATCGTTTCGGATAATCCGTCCTCGAACTGTCAAACATAGTGTCATTCGTCACGGATCTCACCTGAAACATGAAAACATGGACCAACAATTCTGGATTATCCGGTATACTGCTATAAAAAGCAATATTATGGAATTCCATAACCTCTTTCCTTTCTTGCTGGAGTTGATCGGAGAAAAATTTAACAACTCAAGTTCCTATCTTGCTCATGCAATAAATTGTCTCGGACAAATTCTTAACGTATTTTATCCGGTGATAGAATGTTCAAGGATCCCAAAGGACCGATAGAGAGCTTCTCCTGGGCAAGGTTCGTCGTCCATGGGGAGGAGCATTCCAGAACAAAAGGTGTGGGAAAGGATGTACTGATAAGAGGTTCCGATGTAAAGGAATGGAAGGACATGGGCGGACATCAACTGACACCTCACTCTCTTGACTGCCTCAAGGGATACGACATAGATGTACTTGTGATAGGGGATGGCGTCCACGGTGCTGTTGTGGTATCCGATGATGTGAAGGAGGAGGCCAGGTCGATGGGTATCAAGGAACTGATAGTGGAGCATACGCCGAAGGCATGCGGGACCTATAACGGATCGATCAGGGAAGGAAAGAAAGCATTACTGCTCGCACATGGAACATGCTGATGCAGGAGCAGACAGGGGTCACGATCATTCTTCCATGAACCCTTTCAACATATCCTCTGTGATCCCCTTATGAGGTACCGCCTGCAGACGCTTTACCTCCTTTTTGCCGTCATATGCAATGATCGTCGGAACGTATTCGATGTTGAGCTCGGTCCACCTCGTGTCATGTTCGTCGTCAAGGAGAACCTCTTCTCCCTCGGGAATGTGCTTCCTGAAGATGGGAGCAAATACCCTGCAGAAAGGGCACCAGGTGGCATGATATAATACATATCTCATGATACATTCCAATGGATGGGTGCTTATATGCATTTCACCTGAATACCCCCCGAGGGCGTATCAGTCCTTCCTCTCCACCATGTAAAGGATATCATCCCACGGATGCCTGTAGAGCCTCTGGTTCATTCTCTTCTGGTCCAGTGTATGACCGATGAGCCCTATGGACCTGCCCAGAACGAAGAAACCGTTCAGGTAGCCGAGCTCGACGATCCTGTCTACTTCCTGGTCATCGAAGAATCCGACGTTTTTTAGCATGTCGACCATGAGCACCCCTATGGTACCGTCGACATTTAGGATCAGGTTGGACTTCTTCTGTGTCGTCACCGTCTGAACCCCGAGGGCAAAATCAAGCAGATCCGTCCTTGGGAAATTGTTCCTGGCATATTCGATGAGCAGTGTAACCCTTCCGTCGGGGTTCTCCAGGGACTTCACCCTGTGCCCGATGCCGGGTATCTTGATGTTCTTTGATTTCATCTCCTTTACGAACTCCCTGGCCTCCAGGTCCCTTCTGTAAGCATCCTTCATGTACTTGGCGCATCCGTCTATGGCGCCGCCGAACCTGGGCCCGATGGTCAAAAGACCGGATGCAAGACTGGATACCAGGTCCTTTCCTGCGCGTGATGTTACTATTGCATTGTGCGCACCGGAGACCGCCGGTCCGTGGTCGGCCACTATCATCACTGCCAGCTCGATGAACTCGGAGGCCCACTTCGGGAACTTCCTTCCGAACCATAAAAGTGCGATGACATCACCAAGGGTGCCTCCGCTGTGGACTATCTCGGATATGGGATAGCCTCCGTAGTTCACCTCCTCCCCGCGGTCGTCCGCCACGGTTGTTATGAAAGAGGTCGGTTTCCTGATGACCCCTCTCTTCATGGCATCGGCATAGTCCATGGGAATGGTGGGGAGTTCTCCGGGCTCCTCTATGGGGGTCACCTTCCCTTCGTCCTTGAGCTTTATGAAGGTCCTTGCGATCTCGTCCCCGAGGGTGTCGAAGGAGGATGGGACCACGACGCCGGCCTTTTTCAGGGCCTTGTTCTTTGCATCGGCGGTCTCCATCTCCGCCCCCGCCTTTGCACCCGCGTGTCCGAACTGGACACCGGGGGGCATCACCTTGGAGCAGGTTCCCATTACCCAGAAGACGATGGGTTTTGTGAGGACCCCTTTTTTCACTGCTTCCTGGACCTTGTACTCCTCGTCACCACCCAGCTCTCCCAGGGCCACCATCATCTTGATCTTGGGGTTATGCTCGTACCTCAGAAGATGATCTATCAGGCTCGAACCGGGATATTTATCACCTCCTATTGCAACTCCCTCGAAGATACCATCGGTGTTGTGGGAGATGATATTGAACATCTCGTTCAGAAGGCCCCCGGATTTCGTCACAAGTCCCACGGACCCTCTTCTGTAGAGCTTCTGCTCCCTGATGTTCTCCAGGGTCCCGCCGGTATTGCCTACCTTGAAGGAACCCGCTCCAATGGCACCTACGGTCGCAGGTCCTATGATTATCTTCTTGAGTTTCCTTGAGAGGTGGGCAAGTTCCCTTGCCTTCCTTTCGGGGATCCCCTCGGCGATGACCGCCACCACCCTTATCTTTTCATTGTACAGCGCTTCCTTGGTGCTGTCGTAGGCGGATCTGAAGGAGGCGAAGTTCACCATGACATCGATATCGGGATTCTCCTTGGTCCCCGCTTCGATGGATGGATAGATGGGTATGAGTATCTCCCCGGTGCCCCAGTGTGCCTTGTGGGTACCCGAATTGCCGGGATTGACCAGAGCGGCAACGGAAGGCTTGTCCCTTCCCGAGAAATAGTCGAAATCCAACATTCTCTGGACCGCTCTTGTCTGCATGTTGTAGACAATGGCCCTTGAGTTCCTGGAGAATAGTATGTAGGGCTCCATCAGCTACCACCTCCTTCCTTCAGTGCCATCGGTATGATGGAGGTCATATGGACCTCCGGGCCGAATACCTTGATGGGTATTCCTATTTCATCACCGAGATTCCTCATCTTCTCCAGGCCGGCCTTGTAATTGGGGCCCCCCCTTCTGACATAGATCCTGACCCCGATCTCCTTCATCTGGTCGGAATATTCCCTGAGGGCCTGGATGATACCGGTGAAGGTCTTTGCCACATCGGTGAAGTTGGCGATGCCTCCCCCGATTATCAGGACCTTCTCCTTTCCGCTCCTGTGCTTCTCCCTGGTCATCATGGAAAGTATCGTTTTGGCATAGAGATAGGTCTCCTCGGTGGATGGGTTGCCGGAGTATTCGCCGTAGTTGGAGAGCTCCTTTCCGAAACCGAGGTCCACAATGGTATCTGCGTAGACCACGGAAGCACCTCCGCCGGCAACCATGGTCCATACCCGCCCATGAGGGTTCAGTATCGTCAGCTTCAGGGAAGCACCTGTCTTCTCGTCAAGTGACTTAATGTATGCCTCTTCCTGGGTCGGCTCCTTTCCGAAGGGCTGAGGGAACTCGTCGAAGTCCCATACGCCATGGTTCTGGAACTGGGCCGTGTCATCCACCTTTGCGACCATGTCAAGCACCTTGATCTTTCCGTCCACTATGGTGAACGGATTTATCTCGAAATAGACGAAATCATGTTTCGAGAACAATTTGTATATCCCCTTCAGAAAAGTGGAGACCAGCTTCTTTTCATCCTTTTTCAGGTCCTTTGTCAAAGGCGCCGGGTCCAGCTCCGTATCGTCCAACGGGCCAATGGAAACCTCCTTCACGGTCTCCCAGACGGATTCGATGTCCACCCCTCCCTCCCTTGAGAAATAGATATGGTCACCGTCGGCCTCCATCTTGACAGCAACATAATATTCCTTATCGTGAGGAATAAAAGGCTCTATAAGGAAATGGGTCAGCATACCCTTGACCTTCCCGATCTTGGCCTTCTTTTTCATCTTCTCCTCAAGGAACTTCACCGCCTCTTCGAAGGAAGCATCCAGCAGGACAAGACCGGATTTCCCCCGTTTTCCGAAGAGCTGGTCCGGTTTTACCACCAAACGCATGTTCTCCAGCCAGGGGTTCTCTTCCGGTAGCTTCTCAAGATCGGTCTCCGGGTCGACAAGTATCGGCATAATGTCGAACTTTACCTTCTCCCCGGTGTATTCAGGCATCATTTTGTAAAAAATCCTTTTGGCATCGTATTCGCGGATCCCTCTACGGGCCATTTTTGACCACCCGATGGGTGTATGTAGTGTTTTGATATAAAACCTATCGCCTTTATCGTATTATGGTAATATATACACCCCGATATTCATCCATGTTCCGATATACTTGAGGGATAATCAACTTAATGGAAGGAAATGACATCACACAACATCGATGCCCCAAAGGACATGCGGAGATAACTCCGACCTTCTTGGTGTCCGGCCATTTACCTTATAACCGCAACGATACCGAAGAAACCCCATGCTGGATACAAAAAACTAATTTAATGAATGGACATTATCCCACGGTCTGTCCCGTTCGAGACCCCCCCTTTCCCAAAAGACGAAGGGGGTTGCGGGACAGGAGCCGCCGATATATCTTCAGGGGGAGTCGAGATGTTCCAGGAAAAAGAGCAGTTCATGTCCATGGAAGAAATAAAGGAATTACAGCTAAAGAGGATAAAAGCCCAGGTAAAGCACGCATACGAGAACGTACCTTTCTACAAAAGGAAGTTCGACGAGAAGGGGCTCGGACCTGAGGATATCAAAACACTGGAGGATGTGTCCAGGATACCGTTCACCGTCAAGGACGACCTGAGGGACCATTATCCCTACGGCATCCTTGCAGTGGAGCTTGACCGTATCAACAGGCTTCATGCATCATCCGGGACGACCGGGATACCCACCGTGGTCTCATACACGGTGAGGGACCTTGAAAGATGGTCGGACCTCATGGCTAGATGTTACTCGTGCGCGGGCGCCAGTGAGAAGGACGTGATCCAGAACGCATACGGATACGGGCTTTTTACAGGAGGTCTCGGCTTCCATATGGGGGCGGAAAGGCTCGGTTCCATGGTCATACCCACTGCCACCGGCAATACGAAAAGACAGATCCGGATGGCAAAGGACATGGGTTCAACGGTCCTCTGCTGCACTCCATCCTATGCCCTATACCTTATCGAGGCGCTGAAGGACGAAGGGGTGGATCCTTCCGAGCTCAAGCTCAGGATAGGCATGTTCGGTGCGGAACCGTGGTCCGACGAGACCAGGAAACATATCGAAAAGAGCCTGGGGATAAAGGCACAGGACCTCTACGGCATGTCGGAGCTCTACGGACCCGGAGTGGCGGTGGAATGTCCGGAGCAGAACGGTCTCCATATATGGTCCGACGAGTTCCTGGTCGAGACCATCGATCCGAAAACGGGCGAGGTGCTTCCCCCCGGAGAGAAGGGCGAGATAGTCTTCACAATGCTCACCAGGGAGGCAATGCCGCTGTTGAGATACAGGACAAAGGACCTTGCGGTAATAAACTGGGACAGATGTGCCTGCGGAAGATCCCATCCGCGGATAATGAGGATAGGCGGCCGCTCCGATGATATGTTGATCGTGGGAGGCGTCAACGTGTTCCCCTCTCAGATAGAGGATATACTGGTGGGCATAGAAGAGCTCGGTGAGCAGTTCCAGATAGTGCTGGAGACCGCCAAGCTCGACCATCTCTATGTCCAGGTCGAGGTCTCACCCGATTTCTGGGGAAAGGTAGACCTCAATGACCTCGCGCAAAAGGTCGGTCAGGCACTTCAGGAATCCCTCACTCTCAGGGCAAGGATAGAGCTCCTTGAACCGGGTACGATCCCCAGGACACAGGGTAAGGCCAAGAGGGTAATTGACAATAGGAAGAAGATCTAGGCCATAACACCTATAAGCCGTGTCCGATTGGGGAGACCAAGGTGAAGAACGATGTCAGCGGAAGATATGAGAGATGTGGACATAGAACCCCGGTTCCTGGAGAACCCGGCCGGCTCCGTGTTGATATCCTTCGGAATGACCAGGGTCCTCTGCACCATAACGGTTGAGGACAGCGTGCCTCCCTGGTTGATGAAGGACGGGGTGGCACTGCAGGGTTGGCTTACAGCGACCTACAACATGCTGCCGGCCTCCGGGGGGATCAGGATCAGACGGGAGAGAAGGGGGCCAAAGGGAAGGACGCACGAGATCGAAAGGTTGATAGGAAGGAGCCTCAGGACCGCCGTTGACCTGAAAAAGGTTGGTGAAAGGACCTTCTGGGTCGACTGCGATGTGCTCCAGGCGGACGGAGGTACACGAACAGCTTCCATCACCGGGGCCTGGGTGGCATTGAGGATAGCCCTGAACAAACTGCTGGAGATGGGCACGATCCCCAAGGACCCGATGCTGAGGCAGGTGGCTGCCGTGAGCGTCGGTATAGTGAAGGGCTCCCCCGTGCTGGACCTCTGCTATAAAGAGGATTCATCGGCAGAGGTCGACATGAACGTTGTAATGGACGGTGAGGAGAACATCATCGAGGTTCAGGCCACCGGAGAGGAGGCCGTATTCTCCCGCAAGCAGCTGGACAGGCTCATGGACCTTGCAACCAAGGGGATAAGAGATATCCTGGACCTGCAGAAGGAGGCGATCTGAACTTGGACCATGGAATTGATGAAGGGCACCCTTCATCCTCTGATAATAATGGCGATGACCATATAAACCACCAATAAGGATAATTATCACATCAAGATCTGACATAGGTCAACCCATTAACCCGGAGGAAGAAAAGTGAAAAGGATGACTCTCATATCCGCTGTTCTTCTTGTTAGCTTCCTCTTTATTTTCGGCCCGCTGCTGATCTCGGCATCCGATGGACCGGAGATTCCTGCTTTTGATGATACCAGGGAGATCCCCATCCATCTGGAGTTCGACCCGGAGGGCCTCATCATATCCCGGATGGGGGAGGGTCTTTCCATCGAGAAGGAAGGAATGTCCACCACCTTCGAGGAAGGTGAGCCCATGGTTCCCATGGACATATTTTCATACGTGATCGACCCCTACGCTCATCTTGTGGATATCGAGATAACAGGTTCGGTATCACAGCTGATGGAGGTTCCCGGCGAGATCGCCTCCGTCCCGAACCACTACCCCATCTCCTTACCGGCCGATGGGTCCGGGTCGGGCACTCAGAGGGAGATCGGGTCCCCGGTAGAATTACTGGCTGATGGCTACATCAGGGGCTTTCATATCCAGGATATCAGGTTCACACCGTTGATACCCGAAGGAAAGGCTACTGTCAGATGCTTCACCGAGGTCCACGTCACCATATCATACCGGGTTCCACAGGTACCCGGGACAACCGTTGATCCGATAAGCAGACCCACATCCGTTTTCGGAGGATATCTCCGGAGCAAGGTCAGAAATCCGGAGGATATCCCAAGGTTCATGGCAAGGCCTTTGGCGGGCAACGATCCCATACTGGACCCGGACGATGTACAGTATGTGATCATAACCGATACCGATCATGTTGGTGAGCATCTGAAGGAGCTGGCTGATTGGAAGACGAGAAAGGGCGTCCCTGCCCGGATAGTGGAGCTCTCGTTCATCAAGGAGAACTACACGGGGAGGGATACCCAGGAAAAGATTAGGAACTTCATAAAGGATGCTGTATCTGTCTGGGAAACGGAGTTCGTACTCCTGGGAGGGGACGTGTCGGTCGTACCATACAGATCGACCTACGTGGCGGCAAATGGTTACGAGAGCACGGACTGTGCGGCTGACCTGTACTATTCAGACCTGGACAGCAGTTTCAATGCCGATAACGACACGATATGGGGGGAGGTTACCGACAATGTCGATCTCAGACCGGACGTGTTCGTCGGAAGAGCCACTGCCGAGACACCTGCAGAGATGCGGATATTCGTGTCCAAGACACTGAAATATGAGATCGAACCCCTTTCCGGGTACCTCGATAACGTGACGCTCGCCGGGGAATATCTTGACTCCACCACCAATTCCTCAGTGGGACTGGATCTGATAAAGAACAATATCCTCACCCCCAACGTCAACTCCACCTCCCTTTTCGACGATGCAAAAGGGGATTTCGGAAACCTCAATAGGCCCATATTCATGGGTCAGGTGGATAACGGGCTCTCTTATCTCTTCCACGCAGGTCACTGTAACTGGAACGTCATGAGCGTGGGCACCGGAGGCAACGGCAACCTGTACAACTCCAACGTTGGCGCTTACAAAGGGGGATACAAAACGGGGGTCATGAACTCCGTAGGCTGCATCACAACAAGATTCTCCCAGAACGACTGCATAGCGGAGCTTCATGTCATGGAAGCGGACGGAGGGTCCGTTGCATATATAGGGAACAGCAGGTACGGCTGGTATTCCTACGGAGCTCCCGGGTGGGGGCCTTCCGAGAAGCTACAGTACAGAATGGCTTACGAGCTCTATAATCAGGGAAATACGCGGATGGGGGAGCACTTCGCCCTTGCCAAGGACTTCTATACCTCCAGTTCCCACAACTACAATTCCATGAGATGGATCCAGATGGCACTCAATCTCATGGGGGACCCGGAACCCCATGTCAGGACCGCTGATCCAAGGGAATTCAATATCACCCTGCCGGAGAACATAGGCAGGTCATATCCCGATTTCTCCGTAACCGTGAGGGACATGAACGGCTCCCCGGTGAGGGGGGCCCTGGTCTGCCTCGATCAGGAGGATTTCTACGATTACAACACCACCGATCCTTCCGGCAGGGCCTATTTCGATTTCATGACCGGGTCCTTCCAGAAGGTGAACGTCACCGTTTCGGCATACAACCACATACCTTTCAGCGGAAACATCAGCGTGGACCTCACTCCACCTTCCGTGATCGTGAATTCCATAAGCCCTGCTACCACGGGTGATGTATGCACGATCAACTGCACTGTCATCGACATGGCCGGTGTGGAACAGGTGGAAATAGAACACAGACCTGCTTCCCTCTCATCCCATCACTCTGCAACGGCATCACCGATCAGGCATGATTCCAATTACACCGTGGATATCGAGGTGCCATGGAATTCCACAGATGACATACTTTACCGTATACTGGCGAAGGACCGGCCCGGGAACTGGAACATAACCAACTGGACCTCCATCGAGGTACTGGACGATGACGAGCCCGTCTTCCTGGCGGATATGACCGAAAGATCGGTGACCACGGGAGATCGGGTGGTCTTCAATATATCGGTGGCGGACAACATAGGAGTGTCCAACGTGACCCTCTCCTATTTCATCAATGGGGTCAGGGCTCCCTCCGCACTGAAGATGCAGAGATGCTCCGAAGAGATATGGACCGGTGTGATGGAAGCGCCAATGAGAACAACAGGAGAGCTCGTTTATATTGTGAATGCCGCGGATGGAGAAGGGAACGAGAACTCGAGCCTTTCAGGGACCATTGCCATCCTTGACGACGATAGACCTATTTTCCTCCGGGACCTCACCGTGGCCGAGGGTTCCACATCGGACCCCCTCACATTCAGGATCGAGATCAAAGACAACATTGAGGTGACGGAGGCTTTCGTCGAATACCGGAGATCGGGGGATATCGCCACATCGAACATCACCATGACAGGCTCCGGCGATACCTGGGAGCAGGTCATCGATGTCCCATCCGATGATCTCAGGGAATACCACTACTTCTTCAGTGCCAGGGATGCAGAGGGTAATTGGAACATCAGCAAGGTAGGCAGGACGACGATCATAGATGATGATGCACCTGAGCTCGTGAGGGACTGGAGCCCGTCCGATCTGACCACGGGTGACGCCACCATATTCAAGGTACAGATAAGGGACAATATCAAGGTGCGATCCGTCAACATCGACATATCCACACATCCGGACGGGTCAAAGGAGATGAAAAAAGGATCCCGAGAGAACTGGTCAATTCCCATCGACATACCATCATCCTCCCTCGAGGATGTCACCTACAGCATCCTGGCCGTTGACATATACGGCAATATACTTGAAACGCCAGTTAGGACCTTGCGGGTCTTCGATAACGATCCGCCTGTTTTCTCCGAGCCGAACATAACGGAGACGGTGGAAGCCGGGTCCGAGCTGATGATAGATATCACCGTAGAGGACAATATCGGGATGAAGAGGGTTGAGATGGAGTGGTGGATAGGCGGTCACGAGGATACCGTATCCCTCTTCATGAAAAGAGGTGATCAGGGATCATGGAGCGCATCCATCCTTGTCCCTTTGGATTCCTTCGGAACCCTCTATTTCAGATTGCACGCAGTGGACATCAACGGGAACCCGTCCAGTTCGGATAGGTTCGATTCATCCATAATCGAGTACGTGCCTGAAACCCCGGATGATGACGACGAACCCCGGAGTCCTGTTCCTGGTGCGGATGATGACGGTGATCTGATGGAGGACCTGTGGGAATTCGAACACGGGCTTGACATAGGTATCGATGATTCCGGTCTGGACCCGGACGGTGATGGATTTTCCAACCTGGAGGAGTTCCTTTCCGGCACTGACCCCATGGATGGTGCCAGCTCACCGGGGAAGACAGTGAAAGATGAAGATGGGGACACGTCACTGCTTTTGATATCGGTGACGATCCTGGCAGTGCTGGCAGTGGCCCTGGCCGTTACCGCGTTAATGGTATCCGGAAAAAGAGACGGAGTGGATCATGATGTGGAGATGGTACTTGACGATGAGGAAGCAGACCACCAACACAAGGGGCATCCGGTCTCCGAACGTGATCATCATAAGGACCACGACCATCACGTGAGAAGGAGCAGGGACTTTAAATAACAGTAGAATCACTCACTCTACAGCTCTTAAAGTAGGGGGATATCCATGGAGAAGAAATTGAGTTCGATAATGATATGTTTGCTTCTATTGACAGGCGGGATACTCGCTGTTATACCTCAGGGAAGTGGTTCGAGACCATCCATAGAGGATACTTACCACCTGGCTCGGTTCAATGTGAATCTGACATATAAGGAGAACGGCAGTCCGGCCATGGGATATGAGGTGATCATCAAATCCCAATCAGGTTACGGGATGGAGATGGTCGGCATTACCGACATCGACGGCAGGACCTGTCTGAACCTGACATATCATCATTGGGGAGCCAGGATGCTCTTTGTTCAAGACCCCATAACTGCAGATAAGGTGTACCTGGATTATGTCTTCATTGAACCCGATGGGGTCTACTACAGGGACATCGAACTGGAGCCCGTGGACCAAGGTATCAACTCGGTCTCCGGAAGGGTCTACGACAGGGATACGGGATCTCCCATCACCGGAGCCGAGGTCATGATCTCCGGCATGGACATCTATCATAATGGTTTCACCAACTCCACTTTCGTCGGACCGGCAGGCTCCTATGAGTTCACCTTTCCTCATACGTCACATCGGATAACCCTGACAGCACTCGGGGGAGCCGATCATCACTATAAACAATACTATTTCCATGGTCTGCCGAGCAAACATGACTACGAGATAGACCTCCCCCTCAGGGCGAATACCGATGACAAAAGAAGCGTGAAGTTGAGGGTTACAAATGATACGGAGGAACATGTTTTCATGGAAGGCAGCCTCAGGATAGGCGGTCAGGATCGCGAAAGGGACATGTTGAGGGTGTACAAGAACGATCACAGCCCTGATCCCATGGGCTGGTGGGAGATAATGGTCAACCAGGGCGAGTACGAAATGGAATTCGAGGGGGATAGAGGACCGGATGGTGTGAAGTTCTCCAAGTTCAGAGCACTCTATGTCAACGAGAGCGATATCTCCATGGACATGCGAGTGAATGTTCCGGAGCGTGCTCCGCTGCAGGTGGAGGTCTGGAACGATACTTCTCCGATAAGCAATGCTGCCATCAGATGGACACACACATGGTATGACGATACCGGCTCCTCCGGTCTCGACTGCTATATGTTTACCGATTCCGAGGGTATCGCAGATATCACGGTCATGGAGAACATGACCACCGCCCTGTCGATACGAAGGTCAGGTTACAAGGAGCTGAACATCGACCACCACAACGGAACCACCCGGGAGATCGGAAGGATAAATGTGACCCTTGAGGAAATTCCCGAGGATGATATCCCAACGGCGGAGGTCAGGGTGGAGGTCATCGACGAGATGACCGATGTGCCGGTCCCGGCCGCATCTATAAACGGCCATGGGATGCACGGAGGGACGCAGGTCTATTTCAACGGAAAGACCAACGAGACCGGTACATGGACAGGAGAGGCCCCCATCGGTACGGATTACACCATAACCACGATCAACAGTTTGGGTGAAGGAAGCACGGAGGATGTGGAGATAACATCGGAGGGGGAGAACGATCTGCAGGTATACGTCGACCAGAGGGCAAGTACATATCCTGAAAAGGTCCATTCCTTCTTCTATGTCAAGGACCCGTCAGGGGAGAACATACCCGGTGCCCTTTTTTCCGTAAACAATATAGGCGGGACCAATTACTGGACCGAGGCGGTTTCCGACGAGAATGGGCGTGTGGACCTCTTCCTGTATCCCGGTAAGTGTAGGATCATGATAAATTTCAACTATCTTCAATACGACAATGAATGGACCATTGATGAGACGACTG
This sequence comes from Thermoplasmatota archaeon, assembly GCA_046483845.1. Lineage (GTDB taxonomy): Archaea > Thermoplasmatota > Penumbrarchaeia > Penumbrarchaeales > Penumbrarchaeaceae > JAYEPK01. The sequence goes on along the minus strand of JAWOCK010000043.1, from coordinate 17,729 downwards.
CAGAGATCCCGGAGGGAGGAGGGGCGCTGCCGGACATCACTCTATATCCTTCCCTGCCTCTGGACATGATATCAGGGCATGTTTACGACAGCAGCACCGGGCATCCCATACCCGCAGTCCATATCTATTCTGATTCCTGGAGGATCACCGGCGAACCGTGGGAAGGGGCCCGGGAGCCATGGGACCATCCGGGAGCCGTCCACACACAGGGCCTGGAGAGCATGACGGCCCCGGACGGCTATTACAGGAACTGGCACAGGGACACACTGTTCCTCTCCGCGTCAAGGAACGGGTACTTCCCCGAACAGATCCGGATGGATCCGACCAGAGGGGATACGGTCCGCGATATATATCTGGACCCCATACCGGAATACACCGTCGAGGTCTCGGGCACCATAGTGGATCATAATGGTGATCCGGTCTACCCCGCTGACATATGGGCCTGGGACAGCGACAGAGAGATATACGGACAGCCCCAGTTCTGGGACCTGTCGGAGGACGGCAATTTCTCCTTCCACACATATCCGGGTAACTTCACCCTGCAGTACCACAACGACACCCTGCAGGGAATGAAGAACATAACAGTGGGTGAAGATGGTCTTTCCGGTCTGGTACTGGAACTGGTTCCGTATTCCGATCTGAACGGGACCGTTATGAACTGGAACGGTACCGCCCTGGAAGGGATCAACGTCACTCTTCAGAAGGAAGAAGACGAAAATTTCAGCGCCTGCAAAATGACCGGCAGCGACGGCAGGTTCCATTTTCGGGTGGAACCCGGCACCTACACGCTCCATATAGCGACCAACGAGCTGTACAGCTCATATGGTTCAAAACCGCAGGTCATCAACGGATGGGAGGATATCGATCTTGATATCACCCTCCTGAACAGGACAATGGGTCACTTCACCGCACAGGTGGAGGGAGAGGAAGGACCCGGCCCCTTTTCGGGGCAGGGTATTCCCGGATGTTCCATCATTATCTCGAATGCAACCGGTGCCACCATTTTTGGAACGGTCACCGATGATGTGGGCTCCTTCACCGCCGAGATCCCTTTCGATCATGGCTTGGTCCTATCCGTGGAGCCCCCTGAATTCCTCTCATTTCTCGAAGGGTCAAGACCCGGGTACCTCGGGACATCCGTGGAATTCGATTTCCCCTTCCAGGATTGGACACAATGGGAACTCGAACAGATCACCCTTCAATATATCCGGATCCCCGACGTTGAATATCTCAATATTACCTCTTTTCACCCCACCGGTGACGATGTACCTCTGGATGAACCGATATACGTGGCATTCTCCCACCCGGTGAACAGCAGCAGCTTCGAGGATGCCTTCGTTATTGATCCTGTTCCGGAGGCAATGTCCCTCCTCTGGAACAAGGACATGACCCTTGTGGAGATACTCCATGACGACCTGCTTCCCAACACCACCTATACGGTCACCATACACAACACTGTTCTATCCCGCAGCGGCATGTGGCTTTACGGGTTGGAGGGAATGACCTGGGACTTCACAACAGGCAACACCACGGCTGTCTGGAGACTTTATTCCTCGGCCATATCAGTGGATGACGAAATGGACCTTATCGTGAGCGTCGTCGGCCTTCAGAACATATCGGTCCATATCGTTATCGAGGATGTGGGAAGCTTCCGGTTGATGGAGAACTCACCCGGTGAGTATACGGTGAACATCAACGGGAGCAACTTCGAATGGAACACCACATACCACTATCACTTTTCCGATACGGAAGGTGGTGAGGACATGGCACCTCTTCTCTCGAGCAGTTTCAGCACTCCTGTCGAGCCATCTTCCGCCGATGACGACGACATCGATGATGATGATGATGATGATGATGACACCGGGGAGAAGGGATCGAGCTACGGTTTCATCACGGCCGTGATGATAATCGTGATACTTCTGCTCATTGCCCTGGTTGTCATACTGCTGATCAGAAGACAGACATCCCCGGAAACCGTCCTGGATGAAGAGTGATGCAACTATGGATGAAGCAGTTCATTGAAGGTCTCGGACCTTCCCCAGTATGTGAAAGGAGGACGGGAAAGGAAGAGTTCCTTCTCCTTTGGATCCCCTGACCTTACATCGGTGGCATCGCTGATCACCACCGGTTCATATCCCCTGAACCTCAGTTCCTGTACCGTGCACAGAACGCAGCAGTCCGCCGTCAATCCGAACACATGGACCCGTTCGGTATCATCCGGTCTCCCCAGATTCTCCACCAGCCAACCGTCGAACCCATCGGTATCGGGGTAGGGTGGACCTGGCCCGACATCCGGCCTTCCTGCGTTCTCCCTGGTCCAGAGAGGCGAGTTCATGGATTTTATCCACGGAGCTCCCTTCCTGACACTGTCAGGTAAAAGAGAATGAAAACCCCATTCGCCGGGTCTGCAGCAGTCCCTCGGGTCCCCTCTTCTTGGCTGCCTGTAATCAGATACGATCTCGGCACATCCTACTTTCTTTTCCTCCATCCAGGGGAAAAGCACCTCGATATCGAAGCGCACGCTCTCCCTGGGTCGATAATACCTGCCTTTCGGGGAGGCGAAATCGTTCTGGAGGTCAACACATAAAAAGGATGTCCTGCCCATGATCTCACTCGCTACACAACTGCCCACCGGAGTATATAATAACTGCCTGGCAGCCCGGGACCGCGGCATCATCCCTTGAGTCCCTGGAATAGGACCCTTACCGCCATTGCGACAAGTACAACTCCTCCTATTATCTCTGCGCCCTTCCCGAAATGCCCGCTGAGCTTATCTCCTATTACCACACCCAGAAATGAAAACAGGAAGGTCACGGAGCCCACCACAACCGCCGGTATGATAAGAGAATCACCAAGGAAGGCAAATATGATGCCAACGACAAGTGCATCAATGGACGTTGCCACCGACAGGATGACGAGGGTGCGGTTTCCTATCAACCTGCACTTGACCCTTTTATTCCAGTTCCTTAAGGATTCGGAGATCATCCTGACCCCGACGAAGCTCAACAGAAAGAAGGCTATCCAATGATCTATCCCGAAGAGAAAACGATGGATCCATTCTCCGAAGATGTATCCCACTGCGAAGAAAAGTGCCTGGGAAAGACCGAAGAAGAGGGATACCTTCGTACTGAACCTCAGATCGCTCTTGCTGTGGGATATCCCGCAGGAGATGGATACAACGAGGGCATCGATCGCCAATATGCAGGCGATCACGAATATGTAGAGCAGGTCCATCCCAACACCTATCCTGTGTATATCAATGCACATATATAATCTTCAGCAGGTGATGATCAGGGTCCTTTGGTCCCTTTTCTGAACCTCTTTGCGGCCTCCCTCACATGCTGGGCAGAACCTTTGGAACAAACCAGTAGGCCCTCGGGACTGTCCACGATCGTTATGTCCTCAAGACCGATCACCGCAACGGGTCTATCGATATCCGACCTGAGAAAGACCCCCCTTGACATCACCAATGAGAGATCGCCTCCGTCCTTCGAGGTGCCTTCAAGTTCCCTGACGGAATCCCAGGAGCCCACATCCGACCATGAAAGATCACCCATTACCATCCTGACCGCGTCGGAGCGTTCCATAACGGCATAATCTATGCTCCTTGAAGGGATCTTATCATACGTTCTATCCATCCGTGACGGGTCCCCCGGGTCGAGGTCCGCCATGGGACCGTGGATGTCCGGGGAGCACTTCTCCATCTCATCGATCAGATCCCCTGCCTTCCACAGGAACATCCCCGAGTTCCAGAAGAGATCGGAGCTTTCCAGATAGACCTTCGCGGTAGCCTGGTCAGGTTTTTCCTTGAAACGGGATACGCTGTAGATATCCGGGGCGAGCTCTTTTCCTCTTTCAATGTACCCGTATCCGGTCTCCGGCCTTGTGGGGGATATACCGAAGGTGAACAACCCGCCGAACATCCTGGCAGCATTCATGGCCTTGTCAAAGATGTTCCAGAAAGCATCATGATCGGGCATCATGTGATCGGCCGGCAGGACCAGATCCATCTCGTCTTTGTCCGAAAGTAGGGCCCCCAGCATACACGCCGGTGCGGTGTTCCTCCTGCGGGGCTCTCCGTGGATGTTATTCTCCGGAAGTTCGGGGAGCTCTTTTGCGGTAAGGGCCTTATGGTCCTTCGAGGTTATTATCAGTATGTCCTCGTCCGCGAACCTTTCACCAACTCGTTCATAGGTCTGCCTGAGCAGGGTCTTATCATCGAACAATCTCAGGAACTGCTTGGGGGTCCTATCGGTGGACAGGGGCCAGAATCGCTCACCGGAGCCACCTGCAAGAACAACAGCTTTCATTTTTATACACCCCTTGTAAGTATACTATCTTCCTATCTTCTCCAGCAGCTTTTCAGCAAGCTCCCGGGGACCTCTCTCATTGTTTTCGATCATCTCTCTCAGAACCGGTTCCGCCTCCTCCGAAAAGCGCATGATATACGAGGCGAGCAGTGATTCGGCCTCCCTTACCGCCGGTCTTCTGTGGTCCATGGATGATATCCTGACCACGAAATCGGATATATCGCTCATCTCTATTTTCCTGTCCGATAACAAAAGACCGTACATTGCAAGTGCCTGCACCTCCTCGTCCCTATCCTTTAGAGCCTTTCTCAAATGAACGGAATATTCCCCTGCCCTTCTCTGGAATATCATCCTGACGACTTCCCTTCTGATAACGGGTTCTGAATCCCTTAGAAGATCCAGTAGGTCATCGAAGCTGCCGGGATCGTGCATGACAGAGATCAATTTCAAGATCTTGATCCTAAGATCCTTCTCATGATCCTTGCTCAGAAGTCCCAGAAGCGAAGAGGGGACCTTCCTTCTGGTCTCTGCTGACGGGACCTCCTCAAATATCCTGACGAAGCGGTCCTCGAAACCTTCAAGGGCTCCCCGGGATAGTGGACCCTCGGTTGCCATGATCAAGGCCTTCAAGCCATTGGGGTCGGATATCCTGATCAAGGCCCTTATGATGGTGTCGTTCATCTCCAGGTCCCTGGGGGTCTTTTCATTGCGTAGTAACTGAACTATCGTTCTCGATGAAGCGGGGTCCCTGATCAGTCCCAATGTCTCCACCGAGTTCTTTACAACATACCAATTATCGTCATCCAGATGGTTCAACTGAGATAATCTGGAACAGATAATGGATGATGCCTCTTTTCCAAGTGAACAGAGGTGGAGGATGCCACCGGTAGAGACCTCCTTATTCTCTGAGCATAAAAGTTCCTTCATGGCGAGGTCCACGAACTCCCTGGGCGTTATACCGTCGGACATAGGATCACTTTTCCGAGTGTTGAAATGCTGCTATCATTTAAATTCCCTTTGAACCAAAATGTGATCTAAAGATCGAAGCACGATCAAAAGCATCGTGCTCCGAACTTATAACTCCCACCTCAGGTGGTTAAGCGTTGAATATCACATAGGACCATTTAAAGAGTGGAACAACTGGAGTGAGAGTGCTTAAGACATATACAGATCACGATCATAACACTCGAGCAATATGGATCGCAGTTTTCATCAATGTATCAGAACGATACATATATGATATTTAAATTCCTATAGGATAAAAAAGATCGAGGGGGAAAGAATGCAACCGCATTCAATCCCCCTCCCTACCCCACTCAGCCCATCCAGTGAGTCATATTATTTAAAAGAATAAGTCAAGATCACCCGGAGTGGCATATGTCACATATAAATATATGCTTTGCATTAGTGCAATGGATCCAACAGTGGTGAAGAGATTTGGACAGACGTGAAGCAACCTTCAATTCCATCCTCAACCTGTTGAAGAACACCAAGAAGAAGATGACGATCACGGAGATTAGCAGGAACATTGGCATAAACAGGAATTCCTGTGCAAAATATCTGGACCTTCTCCACATGAGCGGAAAGGTTGACATGGACCACCTGGGAAAGGCAAAGCTCTTTTACATCTCCCAAAGGGTACCCATATCGGCACTCCTTGATTTCTCTTCGGACCTCATACTGGTCCTGGACAGTTCTCTGAAGATTGTTGAGGTCAACGACAATCTGATCTCTTTGTTCAGGTTCAAAAAGGATATGCTGATCGATAACAAGTTGTCCAACACGGGGATACCCTTCCTTAACGACAGGGAACATATTAAGTTGCTTAGGAAAGCGGTAAAGGGAGAGGAGAGTACTCTGGAGTGCGGGATCGAGCTGGAGGACGGTCCGAGGTACTTCAAGATCAGATTGATACCATCGACACTGGGGTACGGCAATATGGGTGTCACGGTGATCATGGAGGACATAACCGACCAGACATTATCCCGGAATAAGCTCAAGGAGAGCGAGGAGAAATACAGGGAACTTATCCAGAATCAGGGGGAGGGAGTGGGAATAACTGACCGGGAGGACCGCTTCGTCTTTGCAAATCCGGCAGCAGAGCGGTTCCTTGGTCTTGAAGAAGGAGATCTCATAGGGAAAAGGGTAGCGGACTTTGTCGTTTCGGAGGATAGAAGAAAGGTCAACGGATACACGGAAAAAAGAAAGATGGGGCACAAGGACAGTTACGTTCTCAATGTGAGATCCGCCGATGGGAAGAAGAAGAAACTACTTCTCACTGCGACCCCGAGATATGATGAGCAGGGAGAGTACAACGGCAGCTTCGGTGTGTTCAGGGACATAACGGCAATGGTGGAGAGCGAAATGAAGCTCAGGGAGAGCGAGGAGAGGTACAGGACCCTCTTCAACTCTTCCCCGGATGCCATCCTGATGATGAAGGACAGGACCTTCATCTACTGCAACCGGTCCACATTGAGGACCTTTGGAGCCACCAGCTTCGATGATATAAAGGGAAGAACACCGGAGGACCTCTCGCCAAGGATCCAGATAAATGGTGAAAGAACGAAGGTGGTCCAGAACAGGTATATCAAAGAGGTGCTGGAGAACGGGTCCAAGGATTTCGAGTGGCTGCACCGGAGATTGGATGGATCGGTCTTCAATACCTTCGTTCGGTTGAACAGAATAGAGATAGGCGGAGAGACGCTTCTCCAGGCCACTGTCAGGGACATCACCGAGCTCAAGAAGGCCCAGGATGAATTGAGATCGGAGGAATCAAGGATCCGGAACATCCTTTCATCACTTCACGGCTCTTTCATAGGTCTGGTGAGAAAGGACCTGATCTTCGAGGATTTCTGGGGTACCAGCGAGCTGGATAAGAAGTACGGGGTCCGGGATAATTCGGATCTCAAGGGAATGTCCATACTGGAATTTGCCCCTCCCGAGGACCATGAAGGGATCAAGAGGAAATTGGACCTCTGTTTCAGGACCGGGGAGCCTTTCAGCGTGGAACATAGAGCGGTCCTTCCGGCAGGCCGTTTCTGGCAGGAATGGTCCTTTTCCCCTTACAGGAACGAAGAGAATGAAATAGAGTATCTGATCCAGTTCGGTGTCGACACCCAGGACAAGAACGAGATACTGCAGTCCCTGAAAAGGAGCGAGGAAAGATCCAGGAACATCCTTTCATCGCTTCACGATTCGTTCATCGGATTGATCGGCAGGGACCATCGGTTCGAGGATTTCTGGGGTTCGGAAGAATTGGATGACAAATATGGTATCAGAGCATCCGAGATGGTCGGATCGGATATGAACAGTTTTTCTCCTCCCGGGCATGAAATGGAATTCACTGCCGTAGTCGATAATATATTCGTGACCGCAGATCCCATCACGATAGAGGTTCCCGCCTATCTTCCTGCCGGCAGGTTCTGGCAGACCTTGACCCTCAGCCCTTTTCTTGACGGTGATGGCCGGGTCCAATACGTAATAATGTACGGTATGGATACAACGGAGAAGAACCAACTCCTCGAGAAACTGAAGATCACCGAGGAAAGATATGGACTTCTGGATGACAACAGCTCGGATGTCATATGGATGGCCGATAAGGAAATGAACTACACCTATGTTAGTTCCTCGTCCGCGAAATTAACCGGTTACAGACCGGATGAGCTCATTGGAAAGAGCATAATGTATGGCATCCCGGGTCCGACCCTGAAGGAGCTTGAATCCAACCTCGGCCGGGAAATAGAGGATTTCCTGAGTGAGAAAAACAAGGAATATCCACGAAAGAACCTGGAGCTTGTTCTTTCGAGGAAGGACGGGAGGGAAATAACCTGCGAACTCAATATCAATACCATCCGGGATAAGGAGGGCAGACCGATCGGGCTCATGGGTATAACCAGGGATATCAGCGACAGGAAAAGATCATGGAGAGAACTGGAAAGAAGGGAAAGGATACTCGAAGCAGTGGATCGGATCTCCGGTGAGCTCCTTGCGAAAGAGATCGATGAAGGGTCGGTACTGGATGCACTGGAGATACTTGGAAAGGCAATGGAAGTGAGCAGGGTCTATGTTTTCAGGAACACCAATATCGAAGATGGCCGGGTCCTTACATCCCAGGTCCTTGAATGGACCGATGATGACACCGAGCCACAGATGAACAATCCGGACCTCAGGGATTTCGATATGGTAAAAGGAGGTTTCACACGATGGATAGAGGAGCTCTCCAACAGAAGAACGATAAAGGGCTCCGTGAAGGAGATGAGCCCCGAGGAGCAAAGGGTGCTGGCACCCCAGGGCATAGTATCGATACTGGTGACACCCATCTTCAAGGGAGATAAGTGGTGGGGTTTCATGGGTTTGGATGAATGCGGAAATGAAAGAAAATGGCCTATTATCGATGTCAGGGCCCTCAGGACCGTAAGCCACATACTGGGTCACATACTTGACAAGGGTGATCCCAAGATCTCTCTTTATCCCCAAGAAGGATAGGAGCAGGAGGCCATCTTGGGAAGAGAGGAGAATAGATGAGTTAAAATTATATGCCCCAGCTAAGGGGCACCTCCTGCTCCGGGGTGGTTAATGGACTCTTCCTTTTTAAGATTATTCGTCGGGATCATTTGATCTTCAAAAATGCCCCGTCATCTTCTTTCATCCTTTACCTTTCTTATCATTATGGAGCCGTCCTTGAACAGGAACCACCTTATCTTGGAACCGTTCTCCAGTTCAAGTTTCTCCGCTATCTCCTTGGGTACGGTGGTCCTTCTCCTTGTCTCCCTTATGGTAACGGATGTCTCGGTGATGAACCTCACAGAATCCACGTCTATCTCCAGCATGGGTCAGTGAAGGGTATTGATGATATATATTGGTCTGGGACCAAAGATCATAGTACATCCTTCCTTGTTATGGCAGCAGAGCCGGCCAACAGGAACAGGATCGTCAATACGACAAGAAAGACCACCGAGAAGTTCACGCCGGTGATCCCCTCCAGTTCCAGATGCACTTTCACTGTATTGTCCAGGGTAAACACGGATCTGAGGTAGTGCATGACAGATATCCTCCGGACATTGTATGGGATGTTGACGACCACGATCTCCCAGAGGAAAGCATAGAAAAGACTGATCATCAAGGGGTGTTTGAAAAGGAGGCCGATCAGGGTGAACAGCGACAGATATAATGCGATCCCGATCATGGTAGCCAATACCAGTGCCAGGAATATTGAGAGATGTTCGGAGAATGAACCGGCCGGACCATGCATGGCCATTATGGTGTAGGTAATGAGCTCGGAGAGCAGGAACACTGTCCACAGGGATATCAGGGTCCCTATGTACTTCCATATCAATATCTCGAACCTCCTGGAACCCCGTACGATGAGGTAGGTCATGGTCCTGTCCTCGAACTCGGAGTTGAGCATTGAAGCTCCGTAGAGGACACAGTAGATCAGAACGAATATCTGAAGGTAGAAGAAGTTGCCGAACTCTATGAAGGTGAGCCACCACATGTACTCCTCCACTCCGCCGGGCCCCTGGACCAAAGTGAAGAAGGCCATACCGGGGACTATCAGCAGGAAAAGGACGTTCAGTACTATGGACCTGGATAGAAAGAAACCCTTGATGGTGTGGCCTATCAGGGTCATTGACCTTCGGGGCATTCCTTCCCAGTATCCGATCCTTTCCATTTCCATTTCAATCCACCAGGTATTTGAATATCGCATCCAGGTTATCATCGGGACTGTCTATCGATCCTATGGAAAGGTCCGATCCCGCCATCATGGCCTGGAACTCTTCGTAGAACCTGTAGGGGTCCCTTGTCCGGACCATCAGCTCATCGTCATCGCCACCAAGGTCCAGGCTGGTCACATCGACCATTTTGATCAATCTCCTTGCCATCTTCCTCGTATCCGGTGACCTGATCCTGACGGTCAGGGGGAACCTGTCCATGGAATCCCTTATCTCATGGATGTTCCCCTCCGCTACCAGTTTTCCGTTCTTCAATATCACGATCTGCTCCGTTAATCGCTCTATCTCGTATAGTACATGGGACGAGACGATGATATCCACACCTTCCTTACTCAGGTCGAAGAGAAGGTCCATTATCTTCAATCTTCCCAGTGGGTCGGTCCCTGCCAGGGGTTCGTCGAGGACCAATAACCGGGGGTCGTTTATGAGGCTCTGTGCGATCTTTATCCTCTGCCTCATCCCCTTTGAGTAACCGGATATGAGCCTGTTCATTGACCTTTTCATGTCCACCCTGGAGATGGCATCCTCCGCCGTTCTCTCTGCTTTGCTCTTCGGATATCCCAGCATTCTCGCACCGAAGACGACGAACTGCCGACCGGTCATCCCCTTGAAGAAGGAGTCCTGTTCCGGGCAATAACCCATTTCCCAGTTGAGCCCGGGATCGTCCCAGGGTTTTCGCCCGAGGACCCTGATGATGCCTTTTGAAGGTCTTATCTGACCGGTTATGAGCTTGAGCATGGTCGATTTTCCCGCACCGTTTGGTCCGAGAAGGCCGGTCATCCCTTTTCCCATGGTGAGGTTTATCTCGTTCAACCCCATTATGTTCCCGTAGAACCTGGAGACGTCCTTGAGCTCCACCACCGGCTCGTTCATCTCACCACCTCCCTGCCCCTGAACTTCAGGACCATTACAGCCCAGCAGAGGGATGTGATGAGGAACATGACCAGAACATGGAGCACATAGGAAATACCCACCGCGTCCGCGTCATACTCGAGACCGAAGAGCGGGGTGAAAGCATATTTCATAACGAGATTTATGTTTATCAGTTTCAGATGGTCCGTCTCGAAGAGGTTCACCAGCATATCGCTGATGATCGGGGTGATCAGAAATGAGGAGAAGATACCCACACCCGCAACTATCCATCTCTTGGAAAGCGATGAGAAGGCAAGTGCCACTGAAGTGAAGACGACCAGAGCTGCCGTATAGGTGATCATGGCGGACCCCAGCAGCCATGTCTTGGACAGGATGAAGGTCCAGCCCTCGTTCATGAAGGAGACCTCCGCCACGAACAGGACGAAGGCGGGTACGATCGTTATGATGGAGAGTACGATGAAGAGGGCCGTCCATTTTCCCAGAAGATAATCGAGCCAGGTTATGGGCCTGGAGAAGTACAGTGCAAGTGTGTTGTTCTTCAGATCGTTGGATATCAGGGTCGAACCGGCAACAGCGGTGAGGAGGATCATCCATAGGAAACGGTTGTAGTGAAAACCGCCCCCCCACATGATATCGAAGTATTCCTTCTCCAGTTCGCTGCTGGGCCTGTCCGCATCTATTTTCACCACAAGCTGGAACATCTCCGAATTCCAGTATTGTTCACTGGACACGTCGGTGGCCAGCAGCACTATGTTGTACGGTATCTCCGCATCGAAGAAGCCGGAGACCACCGTCATCATGAAGGTGATGCTCTCACCGGGACCTATGACCGCCTTGGGATTGTTCCGGGGATCCACCAAGGGGTATATCTCCACCCACCACTCGGGATCGGTCACCGGCATGACAAGGGCTTCCATGACCACTTCTACGGGATACCCTGCGGTGTTCCTTACCTCTATCATGATCTCCCTGGTATCATCGGGATACATCTCCGTTTCGAACGGTGGTTCTGATACTTTCTCAACCACGATGTCGAAGGTGTCACCGAGTGTTTCTGCGGGTCGGGCATCCGAATGCCGGAAGAGCTCCTCCTCATGGATATCCAGCTGCAGCAGGCTGGTCAGCGAGCTGACGGCAGGATCCGCCATCCGGACCCCGACATCTCCATTGATCAGCGGCTCGATGACACTGTCGGGGACCGCATACAGCATGACCAGTCGTGCGAACCTCTGCTCATACATCCTTGAATATGCGAACCTCGTGAAGGGGTCCGGCAAATATTCCGAGAAGATGTCCGATGACTTGCCTTCATCTCCGGATAACCGGCCCTCCGGCAGCTCCTTTGGTATACTTCCTGACAGACCGCTGTCGATGATCGCCTGGGTCAGGCTCGGGGGAGCTATCCTGCTGAAATTGCTCCACCCGCCGGGGACGGATATACCGACCTCCAGGGTCATCTCACCGCCAGGGGGCAGCTGCACCAGGGGTTGTTCCATTCTGAGCTCGAAATCCTCGTTCGGTACGTAGAGGATGAAATAGGGGAGCGAGCTCTCGCTTCCTACATTGGTGATATCGTAGCCGAGGGTTATGTTCTCTCCGAGGAGGACCTCCGTTTCGAGGTCATGGCCGGGTGAAGGTCTGATATCGAAGTATGCACCTCCCTTATCGAAGGACATCAGGTCCTTTTGGGCATCCTCGAAGGGTTGTGTAAGGGCTATCTCCATCACGGAGAAGAACAGGAAGAAGAAGGAGATCACGATGACGGCGATCACCCCTTTCCTCCTGAGCATCATCCCTAGAGGGTTCTTCACCAGGCTGTAGAACCTGTAAGGCCTCCCCTTTTTCTCTTTATTGTAGCCCCTGTATCCTCCGCCATCAAGGGAACTCATCCGGGGACCTCCTGGAGATTGGAGACGAATATGTCCTCGAGGCTCATTCGGGACATGGTGGCGTGCCTTATCTGAACATCCGTTTTCGCCAGTTCTTTGTAGAGGTCCATCAACAGACCCTCCCTTGCCTCCACGTGGTAGAACGAACCGCTCTTCTCATGGTCCAGACCGAGGCGTATCAGTGTTTCCTCGAATATTTCGGGGCTGCCCTTTATCCGTATCTCATACCTGTTGCTGGGTCTGGTAAGCTCCTCTATATCACCGGCGACCACGACCTGGCCCTGGTTCATTATCATCACGTGCTCGCAGATATATTCCACATCGGGAAGAAGGTGGCTGGAGAGAAGAACGTTCTTTCCTTTCTCCCCGGAGACCTCCTTTATCAGGTCCAGCATCTCCTGCCTGCCCTTGGGGTCCATCCCGTTGGTGGGCTCGTCGAGGACAATGAGCTCGGGATCGTGGACCAGGGCCTGGGCCAGCTTCACCTTCTGCCTCATCCCTGTGGAATATGTCCTGATCGGCCTGTATCTCTGCTCCTGGATGTCAACGTAATCGAGCACCTCATGGGACCTCTGCATTGCCTCCATCGGAGGAAGGCCGGAGAGCTCACCCATGTACCTGACGAAGGATACCGCATCCAATTCCGGCTCCAGACACTCGTTCTCCGGTACGTAGCCTACTTTCTCCCTGCTCTCCAGCCCCTTGGAGAACGCGGAGGAGGGCTTCCCGAGCACCTCCGAACTACCCGATGTAGGAACTATCAGTCCCAGGATACATTTGATGAACGTCGATTTTCCGGCCCCGTTCGGACCGAGCAGGCCCGTGGAACCGCCGGGAATACCGATCTGTATGCCTCTCAATGCTTTCAGGGAGCCGTATTCCTTGGTCAGGGCATTTGCCCGGATAATGTGATCTCGGTCCATTGGATACGTGGACCGAGTTGTGAATGGGATATTAATAATCTATCCATCAAGGGTAAAAGCCCCAGCACCCAAAAGGTGAGAACATCCCTCCGTTGGGTCAAGTTAAAATATGATCATTCATTGGTGCAGACGGTGCTCTAATGGACAAGGAGACCATCAATATAGTATCCGGGCTACCGAGGTCCGGGACCTCCCTGATGATGAAGATGCTCGAAGCAGGCGGGCTCGAACCTCTTGTTGATAACGTGAGGGAGGCCGATGTGGACAATCCAAAGGGTTACTACGAGTTCGAGAGGGTCAAGAAGCTCCCGGAGGATACCGAATGGCTTTCGGAGGCCAAGGGAAAGACGGTCAAGGTCCTGGCAGAGCTCATCAAATATCTTCCACCGGACCACAACTTCCGCATCGTCTTCATGATGAGGGATATGGACGAGATAATCGCTTCCCAGAGAAAGATGATGGAAAGGAGGGGGGAGGACCCGGATGCGGTCCCTGACCAGGAGATGAGAGACCTTCTCAGGAGCTATCTGAAGAACCTCAAGATCCATGTGAGAGAACAGCCCAACATGGAGGTATGTTACATCTCCTACAACGACCTCATGACCGATCCGACCCTTTCCCTGGAAGAGCTGGAGGAGTTCTTCGACGGAGAGCTCGATCCGGTCCGCATGAAAGAGGTCATCGACAGGAGCCTGTATCGGAATAAAAAATAGGTCTCAGACCAATATGGATTGGTCTATAGATAGGTCAGGTGGACCTGTCCCCGATCATTTGCCTGGCTATGGTGTATGTAATGGGGATCACATCCGAAGTATTTTTATAGTCCCAATGCATCCGCATTAAATACCATTAAAAAGGTGATGACCATGGCAGAAGAAAGAAAGCACACCACGGTATCGATACCGGTCCCGCTCTATCGAAAGATAAAGGGCAGGATCGAGGGAACCGGATTCACATCGGTCTCTGATTACGTGACCTACGTCCTCAGAGAGGTCCTTGCCAACCTCGAGGAGGAGGAGAAGGAAGAGGTCTTCTCCGAAGAAGAAGAGGAAAAGGTCAAGGAAAGGCTAAGAGCACTTGGTTATCTGGACTGATGGTAGAAGATGGAAATTTTGGTGATACAATGGTGAACAAACCACACGGCGGAAGATTGATCAGAAGAACTGTACCGAAGAAGACCAGAGAGAGGATAATCGGCGAGATCGACGATTATCCCAGGGTGGACCTCAGGGAGGTCAACGCTGTTGACGTCCAATCCATTGCCGACGGGGTATATTCTCCTCTGACAGGCTTCATGATGTCGGACGAGCTCCAGTCGGTCCTCGTCAACATGAGGCTCCCCGACGATGTCCCCTGGACCATCCCGGTGGTCCTCGATATCAACGAGAAAAAAAAGGATTTCGACGAGGGGGATGCAGTAATACTCTACTACAAGGACATGCCAATGGCCAGAATGTACGTGGACGATCTCTTCGGTTTCGACAAGAAAGGCTATGCGGGGTCCGTTTTCCAGACCACCGACGCGGCCCACCCCGGTGTCCAGAGGGTAAACCGGATGGAGGACCTCCTGGTAGGCGGTGAGGTGGAACTGCTTAACGAGCTGGAGAACCCCTACAAGGAATATACCCTCACACCAGGCGAGACAAGGCTCCTGTTCAAGGAGAAGGGATGGGATACCGTTGTGGCATTCCAGACAAGGAACGTGGCACACGTTGGCCATGAGTTCCTCCAGAAGACAGCAGCCACCTTCGTTGACGGTCTGTTCATAAACCCGGTCATAGGAAAGAAAAAGCCCGGGGATTTCAAGGATGATGTCATACTGAAGGCCTACGGTGAGCTCATAAGGAACTATTATCCCAAGGAGATCACCCACATGTCCATTCTCCGCTACGAGATGAAGTACGCGGGACCGAAGGAGGCCATACATCATGCTATAATGAGAAAGAACTTCGGATGCACGCATATCATCATAGGCAGGGACCACGCCGGAGTGGGTGATTATTACGGTCCCTTCGACGCCCAGCACATATTCGAGGAGTTCCCCGATCTGGGAATGGAGCCCATGGGTTTTCCCGCGTTCTTCTACTGCCACAAATGCAAAAACGTGGTGAACTCCAAGATCTGCCCCCACGACAAGAAGCATCATGACTTCCTGTCGGGGACCAAGATGAGGAAGATGCTGAAGACGGATGAGACCCCCGAACCCTATCAGATGAGAAAGGAGACCTTCGAGGCGATAAGGTCCTTCGATGAACCCTTCGTAACGGAATGATCCGGATGCTGATAGTACACCACTGGGATACCGACGGGATAGCATCGGCCGCCAAGATTGCAAGGCTTTTGAAGGCCGAGGATCATGTCAATCTCTCCCCCCGGATAGGCGACTTCAGCTTCGACATGAGGATCACCGACGAGGCAGGGAAACATGATGAGATCTACATACTGGACCTCAACCTCCCCGGTGAGGCCAAAAAGCTCGACAAAGGTCTCACCTTCATCGACCACCATATACAGGAGAAGATAGAGGATCCCAGGATAGTGCAGATCAATCCTCTGGTGGAGGGAAAGGACCCCTCGGAGTTCCCCTCATGCACCACGGTGATATCGGACCATTACATCGACTGGGACCTGCTTTCGGCCCTCGGGGCGATTGGCGACATAGGTGAGAAGGCCCTGGAACATCCGTTGGTTAGAAGGGAGATCGAGAGGTCTCCCTTTGATATCTCAGATGTGTCAAGGCTTGTATCCCTGATAGATTCCAACTATCTCTCGGTGGACCTGAAGGCGGTGGAGAGAGCCGTCCAGAAGCTTCTATCCACCGATATGGAGGAACTGCTCGAGGACAAGGAATGGAACAGGCGCCTCGATGACATAGAGGGCTCCATACGGAGTGTCCTGAATATGAGAGAGGACAGGGGTGAATTCACCATCATCGACTTCAACAGCCCATATAATATCATATCCAGGCTTGCCAGGAAAGCCGTCTGGGAACTGGGTTACGCCGGTGCACTTGTCGTAAACCGTGATTTCCACGGCAAGGGACAGATGTACTTCAGGATCAACAACAGAACAGCAGAGAGGATGGACATGGCCTCCATAATAGCCACCCTTAAGGAAATGGGCATCAATGCCGGGGGCAAGAAGGAGGTCGTGGGGTCTGTCTATCCCAGGGAAAGGACCGAAGAGGTCCTCTCCGTGATGAGACCCCTGATACGATAACAAATAGAAAGGAGTGATATGGATGTGCGACAAGGAATACAAAGGATTTACGATCTGGCTGACCGGACCGAGCGGGGCAGGAAAGTCCTACCTCGCCGATGGTCTGAAGGAATACCTGGAAAAGAAAGGGATCCCCATAGAGACCTTCGACGGGGATTCCGTCAGGAAAAGGCTCTATCCGGACATAGGGTTCTCGGCAGAGTCCAGAAGGATGCACAACAAGGTGGTCATCAACCATGCAAGGCTAATGACCAAGCACGGTGTGCCCAACATAGTTTCTTTGATCTCTCCGTTCAAGGATGTAAGGGACAAGGCAAGGGAAGAGATCGGGGACTTCGTTGAGGTCATGGTCGAAAGCACAAGGGATGCAAGGATCGAGAGGGATCCCAAGGGGCTCTATGCAAGGGCGATAAAAGGGGAGATAACGAACCTCACCGGTTACGACGGCGTTTACGAACCGCCCGAGGACCCCGAGGTGACGGTCTATTCCCACAGGCAGACCCTCCAGGAGGAGGTTGATGCCGTCATCTCTAAATGCAAAGAGCTCGGATACCTCTGATGCCTATTATCGCTGAAGGCAGGTGAGGTGTATGGACAGGAGAAGAACGGCAATGCTCGCGTTCCCCGTTCTCCTCCTTCTCATCGTGCTCCATCTTCCCAGACCCGAGGGGCTCACCTACGAAGGACAGGCGATGTTCGCCGTTTTGGCCTTTGCCGGGTCCATCTTTCTGCTTCAGCCCATACCGCTTGGTCTGGCGGGTATAATCGTACTGCTCCTCCCCC
>JAWOCK010000060.1:0-14673 GCA_046483845.1 Thermoplasmatota archaeon | reverse complement strand
GACCGTAGGTAAGGAGTAGACGGTCACGTTGTAAGAGATCAGCTTCTCGGTATTGAGACAACCTTTGTTGGAAATGATCAAATGGTCATCTGCGGTGAGATAGGAGACCAGTTCTCCGTAAGATGAGCTCTCGTTCATCTCATATGCCAAAAAATCCGAGTTCGATCGGCACTTCTCGTAATTCTCATCATCTGTGAGATAGAGGTCCAGTACTCCGGGGTCTTTTAAAAGATATGAGAAGCTGTTCTCGGTGAACATGTTCCTGCCGTGAAGGTATGAACGCCGTACATCGAATTCCACATGGACCATGTACTCGCCTTCCCTTATGCCCCGGGGGTCCTTCTCGGCAGAAGGTCTATCGATGATCTCCGGCATCCGGAACCGATGTGTGTAATCATTTCCTTCCTGGCTGTTGGTGATGACCTGCGTTACCTGCATGCTGCCACTGCTGTCGGGGGGATCGTTCCCAAGGGAACTGGAGGACCGGGACCAGAAGTTCCTGCTGTCGCCGATGGCGAACTCCACCTCTCCTCTGGCATCGGTATGACCCCAGCTCGAGATGGTAAGATATTCGGGGTCGTAGTGGTTCTCGGTGGCGAGAAGGACCCTGGCCCCGTCCACCGGTCTTCCGGACGGATCAACTACGGTGGCCTTGAAGTTCGCTGTGTCGGAGTAGTTGCCGGTGACCATCTCCACATAACCATCGCCGCGCCAGGAGTATACGGTTGACAGTTCTTTTCCCCAGCTCCCCTGAAAATCGGCATCGTAATTGCCGAAATTGTCTATTCCGGAACCTCCGTCGGACCAGTAGTTGTCCCACTGGTGCCATCCCCTCTCCCAGAACTCGGACCAGACATGGTCCTCGCCGGTGTTCAACACACCTCTGGCAGGGATAAGTGCCGCACGGGCGGCCGCCACGGTCAGGTCCTGGAGTTCCCCGCAGTTACCGTAATGGTTCCTTGATATCCTCACGGGCTGGACGGACCTTTCCGGGTTACTACCGATTCTGTTCTTCTCTTCTTTCACGTTCAGGGGGAGCGTCTTTTCGACCCAATTGGAGACCTTTTCAATGGCGTGGTCCTTGTAATCGAAGGGTCTCCGGTTCCCGGTCCCATTGTTGAGATAGCCGGCAGGAGCCCTGTAGGATTCCCCGTTCCATACGGTGTCCACCCCCGAGAGCACTTCTCTGAGAAGAGGCGGTGTCGCGTTCTTGGGATACAGGACCGTACTTGTGGATGTATCCTCGGGATATCCGTTGTCCGCGTGGTTGAACAGCCAATCCCTCCAGAATTTCCCATTTGAAGAAGCCCTTCCGGTGGAGGGATCTATGTAGGTGGGATCCTCATCCGTTATCTTGGGGTGAACGACGTACCAGTAGTAGATATCGGATGGGAGCTCGAATGAGCTCCTGTTTCCCGATATGTTGATCCAGTAAATGATAGTGGAAACATTGGCCCGGTCCACTATATCCGCATAATCGATTGAGAGGTCGTTCTCGTAGAGCGTCTCCACGTTGTCCATGAACACCCGGGGATAGACCGAGGACCTCTCTAGGACCTCGAAAGAAGTGTGCGATATGGAGAACGCCAGCTCGTCCAGGAACCTCTCATCGGAGCAGTCGAGTATGAGCCGTGCATAGGTGGTGGCTCTGCTGTCACCTATCTCAAGGAATGTCCTGGTCAGATCGGTCCTGGTCCATCTCGGGACCTTTTCTATTGCCTGCAGGACCGTATCCGACAGTTCGGTTCCTGTTCGGTCCATGACCAGCTTACCCAGGTCCGGATCGAAATGAAGCGACTCCATCTCGCCCGGTGCTAAAAATACGGTGGAAGAATACCGGTCCAGTACCTCCCAGGGTCTTTCCTGATCCGGTGTTTCCGCAGATACGGGATCTGCCAACGGTATCAGTGCCACAGTCAGCATGATGGAAAGAGTGATCAGATGATGGGCTCCGGACAAGTTCGGACACCTCGGAAGTCCATGTGCGCGTCATATATCTAAACCCTTCGCAATGGTGACCTCACCTTCTGGTCCGTATCGTCCATGAACTGTTTTTTTTTTGGACTAAGATGCCCACCAGGATCGCCACGGATATGAGCAGCAGGACGGCGGATATCAGAATGAAGGACCTGTCGAAGCCGTATACCATCGCTGAATATCCGATGAGGGCTGATGTCGGGGACCCCAGGAGCACGGTGAGGGACCTGAAGAAACCCAGCTTGCCTCCCCTGCCCTTCTCCTCCCATCTCTTCAGAAGCAAGGAGTTGGTCACCAGGAAGAAGGCGGGAACCACCGAAAGGAAGAATGAGAATACCAGGACCCATACGAAGCCGTCCACCAGCACCGTCAGTACGGTGAACACACCTCCTGTGGAGGTAACCAGCATCATGGTCGCCATCTTGGACCTGCTGTCCGATATCCTTCCCATCATCGGTTTCAACAGCATCCCTCCCAGCAAGAGCACGGAGAATGCGATACCCGCTTCTATGACCGAGAAGGATTTCACCTCTATCAGGTATGCAGGAAAGAAAGTAGTGTAGCCGATCCAGCAGTAGACCATCAATATCGTAATGATGAAGATGAACAGTGTGATCGGGTTCTTCAGGGCTTTGATACCGTCCAGGAGCCTCTCCCGGACGAATATCCTGCCGGGAAGGGTTGTCGTCTCCTTTCCCATTCTTATGAACAGATATCCCACAAGGAGCGTGATGATCCCGGCTCCGAGAAAGAAAAGCCTCCAATCGATCAGGGCGATGATGGGTGCGACGATCGGGACCAGACCCGCCAGGGACCCCGCGCTGGATTGTATGCCGAGAGCCCTGCCACGGTCCGCCACGTAAAGATCGGATATCATTGAGATACCCGGTGTCTGGAAACTGCCGGACCCGAGTCCGAAGAGCATCATGGCTGCCATGAACATCATGTAATGCACCGAGAGACCGATCAAGAGTAAAGAGACACCCATTATCATGATGGCAACCGCTATGGTCGTCTTCCTTCCCTTGATGTCGGATATCACGCCGGAAGGAAACTGCATGAGGCCGTAGACCAGGAACATGGCGGTCATGGCGAGACCGGCCTGGGCGTGATCGATGGAGAAGGTTCCCTCTATATCCACGAGGAGTACGGAGACCGTTCTTCTTCCGGAGAGTACAAGGAACCATGTTATGGAAGCGAAGGTCAATCCTATGGTCCCCTTTGTCCTTCCCTTCATTCTTTCGGGGTCCCATGAACTGCTCTTAATTAAATAATACGCCTTGGATCAGAACCTAAAGGATACAGCTCATTCCTTTAGTTCTCCATACACTATCCGGGCTGGTTTTCGAACCTCGCGCATGTCGATCCTTTTTCCATTGCAGAACACACATATACATGACTATAAATAGACCCAACTATTTGGATGGTCCGGATGACCAAGAAAGATGTTACGCCGAGATCCGGAGACAGTATGTTCCCGAAGGGCTTGTTGATAGCGGTCGGAGGAAATGAGGATAAGGAATACGATCTCGAGATCCTATCAAAGATAACCTCCCTTGTCAAGAAACGCACCGCGAAGATCGAGGTCATAACAACCGCAAGCGAATGTCCCAAAGAGACAGGTAAGATATATGTGAAAGCCTTCAACAAGGTGGGAAAGACCTCCGTGGGATTGATACACATAAAGACCAGGGAACAGGCAAATGATCCGGGATTGCTGCAGAGGATCAAGGAAGCGGACGTAATATTCTTCAGCGGAGGGGATCAGCTCAGGATCACCAGCACTCTGGGGGGCTCCCCGATGATCGAGGAGATCCGCAGAAGGTACCGGGAGGAAACCTGCATCATAGCCGGAACAAGTGCCGGTGCAAGTGCTATGTCCGAGACCATGATATACGGCGGTGACAGCAGTGAGGCCTTACTCAAGGGAACCGTTAACATCACCGGCGGCATCGGATTGATAGACAGCGTTATCATTGACACCCATTTCATCAAACGCGGAAGGTTCAGCAGATTGATGCAGATGGTATGCATGAACCCGGGTTATATCGGGATCGGACTGGGCGAGGATACGGGGGTCATCATAGAGGATGGACATCTACTCAAGGCCATCGGAAACGGTCTGATCGTGATAGTGGACGGCCATCACCTGGAATACACCAATGTGACCAGTATCGAAAATGGTGAGGCGATAGCCATCGAGAACCTCCGTATACATACCATCGTAACAGGCCATGGGTACGATCTCACCAAAAAGGAGTATCTCAAACCCAAAGACATGGAAAACCTGAGCTTGAGATGCGATCAATAGAGGACTTAGAATGAAAATAATTGAGATGCGGGCTCTCAGAGGACCCAATTTCCACAGCAGATACCAGGCAATATTCATGAAGCTCGATATCGGGGACCTTGAAGAAAGACCTACGGATATGGTCCCTGGTTTCAGGGAGAATATCGAGAGGATGTTTCCGACATTGATAGAGCATAGATGCTCTATTGGCAGAAGGGGCGGATTCTTCGAGAGGGTGGAAAGAGGAACCTGGGCTGGTCATGTTGTGGAGCACATCGCCATCGAACTGCAGTGTCTTGCAAGGACCGAGGTCGGTTACGGTAAGACCCTGGATACCGATGAGAAAGGAATATACAATGTCGTCTATAGATATCGGGATGAGGAGGTCGGTCTGGAAGCGGGAAGATATGCTGTAAAGATAGTGGAGGACCTATTCCAGGGGAGGACCAACGAAATAGGACCCATGGTGCTCGAGCTGAAGAGGATCAGGGAAAAGAACCTGTACGGCCCCTCGACCCAATCAATAGTGGATGAGGCAAAGAAGAGGGGGGTCCCCCAGATCAGATTGAACGAATGGAGCTACGTTCAGCTGGGCTACGGTATTCATCAGAGAAGGATACAGGCGACCTTGATGGACAACACATCTGCACTGGGGGTCGAGATAGCCGATGACAAGGAGAGTTCCAAGAACATACTATCCTCCATGGGCATCCCGGTACCCGAGGGGCGCTCTGTCCAGGACCTTGATGAAGCGTTGAAGATAGCGGAGGATATCGGATATCCCGTGGTCGTCAAACCTTTGACAGGTAATCATGGAAGAGGGATAACGACCAATATCAATAACAGTGAAGAACTGGAAAAAGCATTTGATATCGCGAGGAAATTCTCCGGAACAATTCTGGTGGAGAAGTTCCTGGAGGGGTCGGACCATCGTATCCTTGTCATAGATGGAAAGTTCGCTGCGGCAGCACTCAGGGAACCGGCCTACGTGATAGGGAACGGAAAAGATACCATCCAGGACCTCATCGATGAGATAAACAGGGACCCGGCAAGGGGTTTCGGCCATGAGAAGAACCTGACCAGGATCAAGGCGGATTACATGACCGAGCGCCTGCTCTCCATCAACGGTCTCTCTCTGAAGAGCGTTCTTCCCGAGGGTGAGAAGGTATTCATCAAATCCACGGCAAATCTCAGTGCAGGAGGCACCGCGGTGGATGTAACCGACGATGTCCATCCCCTGGTCAGGTCCATGGCCGAGAGGATCTCCCGTATTATCGGATTGAACGTGATAGGGATCGATATAATAGCTCCGTCCCTGCGGGAGCCTCTTTGCAAGGACCGTGCCGGTGTTATAGAGGTCAATGCCGCACCTGGTTTCAGGATGCACCTCACCCCCTCCGTCGGAACTTCCAGAAATGTCGCAGGTAATGTGATCGATATGCTGTTTCCCCCGGGATCGGATCACACTGTACCCATAGTCGCGGTCACCGGTACAAACGGAAAGACCACGACCGTGAGACTGATCTCCCATATCCTGGGACTGAATGGGAGTAAGGTAGGAATGACCTCGACCGATGCGGTTGTAATAGACAATGTACCGATATTGGAAGGTGATTATTCCGGACCGGAGGGTGCAAAGAAGGTCCTTATGGATTCCACCATCGATCATGCGGTGTTCGAGGTGGCAAGAGGAGGATTGCTCCGGCGGGGCCTCGGTTTCTCTGAAAGCGATGTGGGGGTACTTCTCAACATAACCTCGGACCATCTGGGGAGCGGCGGCATAAACACCATGGAGGACCTTGCAAGATTGAAGTCCACCGTGATCGAAACCGTGAGACCCACCGGATATGCCGTTCTCAACGCCGATGATCCATTGGTCCTCTCCTTTCTGGAAAGTACGAAGGGTAAGGCAATCCTGTTCTCCATGGACCCGGAGAACCCGGCCCTGAACGAGAACCTCGAAAAGGGCAATATGAATGTCATCTGCAAGGATGGGTCGGTGATGATCCAGAAGGAGGGATGGAACTCAACGGTCGCCAAGCTCCTGGAGGTGCCCCTCACCTACAATGGCAAGGCCCTGTTCAATGTCCAAAACGTACTGGCCGCCGTGGCTGCAGCCTCCGCCCTGGGTTTGAACGGTGAACAGATCAGAGCGGGACTGGTGAGCTTCAGTTCATCCATAGGGCTGTCACCGGGAAGGATGAACCTCATAGATATGGATTATTTCAAGGCGATCATCGACTACGGACATAACATAGGAGCGGTAAATGCCACAGGAGAGTTCATACGGGATCTTGGACCGGGCAGGAAGATAAGGATGGCATCAGGTACGGGTGATCGCAGGGAGGAGGACACGGTGGAATACGGGACCGCTCTTTCCAGGTTCTATGATCATGTCGTGGTTACCGATACCGATCCAAGGGGAAAGGCTCCCGGTGCTGTGGCGGACCTTGTATGTCAAGGACTGAAAAAGGGAGGGTTCACGGACGATATGATGACCGTAGTACTGGACGGAAGGGAGGCCACAAGAACGGCTCTCGATATGGCCCAGCAGGGTGATCTGGTCGTTTTGCAGGCGGATGATATCGATATTGTCATCCAGGACGTGATGGATTACAAGGAAAGGATCCTTTCGAAGAAAAAGGATCCACCGACCCGCAAGAAGAGCCGGGACGAGGATTGAAATGGACGTTCAGGATGAAATCTTCTCGGGGATCGAGAATTCGGTGGAGCCCATGATCGAATTCCTGTCGAGGATCGTCTCGGTCCCGGCAGTGGGGCCCCTTTCGGGGGGAAAAGGAGAGATGGAAAAAGCCCTGGCCATAGAGGGATTGATACGACAATTCAAGATCGGGGAGATAATACGCCACGATTCGGACGACGAACGGGTCCCTTCGGGGAAAAGACCCAATATCGAGGTCTTTCTCAAGGGGAAAAGCTCCGAGAGAAGGATCGTGCTGATAACACACATGGACGTGGTTCCACCCGGGGACCCGGATAAATGGGACGGAGACCCATTTACCCTGCGGGTGGAGAAGGGAAGGATGATCGGAAGGGGGGTGGAAGACAACGGGCAGGCCATCGCCGCCGCTGTCTTCGCAATGAAGGCCATGACCGATCCAGGAATAGAACCGTATTTCGATGTCTCTCTTTTCATTGTCTCCGATGAGGAAGAATCCAATGAGAAGGGCATCGGTCATCTCCTGGAAGAGGGACTGATCAAGGACAGTGACCTGATCCTGGTCCCCGACCATGGCGATCCCGAAGGGGAGATCATAGAAACGGTGGAAAAGACCCTCCTGTGGGTCAGGGTATCCGTAAAAGGGAAGCAGTGTCATGCTTCCATGCCTCATCTCGGGAACAACGCCCTGAGGGCATCGATGTTATTCGGGAACCGTGTTGACAGGCTCCTCCATGAAAGGTTCGACATGGAGGACAGCTCCTTCGATCATCCTCTATCCAGCTTTGAACCCACCAGAAGGGAGAAGGGTGTTTCCGGGATCAATGTCATTCCCGG
The DNA here is from genome assembly GCA_046483845.1 of Thermoplasmatota archaeon. GTDB lineage: Archaea > Thermoplasmatota > Penumbrarchaeia > Penumbrarchaeales > Penumbrarchaeaceae > JAYEPK01. The sequence continues at coordinate 6,889 of JAWOCK010000060.1, read as the reverse complement.
GGAGGATGTCCTGTATTTTGACTGCAGACTCCTTCCCTTTCACACCGTGGAAGAGGTACTGGGCGAGATGAGGGGGGTCGCATCGGAAGTGGAGAGCGAGACGGGGGTCAGCATCTCGGTGGAACCCTATCTCGTTGAGAGGACACTGCATCCGACACCGGCCGATTCACCGATCATCGACATGCTGAAGGAAGCCGTGGAGAAGGTAACCGGAAAAAGACCGAAAACCGGCGGGATCGGAGGAGGTACCTGTGCGGCAATGATAAGGAACGCGGGGTTCAGGGTTGCTGTCTGGGAAACAATAGAGAACCAGGCCCATTCACCCAACGAATACATTGAGGTGAAGAACCTTGTGAAGGACTGCAAGGTGTTCGCTGCACTGTTCCATGGATCGGCACCATCCGCTTTGACAGAACAATGACCGTAAATGCAAAGGTATTAGGGTCAGACGATCCATTGAAGTGTTCAAGGATGATGATCCCATGGCGGACGAACTGAAGAACGTGGACAAGAACATTGCTTTCATTCTGGAACTGGTGGGAGGTCTCTTCGGAGTTCTGGGCCTCGGTTACATGTTCTCGGGTCTCATAACGGAAGGGGTCGTCAGATTGATAGTATGGCTGTTGATCATTGCATTTGCCTGGGTCATGGTAAGCATATTGGCCTATTGCCTGATCGGCCTGTGTATGATGCCATTTTTAATTGTTGCCCAGGTAGCGGTCCCTATTTGGTCCGCCTTCACGATCAAGAACAAACTGGAAGAGGCGTTCCCCGAAGGAAATGACCGGACATAACGGATCGTACACCATCCGGGCAGCTCCTGCCCTTGAAGTACGAAAGCGGCATTTTCTGAAACCATCTTTTCGAAACGAGCAAGTGGTGGACTAGGTTCGGTAGTGATCCGAGATGTCCTCCGAGGGTATGTTCTTCATTATCCTGAACAGTGCTCCGATGGCATGCTGTGTGTAGTCGATCCTGATCCATCTGCTCTGCCATCCCATGTCCTCGTTGACCCGGTCGAAGAGGTCGTGGCGGAAGCCTCCGAGCACGAGATGGGGGGAATCGAACCGGTAGGCCTCGTCCTCACCGTACTGCAGGTTTAGTATGAAGCGGGAGGCGTTGAGCAGTACATCCGAATACCTGCCTATCCTGCCGGTATCGTTCACTGCCTTTGCCACACCCAGAACATCACCGAGACCCTCGCTGTAGGTGCAGGAGTTCATGGAGGGATAGGACCTGAAGGATCCCCACAGCTCGGGATGGGCTTCCAAAAGGTCCTGGTCGTAGACACCCCTGTAGCCGAAGTACCTCCCGTAATAATTGTCTATCATCCAATCGGAGAGCTGGAAACATGCATCGGCATATTCCTCCTTTCCGGTCAGATGATAGCCCTCTGCAAACGACGAGGACATCCAGGAGTAATATGCGGTGGACATGTTACGACAGTTGTTGTAGGTGAGATGGTCCATGTGGTATTCCGCGGCCCTCTCGAAACCTTCGAGGTATCTTTCTTCCCCGGTGAACCTGTAGGAGAGTGCAAGTCCCAGCAGACCTTCTCCGGATGCCATGAGGTTCTCCTCGAATGACCTTATCAGATACCATTCGTAGGTGTAATCGAACCGGCCTTCGTCATTCAGGCTCTCCAGACAGAGGTCCGCGAGCCCTTCCAAATGTTCCAGATATCGCTTTTCACCCGTAGCATTGTAGAGATAGCAGTATGCGATGAGCGCCAGTGCATTGTCAAAGAGCCTGGAGCTCTCCCCGTTCAATATGTAATGTATGCTTCCCCTCTCCTTTATCAGGGGTTCTATGTGGCCCTCGGCATCCTCTGCGGCCCGGAGGTACCTCTCATCACCGGTATGCTGGAAGGCCCAGACCAGCGGATATATGCTAGCGCTGTGCCTGGCCAGGGAATAGCCGTACGACTCGATCTCCGTATCGTTGTCGGGGTCGAATATGTAAACGAAGGAGCCGTCGGTTCTCTGGACCCTTCCGAACCAGTGGGCACCGAGTACCGCTCCGCGCTCCACCGGATGGGCGAATTCCATCTCCTCGGTCTCCAAGAGATGGAACTCCTCCTTCAGCGGCGCTTTGGTGCCCCAGTAAGGATAGACCACGGAGATCAGTACGGTTACAAGCACTATGATCAGGACGATGCAGACAGCTATTATGAACTTGAATGCCTGTTCCTTCAATCTTTTCCCCGCAGGTTAAGTCCCTCCAAGGTATATATTTGGATTGCTCTAAAATCCGAACCTCTCCCGGCGCCATCTCTTGCGGATCCCTTTGAATGCCAAAAATGAGGCAGCGATGAGTGTCAGCGATGCGGCCAGTATAATTATGACCGGAATAGCGGAGAGATCCCGGAGGTAAAAGGACATTATCACCATGAATATGAGAGGGGGGACCACAAGCAACGAGAACCTGACCAGCGTTCCCGCGTCGAGGAGCATGGAGTTGGTCTTGAGGCCGGTCAACCTCGCGGTGATGAAAGCAAGGTATGTATTGGTGGAGAAGCCCACGACCAGGGCCACCGGAAGGAGATCGAGCTCCCCGTTGATGAGAGCGATCATGAATATGTACACCGTGGATATTGAGATGGTGAGCAGAAAATACAGCAGTAGTTTACCATCTATGATGTCGGGCACGTCAATGGGGAGCAGATTGAGGGCCTCGTTGGGCTCGATGTTGTTCAGCCAGGAATAGGTCATCATACCGAAGAAACCGATGAGCGCCCCGAAGAATATCACGTTGAAGCGAACATCGATGTCCGATCCTTCCTGTAGGAGGAGGACCAGACCGTAGACCGCCAGAAGTGGTCCGATGAAACTGAAGAGTACAGGGAGGAGTGTACCGCTCCTTTTCAGCTCCAACCATTCCTTTACCAACAGCGCCCTCCTTCTCTCGCTTCCCAATAGCCTTGTACCGATGGAGAGCTCCCTGCTCCTGTGGGTCCGGGACCTTGTCCCGATGTTCTCCTTCATGAGCAGTACCGCTGCAGCATAGAGAAATATGCATCCCGGGAAACAGACCAAGAGCCAGAGCGGATCTCCCCGGAAGTGGAGGAAACGGATGAGTGACAACGGGTCCCAAACCTCCAGATAATGTAAGGATACAAGGGTCAGGACCGAGACCGCAATTATTGAAGAACCCAGAACCCTGGACCTCACAAAGAGCGAGGATAACAGGAAGCTCAAGGACATCCCCAGGGTGAATACAAGGAAAATGGAGATCACCAGCATAAGCGACTGTGACAGCGGGGTCCTCGATATCGTCCCGCCGATCATGATACCCAGGGAGAAGGGTAAGGAGGAATAGAGATGGTAAAAGAAGACCTCCTTCACGAAGAATATGGAGACCGTCGATCTGAAAGATAGCGGCTGCAACTGAGGGACCTTGAGAAGCAGGTGCACCTCCCCCAGCCTCCTTTCCATTATCTGCTCCCCCATCAGCGCTATTGCACCCACGCTGAGTCCGTAAAGGAGCATGATGACGAGTATCACATCCACCATTGAAGAACCATCTCCCACGGGAAACAGCATTACCACGATCGTGGACATGAACAGTATGAAAAGAGGAAAGAAATAGGCTCCGAAAGAGCCCACGAAGGACCTCTGGAGCCGCCATTCCTCCAGGAGCATCATCCGGAACAGGCGGAAACCTGCATCAACCAGGTTCATCACCCTCCACAAGACGTACGAATATCTCCTCCAGGCTTTCCCTGCCCCTCATCTTCTTCAGGCCGCCGATGGATAGGATCCTTCCTCTGTTGATGACCGCCACCCTGTCACATGTCCTCTCCGCCATATCCAGTATATGGGTGCACATCAATATGGTGGTGCCACCCTCTTTCAGTTCCATCAGGTGCTCCCTGACCTTCTTCTGGAATATGGGGTCCAGGTTTATGAACGGCTCGTCCAGGAAAAGGAGCCGGGGGTCGTGGATCATCGCCGAGGAGAGCATTATCTTCTGTCTCTGCCCCTTGGAGAGGTCCTTGCACAGAACATCCTCCTTATCCCGGAGCAGGAAGAGATCGAGCCAACTATCGATCCTTCGCTGGATATCCTTAACGCCCCTTATCCTGCATACCAGCTCCAGGAACTCCTTTGCCGTGAGGAACGACGGAGGCGATTCTGCTTCCGGTACGATCCCCGTTCCCATCTTGACCTTCACCGGGTCACGATTGGACCTCCCAAGGACCGAGATGCTCCCGCTGTCCTGCTGAAGCTGACCCGTCAGCATCCTGAGGAGTGTTGTCTTCCCGGCACCGTTTTGTCCAAGCAGGCCGAAGAACTCCCCCTCCATCACATCGAAGGAGATATTGTCCACCGCTTTCAGTCTCCCAAAGCTCTTGGATACCGATCTGACCTCAACCACCGGCATGCCGAATTTATCGTAATAACTCTATTAATAATGTTTTCCAAGAATCCATGAACATGATTTATAGTGGCTGTGTCAGTTCACGGAGGAGTGAAAGGGATTTCCAAGGCTTATCTTCTCGGTCTCGCTGCGGTGCTCATCTGGTCCACCGTTGCCTCTGCGTTCAAACTCACCCTGGACCATGCGGACCCCCTCTCCATGGTTCTGCTGGCATCGGTGGTCTCTACGATGGTGCTCATGCTGGTTCTCCTTTTCAGGGGGAAGCTGACCGATCTGGGCCGGGTCCCCGGGAAGGACATCGGCAAGGCGCTGATGCTGGGTGTTCTGAACCCTTTCCTCTATTACATTGTGCTTTTCAGCGCATATGACATCCTCAAGGCTCAGGAGGCCCAGGCACTCAACTATACCTGGCCCATAATACTCACTGTTCTGTCCGTCATCGTTCTGGGACAGAGGATATCGAAACTACAGATCGCGGCAGTGTTCATCGCTTTCCTCGGCATGTTCGTGATATCTTCCAGGGGCAGTTTCTTTCTGGGCTCCACCATAGCTCCCCTTGGAATATTACTGGGGCTTCTATCCGCTCTTATCTGGGCATCATTCTGGACGCTTAATATCAAGAGCCGGCTGGATGATGACATCAAGCTTTTCCTCAACTTCGTCTCCGGGTCGGTGCTGATCATGGCGGTGGTCTTGCTGAGAGGGGGTTTGGAAATCGGGACCGGTGGTATAGCAGGCTCGGCGTACATCGGTATCTTCGAGATGGGTGTCACCTTCATCATCTGGTTGAAGGCACTCAAGATATCCGGTGCCGCGTCAAAGATATCGAACCTGATCTACCTCGGTCCGTTCATATCGCTTCTGTTCATCAGGGTTCTGGTGGGGGAGCACATCCTGCTTACCACCATGATTGGACTTCTGCTTATCGTTCTCGGAATCGCGATCCAGAGGTTTGATGACAGGTTCAGCGGACAGGTCCGTTGATCCGGTTCGTTACGAAGCTGAACCGATATTTATTAAAATACATCTGAACAACTTCATAAACAGTATAAAACCAGAAAAAGGCAAGGGACATGGTGTTTTTTTGCCTCCACGCCCCATTTTCCTTTCTTCTTGCTTCGTCCCTTGCCGCTCTTTCATTTTTGTCCTTTCAGCCGATATTCTTATATTGACGGTTCGCCGGTTTTCCATCTGGTTGGTATAAGAAAGAGGTAGAGGACACACACCTATCTTTTCCCTGACCCCATGGTCCATATCCGTCCTCTACCTCACCTTCAATCTCATTGCTTTTCGAGGTCCTCTGGCTCCGTCCTGTCAACACCGTACTTTTCCTTGATCATATCAAGCCAATCAAGCCACCTGTTCTTCCTTATCCCGACGAGCTCCACCGAGGAAAGCCTCTCCACCTCTTCCCCGTCCCTGTACGCGACCACGGTTGGAACGTATTGGATAGAATGTTGGGTCCAGAGTTCTGATCCGTGGTCGGGGATCACCACTTCCTTCCCCCCGGGGATATGCTTGTAGAACAGTCTCCTGAAATGCTTACAGAAGGGGCACTGTGGTTGCTGATAAAGGACGAATTCCATATTACATGCCAGAATATCCATCCATATAAATCCTTATCCTAAATCATAAGGGGTCTCTTGCCGCTTTCAACAGTTTGGTTTTTATATCGGGTGGATAATGACCGTTGACCCCGTGGGTATCATGCATCCGTACGGTGCTTCGCCGGGTGGTGAGTCGCAAAGAATCCTTTGCAGGGGTAGCTTAGAACCCATCGGCCTTTGGCCGATCCGTTCACGGGATGGGCATCTTCGATAGCCCGTCTTGGCGCCTTCGGCATACCCGAACAAAGTTCGGGTGGAAGAAAATATAGATGCCGTTGGCCAAGTATAACTACCCAAAAAAGGTATCATCCGCATTCAACCCCTATGCAGGGGTAGCTTAGCTTGGCCAACCTTGGCAAATCAAAGATTTGCCTGGGGTCGGAACAGGTGTGTTCCAACCCGGTCCCCGTTGGCCAAGTATAACTACCCAAAAGGGGTATCATCCGCATTCAACCCCTATGCAGGGGTAGCTTAGCTTGGCCAACGGCGCTAGATTCAGGGTCTAGTCCTTAGTGGTTCGAGGGTTCGAATCCCTCCCCCTGCACCAGATTTTCATTTACATTTACTTATCAATATGAAAATCTCAGGGGGAAGATTCGAACCGAAGGTTCTGTCACTATTCCGCTTCGCTTGCCTCGGAATAGTGGCAGGCGAGGAAAATCTATGATTTTCCGATCGTCGAATCCCTCCCCCTGCACTTTTCTCAATTTTTCATCAAGCTGTGCATTATTAAAAATTGAGAAAAGCCAGCTAAATCGCCAACTCATTATATTATCATCTGATTTAGCAAGGCCTGAGACCATAAATTAACATTGTTTTACTGGGTCTCAGAATAGTACAGCTTTCTCAATTTTTCATCAAGCTGTGCATTATTAAAAATTGAGAAAAGCCAGCTAAATCGC
>JAWOCK010000008.1:0-64149 GCA_046483845.1 Thermoplasmatota archaeon | reverse complement strand
AAAATCAGTGTTGTTGATGGTGGGATATTTATTACCATAACCACATATGAACAACCCGTCTCCAGAAGCGTTCTTCACCACGGAGTTCGTGATTGTGGGACCTGCCCCTGGCGATGAATAACTATGGGAGGGGTTCCACAAGGTCAAACCACTCCCCTGGCCGTTAAAAATGTTTATATTGTCAATGAAGATATCATCGTTAAGAAGTTGCAGACCTCCCTGTATGTTGTCGATGCCGGTAGCGGAGGCCCCCCACATGTAGCTGAGGTCGGAATCCCTTATCCAACCCGAACCTGCGAAGATGAACTTCCAGTGAATACCCCATGACACTTCCCATATACCGTCTTCTTCATTGGTTTGTTTGGTCGTTGTGTCATTTGCGGTCATGTTGGTGTCCTTCATCTTCAACATTCCACCGCTGTGTATGTTGAACTCCAAACCACCGTCCGTTGAAGGGTCCCAGGTGAAATGTGAACTGTTGATGAAGAGTGTTCCGTAGACATGGATGTCAGCTTGCATGACCCAGGTCACATTGTCAAGTCCCTTTTCCTCTCCGTTGTAGACTATATAATCAGTGGTTATATATTCCGTGGCGGTCGGAACATCCTGGATGTCATTGGCCTCCGAGCCCGGGAAAACCCCATATAATCCACTGGTCAAGAATAGCATCGCAACGAATAAGCACGCTTTTCGAAGTATCATATGCCCCACCTGAATACACATCTCTATTTAGGAATCACAGGTCCAGTTCTAAAACTCGGACCTGCACTATTAGGATTGCTCTTGAAGTATTACGGTTTTGACTTATTTAATTTTCCGTCTAGAGCAATACCTGGACAGATATTAATTGGGCTCCTTCAGGAGCCTTTTCCGACTATATCCCTATCTCTCCGAGCTCTGCTTCGACGGCTTCCACTATCCTTTTGGATCTGATGAGATCGGCAATGGCCTTGATATCGGGGTGCAGAGGGCGGTCCTCTTCCATGAAATCGACCTTTTCCCTGATCACATCGTAAGCCGCCTTGGATCCCCTGCCCGGAACCAGCGGTCTCCTGAAATCCAGTGCCTGCGATGCCGCAAGCATCTCGATGGCGAGCACCCCTATGGTGTTCTCGTGGATCTCCTTGAGGTGTTTGATGGCAACCGGTCCCATTGATACGTGGTCCTCCTGGTCGGCAGAAACGGATATGGAATCCACCGAGGCAGGGTGGGAAAGCACCTTGTTCTCTGACACCATGACCGCGGCGGTATATTGTGCCACCATCTGACCGGAGTTCATTCCTGCACCATCCACCAGGAAAGCTGGCAGACCGGACAGTGTGGGGTTGAGCAGTCTGTTGGTGTGCCTCTCGGAGAGATCGCATATCTCCGACATGCCGATCTTGAGAACATCCGCGGCGATCCCGACGCCCTGGCCGTGGAAGTTACCTGCTCCGATGTGGTCCATATCATCGGGGAAGAACACCGGATTGTCCACAACCGAGTTCAGTTCCGTCTCGATGGTCCTTCTGGTGTAGTGCCAGAGGTCCAGTGTGGGGCCGAGTATCTGTGGGGTGCACCTCATCGAATATCCATCCTGGACCTTTCCGCTGGGTTTTTCCAGGATCTGTGAACCTGAAAGAAGCTCCAGCAGGAGGTTTGCCACCTTTACCTGCCCGTCGTGTGCCCTCAGCGCATGGACCCTCGGATCGAAGGGTCTTGTATTGGCATTGAGGGCATCCAGCGTCATGGCGGAGGCGATGACGGCGTTCTTGATCAGGTTCTTTGCATCCTCGAGCAGAAGGCACATCTGGCCTACCATGACCTGGGTGCCGTTTATCAGTGCAAGACCCTCCTTGAAGGTCGGTTTCAGAGGATCCATTCCAACCCTTGCAAGGGCCTCTCTGGCAGGCAGCTTTTCACCTTTATGTCTCGCTTCACCCTCACCAAGGACCACCTCGCCTATCTGGGCCAGCGGGCTCAGGTCACCGCTGCAGCCAACGGACCCTTTCTCGTAGACCACCGGGATCACATCCTTGTTGACCATCCCGATGTACTTCTCAGCGGTGGAGGCCCTCAAGCCGCTGTGTCCTTTGGTCCATACGTTGGCCCTGGATGCCATGGCCGCCCTGATCTCCTCGGAAGGGAGCTCCCTGCCGAAGGAGGCGCTGTGTGAGAAGACGATCTTCTTCTGCAGCTCCAGTCCTTGTTCTCTGGTCAGTATTACAGAGGCCAGCTCACCTATGCCGGTGGTGACGCCGTATATCTTTTCCCCCTTGTCCACCAGTTCCTCGATCATGCTCTGGCATTTTCTTATCTTCTCCAGAGCCTCGGGAGAGATGTCAAGTTTTGCCCCGTATCTTGCGACCTTCACGATATCTTCGTAGGTGACATTTTCACCATCAAGAACAACTTCCATGGAATGCCCTCCATTGGTATACCGGTGTGGTAATCCAACATATTGCTTAAAACTATCGGGATACGCCACACCTGTCTTTGAAGGAGGAAAACGGTTAAGTATCCTCCTCCTTATCCGCTCCGTATGGAAAGTGAGAAAGAGAACGACATATCCATGAAGGCTCCCCCCTTCTCACTGGTAAAGGTCTACCGGACAATGAGAAAGAAAGGAGTCCTTGGAGCCCTGGAGGACCCGGAGCAAGGCCCTCATGTCCATCTGACGCTACTTATCGCAACCATCGTCGTGGTATCGGTGGGGATCGTCCTCATCACGCAGTTCGTTATCTGACAGCACACATCACCTTCATGAAAATAATTATATAATTCCTCATTGTTCAAACCCTGGAGGCGGTAATATGGCGGAACAGTTCTTCCCACCCTGTCCCAAATGCGAGAACGGTTTTTTACTTCCCTTTTCAAGGGGTCAGGATATATTCGAACTATGGAAATGCTCCAATTGTGCTTTCACGATAAACAAAAGGTGACATCCACCATTCCTCTCTCACGGAGCGGTCATGATCCTACTGCTGGCCCGGCCAAAGATTCTATATGATATAGATCATGGAGTTCCTTCCGGACCTCCTTATCATCAGTTCTCCTTTCTTCTTCAGTGAGTTGATATGGTAGTTGGCGACCTGCCTTGTTATGTCCAGTCTCTTTGCTATGTTCGACTGCGATATCCCCGGATTGTCCAGCACAACATCTATTATCTTCTCCTCCAGGTCCTTGGGTACGTTCCCATCGGCCGGATAGAACCTTCTGTATATCCCGATCTTCTTGGAACGCACCGCCCCCTCCTTCTCGAGCTTGATCAGGTGATGGGACAGCGTTCCGTTCTTTATGCCCAGCAGCATTCTAAGATCAGTAAAACTGGAGCCGGGGTATCTCATTATCGCATGGTATATCCTGGCCCTGTTCCTGTTCTGCATCAGGTCCTCCATGGTATTGATGCGTTTATACCCCATCTTGTATCACCATTATCATTTACCACTGAGCTTATTTAACGATGTTCCCGAAACGTGTAAGAATTCTACTTCTCGGGGAGGCTGGACATTTTCTTCTTCCTTCTCTTCACGAGAAGGTATGCAGCTAATATGAATATGATAACGATCACCAGTACCAACGTCCAGGGGATCCCCTTCTCCCTGCCCTCCGCCTCCTGGTCGGGCTCTGCCCAGGGGTCCCCGATCCCCTGCATGTCATATATTCTCCTTTCCAGCGTGATGTTCCCGCTCCCGGCGGAGCCGCCTCGGTCCCAGAAGGCGTTTATGGGAGATGAATATACGCCTTTGCCTATGGAAATGTTCTCCCCGGGCACCTCCATCCTAATGTTTATATTGTAATCTATCCTCAGTTCCACATAGGAATTGTCAACTATGGGCCTTATGAGTTTGAAACCCTGGCCTTTTACGGTGAGCTCGTAATACACTCCGGTGGGGCCAACCGGGATCCGGTAGGTTCCCGGGGAGCTGATGATCGGCATCCCCCCGTCGAAATCGGGCTCACCGTCCCTGTCCTGGTCCACCTCAATGGTGATGCCGCCCAGGGACCGGTCCGATATCGAGAAGGTGCTGTAATCGAGGTCCAGCTCGATGCTCCTGGTACCTTCGGGAATGTAGATGAGCTTGGTCTGGTTCTGCACCACCAGCGGCTTGTCGTTCTGGTCGTTGAACCTGCTGTACTCGCCCTCCCAGGCGGCATGGAGTACACTGCTTTCGCAGGAGAGGTTCCGGGTCATGGTGCCGTGGTACGCATTCAAAGCGTCGAAGACCGAAACATGCATCCCGGGATTGCGGGACCTGAGCATTTGAAGGGAAAGAGCGATACCTACCGCTTTGTCCAGGTCTATCATACCGTAACCCTGGGTATAATCTATCTGCCTTTGCCCCCAACCAGTGGTCGGGTCTTGAACGAAAATACCTGTTTCCCCCCCGTCATCCGGAACATAGGGCAGAGGGACAGCCGATGCTTCCAATATGAGCTCCGAATCGTGGACGAACCTCCTCTCGTGAGCGTAGAACCAATCGGGGTCCGAACCATTGTAGTCCTCTGCCCATCTCGAGACATCCATCGATGGGCATGCTTCCCAAAGGAGAGCCACCGCGCCGGCCACGTGTGGTGTGGACATGGAGGTGCCTGAAATAGCCAGGTAGTAGGGGTTAGGGTTCCCCCCGAGCTTCGACCCGGCCGAGATGCCGGTCCTCCTGGCGTGCGAGGCCCATATGCGGACGCCCGGGGCCCCTACATCGGCATATGTATGGTTCCAACCCACCTTTCCGTGGGAGGTGAAATCAGCAACGTAGGTTCCGTCCCTGGCATAGGCTGCCACCATAATAGCAGCGGGGGTGTTGCCCTGCTGTGATGTCCATACCTCTTCACCCTCGGGATCGTTCCTGCCGTCGTTCCCGGCGGAGAAAGTGCAGACCACATTGTTCTCGTAGGTGAGCTTGTTGATGATCCTGGACAGCGCCATCTCGGGTTCGTACTCGCCTACGGTGGTGTGCCAGGAATTGGTGCAGACCTTGATGTTGTACGGGTTGGCACCCGGTTTGGAGTTCTCATAGACCCATTCCAGGCCGTAGAGATAATTGGCAGTGGATACCTCCTCGTCCCCCTCCGTCAGCGAGAGCCCGATCAGGTTCGCCCCGGGTGCCACTCCTCTCCTGGACCCGGCCGATGCGTCCCCGCCCCCTGCGGCTATACCGGCGCAGTGGGAGCCGTGCCCCACCGAAGTGTCGCTATTTTCCATCTCTACCCAGGGGTCCCCGGCCTGGACCGCTTTGATGTTCATCAGGGTCTTTTCTCCGTAGTCGAGGTCAGGATGCCCTGCATCTATCCCTGAATCCACCACCGCTATGCCGATCCCCCTTCCCGATATCGAGCGGTCCTTGATGATGCCGTCCTTTATCAGTGAGGACCATACCTGGGGAGCTTTTACAACGCCGCTGGATACATCCATGTCGAAGGTCCCCGGCGCGTCCCATTCGATATACTCCACAAAGTCCGGTTCCGTAAGCTCCGAGACCATGGCCGCCGGTATCTCCGCCTGGTATACCTCCAAAGCCCTGAAACGGTATCCCAGGTGGGCTCCCATGGACCTGAGGATATCAGCCGATCCGCCCGGAACGTACTCGTTCACGTGTATCAGGACAGGTACATTCTCACTGGCCCTCGGAGGGATCACGGATCCGTGGCGGACATCGAAGCCCATGTTCTCCAAGCTCGGTGACAGCTTTGATAGGACGGGATCATCCTGTTCGTAGGCTGCAGGACCCGCTGCAGGAAAGAACAGGAGCAGGACCGCGATCGCAGGGGTCCATCTCCTCATCTGTTCTTCCTCCTCTTCCAGATCAGATAACCGGTAAGGGAGCCAGCCAGGGCAAGGAATATGATCAGTATCCATGCCAAACCCATGCCTTCGTCAGGGGGGCCTTCCATTTCCTCGGGCATCGGGACGGCCCTATCGAGATCATAGATCGTCCCTTCCAGACCTATGGTTCCTCCGCTGTAAGATGAAGACGGCCTCCCTTCCTCCCAGGGCGATACCATGGAGCTCGATGTCGGCAGACGCACCTTGATACTATCATTCGCCGGAGGTGACATCAGCATCTCTATTCCTATCGAATAATCGATCCTGAGCTCCATGTACTCTCTGTCCCTCAAGGGTCGTATCAACTTGAAACCCCTTCCATAGATACCCACTGCCCAGTAATTTCCGTCCCTTCCTTCCGTGCTGAAGGTTGCCATCTTTGTCCCGCTGGTCCTGGACCCGAAGAAAGGTTCCTGGTGATCGAACTCACCGTCGTTCTCGAAATCAACGACGAACGTGAGTTCCCCCACGGTCCTATCTTCCAGGCTCAGGGGGTCGTAGTGCAGGTTCACTGTGATCTGCTTTGCACCCTCGGGAACCCATATCAATCTTGATTGGTTCTGGACAAGGAGAGGACCTTCGTCATCCTGTGCATAGCGGGCGAACTCAGCATCCCACCCCGTAACAAGGGTGTCGGTGCTCATGTTCCTGGTATCCCTGTGGAACACTCCCCTTTTGTTGTAGACCTCGATGGCATCGGCAGGGGTCCAGGTCTTACGGGGGTACCTTTCTCTGAGCTCCTGGAGGGTCAGGGCGATGCCAACACATCTCTCTGCATTGACCAGACCGTACCCCTGGGCCCAGTCAATTGTTCTGCCGTCCCATCCCACCTCGGTCTCGGAGAGGTCATCCGGCTCCGGTACACCGTTGTCCTCCTGCTCGTTGCCCAGAGGTATCCCATCGGGATCTATGTAGGTCGCTGACTGCTCCATTATCCATTCTATCTCGTGTATCCTGTTGTATTCGTAGTCATACCACCAATCCGGATCATCCCCCGAGTAATCCTCGTACCTGTCGGACATGCGAAGCGAAGGTGCCGCCTGGAACATCAGTGCCGCGAGACCGGATACGTGGGGGGTTGCCATAGACGTTCCGGAGATGGCGAGGTAGTAAGGGTTCGGATTCCCTCTGATCTTTGATATGGCGGATATCTGCGTAAGCCTGGCATGGGCGGACCATATGGTCACCCCCGGGGCACCGATGTCCGGATATGTATGGTTCTTACCTCTTATTCCACGGGACGAGAAGTCCGCTACCCCTGACCCGTCCCTCTCAATGGCGGCCACCCCTATGTTCGAGGGTATTAGCCCCGTAGGGGACGCAGTGAGTTCCTTGCCCTGGTGGTGACCTCTTCCTGCGTTGCCCATGGCGAACACCACCAGCACGTTGTTCTCGAAGGTGAGCTTCTGGCAGATCCTGGATTGGGCATCCTGCGGATCGTACTCGGCTGCTTGGCCTCCCCAGGAATTGGATACCACCTTGATGTTGTAATGGTTGGCCCCTTTGGAGTTCTCGTACACCCATTCCAGACCCTGTAAGGTATTGGTCAGGGTGATCCCCACATCTCCGACACAGAGCCCGATCAGTTTTGCTCCAGGTGCCACACCGGACCTTGCACCGGCCGAAGCATCACCATTGCCTGCGATGGTCCCGGCGCAGTGGGTCCCGTGACCGTAACTGGTATCCGAGTTCTCCAGCTCGTACCACGGACCGCCGGGTATGTCGGATTTGATATTGATGATGGTCTTTTCTCCGTAGTCGAGGTCAGGATGTCCCGCATCGATCCCTGTGTCAACCACTGCCACCGTCACGTCCCTGCCGTCTATGGTCGGGTACCTGTCCCTTGAAGACCTGATCCATGAGTTCCAGGCAATGGTGGCATTTATGGTGGAAAGGGACCGCTCCATCATGAGTTCCAGCTCCCCGTCATATTCTATCCAGGTCGTCCTGGGGTAACCAGAAAGAGCTCTTATCTGATCCCTCGTACCCTTGAGCAAGGCTGCCGGAAGCACCTTCAGGGATGAGATGTGCTCCATGCCAATGGATTCGGCATATCCTATGTCCTGGTCGATGGGGTGGTCCGTGAACTGAACAAGGACCCTCATTTCGTCCTGTTTCTGGGACATCACGGAGCGCAGATAAGGGTCCAGTGTACCCTGGAATGGTGTGTATGTTACAGCTCCCCTGTCCAATAACGACGCGGAGGCTGGTGCCGTCATGAACAGAACGGTGAGTAGTGACAGGCCCCTTATGAACATGTCTTTTCTGGATGTCTGCATACTGGATATCTCCATGGAGCTCTGGATTATTGAGGGTTTTGGGATATATTGGTTTTGGAAACTACATTAAAGGTTCGACCTCACCGCCAAAGTCCCGCTTATTTTCTGGAACAAATAGATAACTGTTAAATAAAGGTCATCTTGATACAAATTGCAATGGCCGAGTGGGAACGGGATAGGCTGATCTCCGCTTCCGAGCTGGAAAGGTGGAGCTACTGCCCTTTGTCCTGGAAGTTGGAGAGGGATGACCCCGCTCGTGAGAGCAGGGACCTCAGGGAGGGAATTAGAAAACACAGCGAGATAGGAAGGGAAGCAAGCTCCGTGCTCAGGTCGCAGGGGCGGGCCGAAGAGAGCCATTCGATAACCTGGGTTTATCTCACGTTCTCGATCGTTCTGCTGTTGATGGGTTTCTCACTTGTCTTCCTCACCCGGGTGGGTTCGGTCGATATAGGGTTATGGAGAATAGGAGTGGTTGTCCTCTCCCTTCTTCTTTTGACCATCTCGTTGACCATCTATTTCTATCGGAGCAGGTCCACTCCGGGCAGTAGAGGGTTGAGGTGGAAGGCGATGGTTCCGGACCTGGACGGTGCGAACTTCGAGAAGAGGTCGACACCCGTTCTACTGTACATCTTCGGTCTGTTCCTTCTTGTGAACGGGATAGTCCTGCTTCGCCCCTTGGGCATGGACCATACGATCATATCCGGTATCATGACGTTTTCCTTAATGTTGCTGTACATGTTCCTTTTGACCTCCGTCACGTTGAGCTTCCGAAGGGAAAGGTCCCTTGACCGAGGGACAGATATCCCGCTAGGCGCTCCGCTGATGCTGGGGCTTGTCGTATCCCTCTCCGTTCTTTTCATATTCCTCTCGGACAGGATAGACAAGGACGGTCTTTTGGGTTGGATCTTCCTGTCCTTGGCGCTTATCTGGTTCATAAGCGCTCTCTTCTATGATTGGATGCTGGGGCTCAGGAGGTCCAGGAAAGGGGCCAAGCGCTCCAGATTGGATGATGCCGGCGGTCTTCAGGTCGCCACATTGGCCTTGATGGCATCCGTATTCACCGCTTCCACCTTCCTTGCCAAGGGAGATAATCTTCAGGAATATTACTGGATGTCCATCGCCACGGCCGGTCTCTGGTTGATGGGAGCCGTTTTCTTCTTCTGGAGGGGAAGCACGCACAAGAGGACAGCGGCGCTTTCGAAGAGTAAACTGAACATCCCGGAGGACTCGAGAATGGTGGATGCCGATGATCTCGGGAAGAAAAGAGGCAAGCCCCTGGTGTCAAAGAAGCATTACCTGGTGGGAGTACCTGACATGATAATAGAGGAGAGAGGTTTTAAGATCCCTGTCGAGGTGAAGACCGGAAGGGTGCCTAAAAGTCCCCATTTCAGCCACATAATGCAGCTTGGTGCATATCTGGTACTGATGGATGCAAGTTACGCTCAGAGCACACCTTACGGTTACATCGAATATGCCCCCACCAGGGATTCTTGCAGAAGTTTCAAGATAGAGTGGGATATGATGACCAAAGCACTGGTCCTTTCAAAGGTCTCTGAAGTGAGGGAGGCCGAAAGGACGGGTGTCATCCATCGGAACCACAATAGAGAGGGAAAATGCAGGAACTGCTCCCGCCGGGACGGCTGTCCGGAAAGACTTGCTTAGATCAGGGTATCCTTATCTTCTTCCCCGGTCTCTTCTTGTGCTTATGGGAGGAAACGGAGGGTCTGACCTTCTCGGTGCCCAGGCCTTTCTTCCTGAGACCTCGCCCTTTCTTTCCGGCCGAGGTGAGCCCGCGGTAGACCCTGCCGGTATGCTGTCTCTCATGTATCCAATTTATCTTTGGATCATTAACTATGGATGGGTGGTGCGGATCCACCATTATTACCTCGAAGAACCTGTGTTTCCCGTCCTCTCCGACATAATATGAGTTCAGTACCTCCATGTTGGGATATCTCTTGGAGGTTCTCTCCTCTGCGATCCTCTGCAGGTTCTTTTGCACCCTCATCCTGATCATACCTTTCCTCTTTGCCCTTCTTCCCTTGCGGATGGCCCTCTTCCTCAGGGAGCCTGCCCTGACCTTGGCCCTGACCACTACGTAACCCTGCTTGGCCCTGTAACCAAGGGCCCTGGCCCTGTCGAGCCTGAGAGGTCTTTCGACCCTCTGGAAGGTTGGGCCCTTCCTCCACTCCAACAGACGCTGCTTGTTCAGCTCCTTCATGTCACCATCGTAGGGTCTGTTCCAGCTCTTGCTTATGTAACGATACACGCTCTTTGACATCTTTTCCACATCCTTGGGATTCACCCCTTGGGGCACATTTCCCGGTCTTTGGACGCACGGAGGGATCCTGTCCCTTTGGCGCGGATTGGTCCAAGTTCCTTTTCATATATATTGGTATTCCTCCGCCTCAGAGGGATCGCTAACAGGTAGAGTTATCTATCGATGCGCCGTTTTCGATACGGGGATGCCTTTGGTGATCGGCTTTGTATTCATAAAGACCCGGGCCAAGATGGAGGTCAAGGCCTACAGGCAGCTTATTACCTTAGAGGACATAAAGGAGCTTACCCCCCTCTTCGGAGATTACGATCTGATCGCCAAGGTCGAGGCACAGGATTTCAAAATGTTATCCGGTGTGGTCGTTGAAAGGATAAGGAAGGTTCCAGGTGTTGTAGAGACCATAACCCTTGCGGGGGTCGATATATAGGATCTCAGAACCTCTCTTTCGGGCCCAAAGATCCTGGATGAAATCTCTTCTTGAACAGAAAGATCTCGTTCTTGAATCCGTCCTTCCAGGTGTCAAGTGACTTGTCCCCCAACCTGACACGATAGGGGACATGGACCTCTTTGGCCTTCACCCGGGGATTCCCGAAGGCCTCGATCTTTATCTCCTCGGACATGGGCATACCGTCGGAAGTGATGTTGAGCTCTTTCAGTATCATCTTTCTGAATACCCACATGCCAGTCTGGGAATCCTTCAGCTTGGTTCCGAACAGCAGGTTCATGGTGGTCTTCAGGGTCCAGTTACCGAAGGCATGAACGGGGGTGAAGGCTCCTTTTTCCGCATTTTGTATCCTGTCACATGAAATGAAGTCCAATCCTTCACTCTCAAGCTGCTCGACCAACGCGGGTATCAGTTCGGCTGGATAGGTGGTGTCCCCGTCCAGGGTCACGATTATACTGCCCCTTGCCTTCTTGAAACCGGTCTTGTATGCTCTGCCGTAACCCTTTCTCTTCTCCTCGACGACCCTGGCACCTTTTTCAGAGGCTATCTCACGGGTCCTGTCGGTGGAGAGGCCGTCGACTATCATGATCTCCATGTTCTCATCCTTTGGGATCTGGTCGATGGTCTGGCCTATGGAGTTCTCTTCGTTCAAGGTGGGTATTATCACGCTCACCTTCATTTCGCCACCGGGACCTTGTAAAGATGGGTTCGATTTATATTTATGGGAGAATTCCGTTGTGCTGAACCGAACAGAACCTTTAGATATGGGGGACAAAAGGATGGCAGGGAAGAAAAAGGGCCCGTCGATTCCGGCGATGAGGAGAGCCAGCCAGGGATTCTTCTTCCTTGTTTCTATCCTGGGCGTTTTCGGGGTGGCCATGACCGGTTGGATCTATCCTTTCTTCTTCTGTCCGGCAAGTCCGGGTGCCTGTGCGGGATGCCCCATCTGGGTCATAGAGCACGGAACGATCGATATCGTCCAGGGGGCCCGGGAAGGATATTTCATGCTTCTCTATCTTGTCGGGTTGTTCATCGCTGTCGGAGTTGTGGTGGGGAGGGCCTTCTGCGGATGGGCATGTCCGGTGGGGACCCTGCAGGATATTTTCACATATTTCAACAGGAGGTTCAGGGGGAAAAAAGGACTGTTTGTACTTTCAGGCTCCTCTTTTCTAATGCTCATCACGGGGGTCACGGTCCCGATGCTGTTCAAGGAGTATGGGGTGCCTTTTCTTGTTCACCCGGACAAGATCGAGATCGTCCATTACATGTGGGCGGGATACATTGGGGCATTTGGGGTCTTCATGGGGGCACTCAGCGGTATCCTGTTCATAAAAAGGCAAGGATCACTTCTCCCCTCCTTCATCCTGGTCGGTATCGGTGCATTGTTCTGGTTGGTGAACATGGTTGTGATCTCGATAGGTTGGGATGAGAACCCCCTTGCAAGCCTGGAGTTCATGGGTCTCCTTGCCCTGATGTTCTCCATCATAGGCCTCACCGGTTTCGTCAGGTCCATCCTGAAGGATAAGCTTCGCAGGACCAAGGGAATAAGGAGATCCGACCGTTTTCTCAGGTTGATCAAGGTGGGCATACTGGCCCTGATCGCTCCCACCTCATGGTTCTTCGACACTCTCTTCTTTACGGATTTTGATCCCATCGGGGGCATAACCGCTACCATTCCGGAGCTCATGCTTAACCCCACCGGCTGGACCGGGAACCAGTTCTTCTGGTACAAGGGCCTGTTCGTTGTGGGGGTGATAATTCTGATAGCATTTTTGGACAGGGGGTGGTGCAGGTACCTCTGCCCCATCGGGGCAATGTACGGACCCACCAACAAGATATCCGTCACCGATATCGAGTTCTCAACCGATGACTGCATACACTGTCAGTTGTGCATCAAGGCCTGCCCCATGGGCATAAACCCGAAGGAGGACAAGAGGGATCCGGAGTGTGTAAGGTGCGGAAGGTGTGTAACCGTCTGTCCGACCAATGCCCAGAGGTTCGTACTGTTCAACAGGTCGATCAGGGGGGTGTTCAAGAAATGATGCAGGACAAGAGGCCGAGGGACCCCACGCCCGGATACGGCGGGAAACCGCTCTCCCCGTTACTTTCCCTTGCAGTGGTGCTGCTTGCAGCGGGTTTCGGCATCGGGGCGTGGACCCTGGGCTCCTGTGAAGGGGGATACGAGCAGGTTGATAAACTGGCATCCGTGAAATGCCTAGGATGTCTCGGACTTGATCCCGTGATACCTCCTTTCGAGGGTTTCTGGATAGATTATCCGGATGAACATTTGAAGAGTGGAGAGGAGGTCCCCCATCCGGATCGGGTGATACGGACCCTGGAGGATGAGGATGTCGACATACTGGTCCTGTTCTTCTGGACCCAGGGATGCGTCCCATGCACTGAACAATGGGAGGAGATGGTGGACCGGGATATCGCCTCCGGACCCGAGGATGGTGGGAGAGAAGGTGAATTTTTCGAGAGGTTCAAGATGACCTCCTACAATGCCGCGGAAGATGATGGTCGGGAGCTGTACCATATTTATATTCCCACGGGAAAGGAAACCGGTGTTCCCATGACCACGTTCCTGTTCAAAGGACCCGAGGGAAAGGTCCAGTGGTATTCACATTTCGGCAGGATGGATGTGGATGAAATGGTGGAGATGGTGGAAGATATAGAGGAATATCTGGAGTCCGGCAGTCTCAAGGAAGATTACGAGGACATCGCCCATGCGGAAGGAGAGGGATAACGGCCATGAAGATATTGGTACTGGGCGGCGGGTCGCATGTAGGTTATGGAGAGCTATTCTTTTTTCCCATTCCGGAATACAGTACCTTTTTTAGATCCTCCTTCGTACGGGCGGATCTCCATCCCTTCTTGAAATCCTCTCCCTGGCAGGAGGACATGAGCCACATAAGGGAATTCAGGTAGAAGTTCTTCTCATCTTTGGTAAATACAATGAAGATGGCCGCGTGTACGGGTGGGTCGTTCTCCGAGAATATCGCCCCTCTCCTGGTCCTTACCAAGGCAATGTCGTAGAGGTCCCTTCCCTTGACCTGATATGATAGTACCACGCAATCATCCATCATCATCATATGCGCCTTTCTATCATCCTTGGTGAACTCTTCGATAAGTAGCTTCTCTCTGAGCCCGTGTCTATCTGAGAACGAAAAAGCCATCTTTCGGGCAAGTTCATCGGGCGGGGGAAGGTAGTTCATATCTATGACCAAGGAGTCCTCAATTTTCTCCACCAACCTGCTGCATTTGATCCCATCCCTGCTTATGAGGATCTCCCTCAGCTCTTCGTCGAGGAGATATTCCGTCTTTTCCTCTCCCATCACATTCTCTGCCACATGCAGGAGTGCGTATTCTCTCTTTATCGTCCCATGAGCAAATAGGAAGTACCACAGGATCCCGAAGAATATGAATCCTGACGCGACCAGGAATTTCTCCCATCCCAACATTACGATTATGATGATGTAACAGGAGATCCCGAATATCTGTGCCCAGGGATACAGTGGGGCCTTGTACTTTGGCCTATAATGTTTCAGGTTGCTCTCCCTCATGAATATGAGGGCAAGGCAGGCCAATATGAAAAGGAGCAGTTTCAACGTGGATGCGTAAGCTGCAAGCTGTTTGACATCCGTTACAGCGATCATCACGATCATGAAAACAGTGGTGATCATGATGGAGAACCAAGGGGTCCCCCACCTCGACCTCTTGTTGAAGGCCGAAGGGAGCAGCTCACCTTCGCCCATGGCCATGGGATCCCTGGAAGCGGCCATGATCCCCGCGTTCCCGGTGGAAACAAAGGCCATGATCCCCGCAATGCTCATCACGAATATTCCCACACTGCCGAGTATCAGTCCTCCCCCCTCGGATATCGGTGTCTCGTTCCCGCTGAGAACTTCGGAACTCAGGAGACCTATGGTGATACCAATGGTGGCCAGGTAAAGAACGGAGACCACCCCCCAGGAAAGGAACATGCCGAGCGGGATGTTCCTCCCGGGTTTCTTCACCTCCCCTGCCACCGCGGCGATCTTGGTGGACCCGGCGAAGGAGACGAAGACCAGACCCGTGGTCTTTAGTATGGGGGAGATGCCCTCGGACGCGAAGGGTGTGAAGTTTCCTGCTTTGATGAAGAATAGACCGGATAGGATGTAAAGCCCGAGAAGGGCTATCAGGGACATGACCATGCCGACCTGGAACCTCGCACTGAGTTTTGCTCCCCCGATGTTCAAGATCATGAACAATATGCAGAACCCTATGGCGATCAACTTGACATCCAGGGTTCCTATGGAGGGCTCGAGAAGAGTGGCAAAGATACCCAGTCCAAAAAGGGCGAAGGCGGATTTCAGAGCAAGTGAGAACCATGCCGTGAAACCACCGAGCACTCCCATGAGCGGTCCCATGGACCTATCCGTGAAGAAGAATATCCCGCCGGTCTTCGGCATGGCCGTGGAAAGCTCAGCCTTGGCGAGCAGTGTTGGAACGGCAAGTATGCTGGCAATGAGATAGGCCACAAGTACCGACGGCCCGGCCACTCCAAAGGCGACGCCAGGAAGTATGAAAAGACCCGAACTGATCATTGCTCCCGAGGAGATGCAGAATACCTCTATCAATCCAAGTTCTCTTTTCAATCAATGCACCTGCCGGAAAATAGTAAAATATTATATTGCCCCGAGACTATATTTTACTTTAGATGCCGAGGTGACCCCGGATCAAGTTTTCGGACCTTCCGGTGGAGGAACGTTCTTGAACCTGGGAGTTTCGAGATCTATGCTCTCCTTGTCATCCACCTCCCTGAAGGAAGGGGGTTTCCGGTTCTTTTTCCTGTTGATGATGACGGAGAGGACCAGAGCGGCAATTATCAGAACCGCCCCACCGAAGGAAAAGAGGATCCCGGCTCCCCAGCTGAGTCCTTCCTCGGCACCTGTCAGCCGCTCACCTAATAGGTCCACGGCGGCGTTCATCCCGAGAAAGAACCATATGGGGGCGATCAGGGATAAAAGAGCTCCGGGAACAATGGTCCCGATACCGGACCTGTCCTTTTTCAGACCTATGAACAGGGATATCAGGCAGAGAACTGCGGATTGGAGCATCAGCGGAAGAGCCAGAGGCATACCTATGCCCAGCACGAGCTTTCCGGTTGACAGCGGATAGATGTTGATCGGATTGGACCTTCCCGGGAGGGGTGAGAGTTCGGGTCTGCCCCAGAAATCCGTGAGGTTGCCCTGGATCTCGGCAAATAGACCTATTGCTTCTTCCCCTTCGGGGTATTCCATATCGAAGGTAACCTTCCTCGATTCCCCGATGTGGTCCATGCGGATATCAACCTCCTTGGATGCCAGTTCCTTTGGGTCCCCCTCGTACTCCCCGGTCTCCTTGTCGTAGGAGGTCAATGCCTTGAGTGAGACCCTGGTGACATGAACCGAGAAGACATCTTTCTGCTCCTCCGATACCTGGTCAATAAGATCGACCCCGAACAGGTCCATCCTCACATCAAGTGACCTCCTGCCAACCTCGGGCCACCAGGGGATCAGATCGGACTCAAGAGTGACGTTCACATGGGCAGCCGGGTTCCCCGCTTTTTCCCATGTGATGTTGCTGTTCTCGGGGGGGGTTCTCATCTTCAGTTCGTATTGGAAGGATTTTTCCCTGTAAGAATCATAGAGCAATCCCACGTTATCAAGGAATTCCCCCTTTACCTGCGGGTATTTCTTCTCATCCTCTATGGTGTTCGTTCCGTTCCCGGTCATGCCACCGATGACCCCGCCGCCCTCTCCGGTCTTAATATCTATCCTGTAATCGAAGCCCACGGCATCGAAATCCACCTTGAGCCTGTAGTCCGCAGGACCTATCGCACTGGTCCTGTCGAACTGGGACCAGGTGAGCCCCGGGATCATGGAGATCATCATCAGCAGTATCCCGATGGAGATGACCGCTGTCCTTGCATATCGGAGGACCCCCTGATCTTTCATGCTCGAACCAATACCACCTTTTATTAAACCATTTTCGATACATGCTGAAAAAAAGAAGCGCGGGCCCGGCTCCCCCACACCTGACCCGCTTCAGGTGGTGTTTGGCGTCCCTTCCCATATCCTACTCCCAGTCTTCGATGAACAGCGAGCCCTCAGGGAAACTTTCCCTTTTTCTGGAACTTTCCACCTCGAACTCCTGATCGAGAGCGATTATCTCCCGGAGGATCTTTTCAAGGTCGGGTTCGGTCATGTTCATCACTCTTTGACCGTGGGGGTGCGGTCTTATGGTTTCCAAGTAAGCTGGTATTATATATCTTTGAAAGGGGGTATTCCTTGGGAGGCCCCAAAAATTGAGATATCATCCGCTGCTATACAGGTCCATGACCCATCATGGTTTCGAAGAGGGAGATATGGTCCTTCTGTATTCCCAGAGGGAGAGCTTTCTGGTAAGGATAAACGGAGAGATCGCGAGGCTCAGGGGAAGGCGAGGCGCCGTTTCAACCGACAGGATGATCGGCGCCGAGGAAGGCTCAAGGCTCGAGATCGCATCCAAATCCTTCACCCTGATAAGACCCGATATCAGGGACATACAGGAGAACCTGGAGAGGGGGCCGCAGATAATCGTGCCCAAGGATTCTTCCATGATAGTGTTGGGGTTGGGTCTCTCCAGTGGTATGAACGTACTTGAGGGGGGCGCGGGTTCCGGGGCGCTTACCACCGTCCTGTTGAATGCCGTCAGTCCAGAGGGTACCGTGGTCACCTATGATATAAAGAAAGAGCACCTGGAGAAGGCAGGAAGGAATGTGGCCAGGACACCTTGGGAAGGGTCCTGGGACCCCAGGGTCGGAGATATTGCGGAGAGCTTGCCCGGGATGGAGATGGATGCGGCGGTGGTGGATGTTCCGGAACCTGAGATATGCATCGAGAAAATGGCAGATGTACTGAAGATAGGAGGCAGGTTCTGTTCATACGTGCCGACCACCAATCAGATGGAAAGGGTCCACGGTGCGCTTTCCAGGACAGGTTTCACATCCATCGAGGCACTGGAGATAGTTCAGCGCCCCTACAGCGTGAAGAAGGGAGCCGTACGTCCTGTTCATGAGATACTTGCCCACACCGGTTTCCTTGTCTTCGCCAGATGGCCCGGGATCATTTGAGTCGATCCTCGATGAACGCACGGAGATCCGGGTCCGTGGCATGTCTCAGTATCTGCTCGTAGAGCTTCTTCATCTCGGTGTATCTGACCGTGTCCATGTAGAGCTGGGCAAGATTGAGCTTGATATTCAGGTTTCCCGGGCTCTTCTCTATTGCAATCCCGTACTCAGTTTCGGCCTCTTCATAGCGTTCCTGAGAATGGTAGAGCTGTGCCAGGGACCCGTGGGGCTCGCCGAGTTCGGGTGCCATAATTGCGGCTTTCTTGTATTCCACCTCCGCGGCCCGCGGTCTCTTGGTGTTCTTGAGGATGTCCCCGTAGTTCAGGTGGGCGGAGGCGTTGTTCGGATCGTAGCTGAGCGCTTCACAATATTTCTGCTCCGCTGCAGCCAGATTGCCCATTCTGTGGAGTTCGACACCTTCGTCCACGAGTTTCTGGGCCTTTTTCTTTGCAAGGAATCCCATTTCATTCCCCCTTTGATCTCTTTGGCGCAGGAATTTGTTCGTTGTATATATTTGTAGTTGATATCTGGGTAGATGGCCTGGAAGGTTGATGAAGGAATCGTTAGACCTCGAGTGAGACTATGTTTCCATCCCTTCCATTCTGTTAGAGATGTGGGAATTCTCAAAGTTCCCCTTTGACCCATGGATATCATTATAATACTTGGATTTGATTTCCGAGCGGAACCCAAGTGAGGTCCCCTGAAGAAGGTGTTAATCTGAACATCGGAATAATCGGCTGCGGTTTCATAGGAACGACCATAGCAGGAGCTGTGAACCTGAAGGAGGAAGTGGTGTCCATCAATCTGATAGACCTCGACTTCGAGAACGCCGTGGAGCTCTCCTCCAAGCTCTCCAAGGGCACCGCGTACGCCATGGACGATCTCGAGGTGTTCCTGGAAGCCTCGGACCTTGTCATAGAATCTGCATCCCAGAACGCCGTCTCGGACCTGATGCCCGGAGCTGTTGAGAAAGGGAAGGACATCATGATACTCTCCGTCGGTGCGCTGGTGGACGATGATCTCTGGAACTCGCTTAAGAAAAGCGCCAAGGAGCACGGCTCCAGAATATTCATACCATCGGGTGCGGTCTCGGGTATAGATGGTATCCTTTCCGGCTCCATGGCGGGTATCGACTGCGTCACGCTTACGGTCAGGAAGCCACCAGGCGGGCTCTCTCTGCCGTCATCCATGAGGGAACTGGCGGGGAAGATGAAGAACCTGAACGAGCCCCTGCTGCTTTTCGAAGGCACCGCCAGGGAAGCGGTGAAGATGTTCCCGAAGAACGTCAATGTGGCAGCCACCATTGCTCTTGCAGGGGTCGGTTTCGATAGGACCAGTGTGAAGATAATCGCGGACCCGGCAGTGCACAGGAACCAGCAGAGGATCGAGGTACGGGGACGCTTCGGCGAGATGAGGTTGGAGATGATGAACCAACCATCCACCACAAATCCCAGGACGAGTTATCTTGCACCGCTTTCGGCCATCGCCGTGATCGAGAAACTGATAAGCGGGATCAACATAGGAAACTAAGGGGGACCTCTACCTGGACCAAAGGATAGTTGAACTCACCGCGGTCGGTCTATCCCTGGGGACATCCCTCAACCTGGAGATAATGGAAACGGCGGACGCTCCGAGCATAGGTGCCCCTCATCGATTTGAGATGGTGGTGGAGGCCGATGTTGGGTCATTGGAATTGGAAACTCTCAAAACCAAGGGGCTGGAGATCGTCGAGGGACCGACCCTGCTCGGTACGGACCTGAACGGTTTCAGGTACGGGTTGACCATTATACCGAAGGGCGAACCCGGACCGGGGACCATGAGGTTCATCATAAAGGGAGAGACCTACAAGGCAACTCTGGCAATGGCCGAGGTGGGAGTGGACATCTCACCTCCGGTGACGTCGCTTACGGTTGCGGCGTCCGAGCTGAAGTGGGATGAAGGAGTTACCATTCCCATACGGTTGGAGGCACCGGACCGGCGAGCTCATACGGTTCTCATCACATCCTCATTACTGGACCAGGAGGGCAACAGGCTCTGCAGTGATGTTTCCAGGGAGATACGGGTCAAAGATGTTCTGACCGAGGGGATCGTTCTAAACGGCCCCCCATACCGGGAATTCGAAAAAGGGGATGTTCGAATTGTCATCAAGGAGAAGGGCCACAGGGCGGTCCATGAGCTCCGTGGCATCGTCAAGCGTGAAACAGATGAACAGGTGAAGGCCGAACTGGTAGGTCCTGCAGAGGCCGGAAAGGAGGGAAGGATAAAGCTCATCCCCTACGTTCCCGAGGGAGAGATCTTCGTGAGGTTCAGATCGAACGGGGAGGTGAAGACCGTCCGGGGTGAGGTCTCCGGTTCGGAGGTCTCCTTCAGATTTCCCGACGAACCGGGCGTGTCAGCCCTTGTCACGGTTGATATCGGAGATGTCTCGGTCGATGCGGGAAGCGTCAGGATGGTCAATGGGTCGGGATCGGTGCTCGAAAGTTGTCGGTTCGTTCCCGACAAGGTGTCCCCCGGATCTAGCTCCACGCTGATCATAAAGTATCATGCCGACAAGATGGAGGGCCCGGAGCTGAAGGGGTTGTTGAAGTTCGATACATCCAGGATGGAGGACATCGAATTCCCACTTCCCAGGAATGGTCTCGTGAAGGAGGTGAAGATAGATGTCCCGGAAAAGGTACCAAGCACCGGTATCTCGCCGATATTGGAGATATATGCGGGAGAGAGAAGGGAGGTCAGGACAACTCTCTCGGGATCACTGGAGGTCAAGGAAGGTTCCTCACTGAGCATAGAGATGATAGTCCCTGCTGGTATGTCTAAACGACAGGAGAAGGACACTGTGGGAACCTACCTCTTTCCAGGTGAAACAATAACGGACCAGAGATCCATCGGCAGATTCATAAGGAAGATCACCTCCACCGGTCGGAACATACTCCTCCTGGATGCATCCGTTGTACATGGGATCGGATGGAAGGGTGACGACGAGGAGGTCCGCTCCCTGATGATGCTCACGGACCTTCTGGATATCCTGAGAGAACCGGACCTTCTAGAGCAGCTCAAAGGCACAGTTGATGATATGGGAAAGATGTACCTTTGCTCGGTGGACCCGTCGGGCAAAGATGACTGGCTGCGAAGAAGGATCACCAGAGGGAACACGGGGTCCGGCATTGTATCCTCTCATTATCTGTCGCACTGGTCCGATGAGGGGCAGTGTATGAGACCAGAACCCAGTTCGAACGATGTCTACATGTCCCTGGCCGACCGGGTCGAGAAGCTGATAAGCGGTGATCAGGGCGCCTCGGCACTGAAAGAGAGCATAGAGGGTTCCATCAAGGAGCTCAGATCCTCCAAGGAACGCTCAAGACAATCCATCCTGCGCAGGGCAAAACTGGTCTGCACAAGGGAGATGATGAGTTCATTGAGGTCCGTCAGCAAAGGAGGGACCAGGGTGGAAACCGTGAAAAAGCTCGTTTTGAACATGATCATCTCCTATCTCCTGAGAATCGAGTCACTGGTGACCTGGGACGAGTACATCGTTAATTCCTGGGATCGGCTGAGGGTGGAGAGACAGAGAGCACTTAAATCAGAACTGACCTCGCTCTTCGATCTGCTCGATCGTCTGGACGATGTGTTCAGGACGGTAAACTCCAGATATTCCGCCTATAGAAGGAACATGAGAACAAGGAGGATACTTGCTTCGATCTCCGAAGCCAGCCTTTCCGATTCAACATCACCTCCGGAGGGCCTCCCCGGGACCAAATGGAGGGCAAGACTGGTGGTGGAGGGAATTAGGGAATATGAAGGAGGTGAAGTGGTCCCCTTTTTGAAGCTCCCCGGTCCGGGATGGAACCTGATGGATATCCCTGTTTCGAGAGAAGGGAACATCTTCAGGCTTGAAAAGTTGAACCTCTCATCCGGGGAGACGGAGATCCCGATGGCTATCGGGGCCCCGGTAACGGCAGGACGGAAGAACAGTGCTTTCCTCTACCTTGTGCCCGAGGACTGTGACATGGAGGTGGAGCCGTGAAAAAAAAGTACGATCTAAGCGATATGGACCGCCTGATCATTGAGATGCTCTCCTTCAAACTTTACAAGAAGGGTAAACAACCGCTCCTGGAAATTGACCCCAGAGAGAGAATAAAGAGAGGGATCTGGACCGACATGGGTGTCGATCTGGACCGTCTCTCCTCGGCCGAGGACATCCCCACCAACACAGACGGGGCACGCACTTTGCTGGATATAGGGTCTCACATAGTGAGGAAAGGACTTCTCCGGAAAAAGATCAGGCACGAACTTGCCCTGGACATGGTGGACCTTGAGAGCATTCCACTGATGTCCGAGGGTTTCGGTGCGCACGAAAAGGGCGGTAATGCCTCGTCGGAGTTCGCCTCTTCTTCCGTTTTGCATCCGTTGATGGAGATCCGGACATCCGAAGGTCTGAGGCAGGCATCCTCTCTTATGAGATACCGGAGGCCTTTGCAGACCGAGTTCCCGGACATCTCTCCATCCACCGCCTTCAGGACCCTGGAGCAGGGACGAAAGGGGAAAGTTGGCTCTGATGACATATCCAACCTGTTCGACAGGAAGGTCAATGAGGAGAACTGGTTGAGGATCTCCAGAACGGAGACGATAAAGGACCTCGGATCGCTGATCGAGTTCGTTCTCAGGGCATCCGACAAATCCCTAAAGAAGGCAGTAGGGGCCGATCTTCTGAAGGACTTCTCGACCGGGGCACTGAGATCTTCTTACCTTGAAGCCTTCTGGTCCGATATCGAACCAGGGGTTCCCGGAGATGAGATCAGAGAGCGATTCGGCAGGTTCCTCATGGAGGGTCCCCTTTCCGAAAGGACCTACGGAGAGGTTGTCCTTCCGAGGATGGAGCACCTCACGACCTGCTCCCCGAAGGAGGCCCAGAACATAGGAAAAGAGCTAGCACCTGTCATGGACAGCAGATCCTCCAAATACCTACAGGAGATCGTTTTCCGGGCACCGCCCAAGAACAGGCCCAGCATAATAGATCTCCTTGGCGCCACAGGTGACAGCAGCGCTGCTGGAACACTGAAGAGATTGAAGGATTACTCCACCGTGGATAAGGACAGGAGGAAAGCGGCGGAAGCATTGAAGGAACTGAGGTCATGAGTTTGGTGTAACGTGTCGGTGAGATCTTTATGCTCTATGGCATTTCAGAAAATGGCAGAGGATACGCGTTTTGTGCTCGTGTTGTTGATGGTTGTGAGCCTGATCCAGTTTTGATCATGATTGAGTGATGTTGTCTGTATCCTGACTTTGATAATCTGCTTGTATTGATGGGTTCAATGCCCTAATCTTCTATGAGATCGGTGACGGTTGACACTGTGGTCGGGGTTAGATATTCCGAAACGATCATACTTCGGAAAGGTATACTCGTTCAGTTGACATTGGCACTGGGTCGAACCTGCCATCTGCTGGGAGGTTCCATGGCTCGCGTTTTTTTCCTATTTTGTAGTTTGCACACCCTGTGACCAACAACCAGGTAACATTTGTCCGAGAAATAAGATTTAGCTTTGTCAATATTCTTTGATAATAGCTATAATAAGCCATATATCGTCATTTTATATTTCCATCAACTTTCATTTCCTATGTTGTTAGGATATTTTGAAAAAGATTTCACAGTTTTTTCCATCTTGTTTATGCAACACCCTGTGTACCATTGTATGAAATATCATGATGTATAGGCTTAATAAACTTTTATCTGGACGTCTAAAAAGATAAATATCAACTATCCTAAAAAGGATAAGATGGAGGTCTGGATAGAGCTATATGAAAGGTGATTTCGTATAGGAATTATTTATAAAGGATGTTCCTTTTATATCATGTATATGGGACAGATAGAAAAAGAGGATTGGGTGAGGATCTTCGATTCCCTCGACGATATGATCCTGGTAGTGGACAAAAACCACAAAATAATCGAAGCCAATGAAACATCTGAAAAGTATCTGGATATGGATTTAGAGGATATCAAGGGCAGCACGTGTGATGAGATATTCGATATGGGCCAGATCGAGGATGGCCGGAAATGTCCCTTGTTGAGTGAAGACTCGTATCAGAAAAAAGAATTCTATCTCCCAAAAAAGCACGCATATCTACTTGCGAGATCTTTTTCCATCTCGGAAGATAATCTGGAATGGACTATCCATCAGATCCAGGATATAACCGAGAAAAAGGATATAATCGGCGAACTGGACCAATATTCTGAGCAATTGGAGAGGTACAAAAACGAGACTCAGGAGATGATACAATCCGAGAAGATGTCTTCCTTGGGTAGATTGGTCTCAGGTGTTGCACACGAGATTCACAATCCTTTAGGCTACATGCAATCAAGTATAGGACTCATCAAAGAAGATATTCAAGAACTAAAAGAAAGACCTGCTGAGGAGGAATATTCCAAATTGCTGGATGATATAGAAAGTAATTTAGAGATGAACAGAGAGGGCATACATAAGATAACGAATATAACTGAAACCTTGAGAGAATTCGTATCGGCAGATGTGGAGAATAAAGTCAAGACCGACCCGAATGATAATATAAGATCTACCCTTGTTTTATTGGAAAACGAGTTTAAAGAAGACATCGAGTTAAAAAGGGAACTGGGAGATATACCAGAAGTAAAATGTAATCCTGGGAAATTGAATCAAGTATTCATGAATGTTATCTATAACGCTCTGCAGTCAATGGAAAAAGGTACTATAGTGATCAAGACATGGTCGGAAGATAGGGATATATTCATCAAGATAAAGGATGATGGTAAAGGCATCCCTAAGGACATAAGGAATAAAATATTTGATCCATTCTTTACCACAAAGGATGAAAGTACTGGATTAGGCTTAAGTATTAGTTACAGGATAGTAAAAGAACATGGCGGGGATATCCGGATTGAAAGTGAAGAGGATGTTGGAACAGAGGTCACTATAAGGATACCTGTGGAGGGAAAGGATGGAAGATGAACATAAAGATTTCAGGATCTTGATCGCAGAAGATGAGAAATCAGTTCGAAAATCATTGAGGATGACACTAGAAAGAGCTAAAGAATTTTCGGCCAAAATAGAAACAGCTTCAGACGGGGATAAGGCTTTGGAGAAAGTAGAGGAAGAAGAATACGACCTGGTCCTTTCAGATTATAAGATGCCTGGGATGACCGGTGTAGAATTACTGAAGAAAGTGATGAAGATCCAACCAGATGCGATAAGGATATTGATAACGGGATATCGGGACCTAGATATCGTTAAAGAGGCTATCAATGAAGCAAGTGTACATGAATACATCGAGAAACCATGGGATAACGATGAGTTGAGGTTCACTATCTATCAGAATCTGAGAAGAAAGGAGCAGCGAAAAAAAGAGAATGTCAAACAGGTAGATAATGTAAAGGAAGCAGTGAAGACACTCGAGGAATATCAAGAAGAACTTGGACACTCGCCGAGCAAATCCCCGGGGAAGGAGATCCTTGCGTTCGAATTGAATACAACTCAAGAGTTCAATAAATTCTCGTTTAAACTAAAAAATATGAAAAACATCCAGATACAAGATATAGATATCTTCGAAAATAAATACATCGTCCGGGTCAGTTTATATCCTGAGAGCTATACTACGATTACGTGATACTTTGGTCAACAGATATCATCCCTGAGAAACCTTCTTCAATTTCACGTCAAATCTAGCTCCACCCATATCAGAATCACCTACTTCTATACTTCCCCCATAACTTTCCAACAGGTTCTTCACAAGGAAAAGCCCTAGACCGGTTCCTCTCTCCTCATCTGTGGTATATCCTTTCTCGAATATGATATCTTTCTTATCGTCGGGTATCCCTTTACCATCATCTTCGATACTGCATACTACCTCATCATCCTTAACCACGCCAATTATCTTTATCCTGCTGCCTTTAGAATGATGGATCGAGTTCTCGATGATGTTGTGAAAAATCTCCCGAAGCAGAGAACCACCTTCCACCTTACACTCTGTTAATGGACAGTCAAGTAACAGATCGATCCCTTCAATTTCAGCCATCGCTTCATTGGATTCTACTACATCCTTTATCGTAGAGACGATATCTACGGGTTCTTTCTCCTCCTTCTGCGCACTCAGAAGCAGTCTCACTTTTTGTATTATATTTGCGCTCTCTTTGTTGGTTTTGAGTGCTTCTTCAACCAGTTCTTTTGAATCTACCGAAAGTTCTCCTTCTTCCAGTAATTGAAGGAAGCCCTGGACCGCCATTGCTTTGTTCGTTATATCATGTCTAAGCAATGACTGAAGAATCTCTTCCCTCTCCTCGGCCTCCCTCCTTTCGGTGATATCTCTACAACTTCCATAGACCTTCCCGTTCGGCAGCAAGACGGCATTAAGGTCGACGTGGACCTCCGTTCCATCCTTTTTGACTAACGATATTTCTGTGTATGTTTTTTCCTCTTCTAAAATTTTTTCAAAGGTTTTCATATACTCCTCCGCATTTTCCTCCTTTGTCAGTTCTAGAATGTTCATCTGCGTGAGTTCCTCTCTAGAATACCCAAGTAGATCTGAAGCAGCTTCATTTGTGTAGGTATAATTTCCTTCCGGATCCGTTAAGAATATGGCATCCGCTGAACCCTCTATAATAGTTCTGAACCTTTGTTCACTCTCTCGAAGTTTTTCCTCCATCTTTTTCCGCTCGGTGATATCTCTGGCTATAACGACCTCTCCTTCGAATTCCTCCTCCACGAAGGTTTTAGCATTTATCTCTGCATATATTGTATCTCCATCTTTTGATATCATCTCGATCTCGTATGGGAGAACTTCTTCTCCCTTCATCCTCTTCATGAAGTTCTCCGCCGTTTTTTTAACTGCCTCTTCTTCCAAGAAAGGTAGTTCCTGCAGTTCTTTTCCCACTATCTCTTCTTTATCATATCCAACCACCTTCAAAGCCACCTCGTTCACATCCCTGAAAACACCTTCTTTACTCAACAAAAATGTAGAGTCAGGAGAAGCCTCGAAGATCCTTCTAAATCTTCTCTCGGACCTTTTCAGTTTTCTTTCAGCCTCCATTCTTTCGGTGATATCTCTTGAAACGGATAGCACTCTTTTTTCTCCTTCCAACTCAAATATGTGAGAGTATATCTCTACCGGTATCTTCGTTCCATCTTTTGCCTGGTGCACCATCTCGAATCTGACTTCACCTTCATCTGCCAGTTCTTTCATCACATCCGGTACCTCATCAGCTTTCTCAGCTGCATCGATCTTCTCTGGCGACATCTCTAAGAACTCGTCCCGGCTGTATCCTAGCATCTCAACGGCTGTATCGTTCACTTCGATGAAGTTACCCGGCATCCCTTCTTTGGTCAGTTCGTGTAAATAAATCGCATCGTTGGTGTTGTTGAATATCTCCTGGAACCTTTTTCGATCTTTTCGAAGTTTTTGTTCGATCTCTTTCTTCTCGGTAATATCCCTCCCTATACCGAGGATTGCATAAGGTTCGCCGTCTTGGTATATCAAAGAGGATTTAGTTTCCAGTAAGACCCTTTCTCCGCTCTTTGCTTTCACTTCGAATGTGGTCAACTCCTTTTGTGTACCGGTTTCCATTATCTCTTCTAACGCTTCGAAAGCTTTCTCGATCTGATCGTCTGGCAATATATCTGTGAATTTTAAATCTTCGATATCGCTCTTTTCGTATCCTAACAGTTCAAACGTTGCTTGATTAGCGTCCAGGATATTTCCTTCTAGGTCGTGTATATAAACGGCGTCCAGGGACCTTTCAAAGAGTGCATTGTATCTCTCTTTCACTTCTTCGAGTTCTTCCTCAGACTCTTTCAATCTCTTTTTTGATTCCCAATGTTCGTATGACTGGACTATCGCCTCGGCGAGTGCCTCATATTGTGATTTTGGATCGTCACCTTTCTGTATGTATCTATCCGCTCCTAAATTCAGAGCCTTTATCGCAACTTCTTCTCTGCCTTTATCGGTGAAAAATATGAAAGGGATATCATCTTCTCTTTCTTCTCTTATCTCTTTTAAGAACTCTAATCCATCCATATCAGGCATATTGTAATCTGAAACTATCACATGGAAGTCCTCTTCACCTAATATCTCTAAAGCCTTTTCGGCAGAGGAAACAGTCGAAACATCTATTTTTTGATTTATCTTCTCGATAAATGGTTTAGCCTGTCCTAATAAAGCCTGCTCATCGTCAATGAAAAGGACTTTGAAATCTGGAATCATCAAAGACCTCATTATATTTAAGTATTCTACCGATATAAAGAACTTTCTATATGTATCAAAAACAAGGATAATTGTAAATGGGGTATCCACTTTGCTCCCAAGAAATTAATCAAAAAAAATAAAATAATAGTCCATACTATACAAAAATAATGTCTTTTTTCTTTCAACAATGGAATTGCAGACTTTACACGTTTTTAGGATTTAGATGGATACCCCTTTAGATCCGTTGTGAACAATTCCATATCTTTTTTGGATTGTCCATATGTTCTGACTTTCATTTACAATTCGTTTTGTTCATTTTTCGCACATGCGTCGAATTTGTTTTTTGTCACATCGATCCCGACATAGATGTTCTCCATTCATATCACCTCGCAAGGTTAATAAATGGCTGAGGTCCTTAACTCCGTGTGGCCAATGTGTGAACGGGTTCGCATGTACATGGAGTCCATGTTTATGATCGGCAAACACCGACTTATGGCCCATAGCGTGTGAATTCGTGCATGGTCACACTGGCCAGAGGACGCACGTTGTCAACGAGGACAATAGCCTCAAACCTAATCGTGTATCCTCAGCCGTTATGGACAATGCAATAGGGCATAAAGACCTCACCGACACCCTTTAACATGAACCATCTATCGCAGGGAGGAAATTAGTGAAGTACTGAGTCTATGGAACTCATCGATCACCACGGTCCTGCCCTCTTGAAGGTCCCTTCTGACGAGTTTCATTACCGTGTTTTGGTCCAGGGCCCTCCAATCCTTTTTTGAGATCACGGTCCGATCCCTTATAGTCTATAACGCAAAACTCGAGGAAGAAGATCGGGTTCACCCGCAAGTAAATGGATCATTGAATGATGAAGATATCATAAGGACCAAATAATCCTTATGCTTTACCTCGCTCGGGGGACCGTTAGTTGAGGTTCGACGATAGAATGGACCCGCTCCTTGAAGAGATCGCCCAGAGGATATATTCATGTACCAAATGCGACCTCGGAGAGAGCAGGTTGAATGCGGTACCCGGAGAAGGCCCCCAGCATGCCCAGATAATGTTCGTGGGGGAGGCCCCCGGGGCAAAGGAGGAGAAGACCGGGAGGCCCTTCGTGGGTCAATCGGGGAAACTGCTCACGGAGCTCCTGGAAGGGGAGGGAATAAAGAGGGAGGATGTGTTCATCACATCGATACTCAAATGCAGGCCCCCCGATAACCGCAACCCCAAGGAGGAGGAGATAAGGTCGTGCGCCCCTTATCTTCTGGCACAGCTGGATTCGCTCTCTCCCGTGGTGCTTGTCACCCTGGGTAATTTCGCATATGGTCTCTTTTCCACCACTTTCTACCTTCCCAAAAAGGCAATAGGCGAGGTCAGGGGGCAGACATTCAGGCTCCATTCCACTCCCTGCAGGTACCTCATCCCGACCTATCATCCAGCAGGTCTTATGTACAACAGGAAGCTGATCCCTGATTTCAAGGATGATATCAGGACAGTGAAGAGATACCTGAAGATGACCCCTTGATATTGCTAGCTCCTTCTGATCTGGTATCTTGGATGTGCCATCAGGTAGGAGAAATATCCCATCAATGCCACCAAGGTCCTGGTGAGCCACCAGAAACCGATCTGTTTTTCAAGCATCTCACCGGGCTTGTAGGAACCCCAGAGAGATCCGTGCTTGGTGGTGAGCTGCTTTCTGCCGAAACCGTTCCAGAACGCCTGCTTGAAGAACGTAACGATGGTGGACCTCTCCCTGTGATATACCACCATATGGGGGTTCTCCACGATGCCGAAACCGGCATCCACGGCCCTGTAGTTCAGATCGATGTCCTCGGCGGTTACAAAACGGGGATCGAAACCACCTATTCTGTCCAGGACCTCTTTCCTGTACGCGAGGTTGCATGAAGGGAAGGTAATGTCATATCCTTTGTAGTATACTTCCACCCTGCCCAGGTTCCTGAAGGGTTCATACCCCATGGCCAATGTCTTGCCTCCGACTATGGGAGAGTCTCTGATGGACCTCCTTATCTCCTTGGCCCAGAAGGGATTTGCTATACAGTCACCGTCGGTGAAGGCCACTATGGACCCCTCTGCCATCCGGATGCCTTTGTTTCTGCTCTCCCCCCTCTGGGCCGCGTACTGTTTTAGCTTGATGAAGGGATACTTCTTTTGATAGCTCCTTACTATGTCCTGTGTGCCGTCCGTGGAAGCGGCATCGATGATGAGGACCTCTATCGGTGGTTCCTGGGACACCAAGGAATCCAGCAGGTCCCTGATGTTCGCCGCCTCGTTCTTCACCGTAACGACGACGGAGATAAGTTCCCTGTCATCTTCCTCTTTCTTCATCGGAGAGCACCGCATCATTTGTTCTTGTAAACAATGAAATCACCGAGGGTCATTCCCCTGGAATCCGCAGAATGGGAAACCTTGACCTCCTCCAGGGGATCCATCAATTTGATCTCAAGGGTCTTCTCCAGCTTCTTGATCAGCTTGTCCGACGGGTGCATTTCCCCGTTCTCCAGCTTGCTTATGACACTCACCCGCTCGTTGATCCTCTTACCAAGGTCCTCCCTGGACCACCCTCTCTTTTCCCTTCCTCTCTGTATCCTTTTTGGATATTCGTCGGAGAGCTCCATTTCCCTTTTGTCCAGCGCATCCGGTCTCGAAGGCCTCCTGGGTCGGTGTCTGGCGGGTCCGGCCGTGGGTTTTGGGGCTTCCTTCCTTTCCTTTATCACGTTGCCGAACCTGGAGCAATCATGGCAGACGTACATCCTTGCGCCTTCTATCTCGACGAGTTGAAGTCTATCCTTTTTTCCGCATCTTTCACATTCAGGCATCGGAGCACCTCCTGTGTTAAAGGTGAACTGCAAGTGGACCTATATAGATAACCCTCGATCAACCCATGCCCCAAGTGGGTTTTTCCTCTCTCTTCACCGAGATGATGTGGTCGAGCACCTCCTTCTCATCCACGGAGAGCTCGCTGCCCAGGAGCTCCTGCACCTTGGGCTCGGGGAGCTCTATGTATAGTACGTCCTCCTCGTTGAAGTGTCTGCCCACCATTGGTCCCTGGATCGCCATGGCCACTTCATCTCCCATCTTTGCCTCCTTCAAGGTCTTCCCCTCGGTCTGGAT
Source organism: Thermoplasmatota archaeon (assembly GCA_046483845.1). Taxonomy (GTDB): domain Archaea; phylum Thermoplasmatota; class Penumbrarchaeia; order Penumbrarchaeales; family Penumbrarchaeaceae; genus JAYEPK01. The sequence continues at coordinate 32,871 of JAWOCK010000008.1, read as the reverse complement.
GGAGGCTATCTTTCCGATCCTCTTCCCGTCCTCTTTCATAACGTGCTGGCCCGTCCTGATCCTTCCGGCCAGTACCCTGACGCCGACCACGGCCGGTTTGGAGACCCTGAAGGTATGGTCCAGCAGGACCTTGAACTTGGCCGGATGCGAGTATTCGGATCTTCTCTCATCATCCAGCTCCCTTTTCTTTTCGGAGGTCCATCTTTCATGGTCCTCTATGATCTTGTATATCACGTTGTTCACGATCAGCTTGATGTCGTGCTCCTCGGCCAGTTCCTCGACCCCGGGAAGGAGCTTCACATTGAAGGCAAGTATCACCCGTCTCAGTGGATCCTCGAAGGATGAGACCTCCTTGATGTCCCTCTCGGATATGTCCCCTACCTCCGCCTTCCATATCTTCACTTCGTTTCTTCCGAGCAGATGGTACATGGCCTCCAGAGAGCCGATGGCGTCGGCCTTGATGTATATCCCGTCATCGTCGATCTCGATGGAGACCTCGGTGAGCGACCTCACCTCTTCCTGGGCCATCTCTTCCGTCACATCACCGGATACCACCCTGATCGGCGCTCCGGCGATAACGTCATCGGCCCCCTTGGCAAGTAGTTTGATACCGGCAGCCGCGTGCACCTCACTGATATTGGTGAACTTCTCCTTTGGGTCCCGTATCTCGTCCATCGGTTTTGGTTTCAGAAGCGATTTGACCTTGAGGACAACGGGTTCCCCCTTTGTCCCTATCACCACCTTGTCGTCCCTCCTTATCATTCCCCTGTAGATGATGGAATCAAGGGTGGTTCCCAGGCCTTTTTCCTCCTTGACCTCAAGTATGGTGCCTTCCCCCGGTTCATCCTCTTCATCCTTCAGTTCCTCGTCAAGGAACCTCTGGGCCAGCCCTATTAGGAGCATCAGGGCATCCGGAATCCCTGTCCCGCTGATGGCGGACATGGGGACCATTGCAATGCTCTTGGTGAAATCGCTGACCTCGGTGTAGAGGTTCGCATTGAATCCGTGGGACGATAGGTCCCCGATCATATGGTAGATCCGGTTCTTCAGCTCCTCCTTCAGTAGGTCCTCCTGCTCCTCAACGTTCACTATGAACGGCTGGTCGTCGTTGGCCTTCCATCCGTTGATCCTGTCAAGCTTGTTCAGGCCAATGATGAAAGGTGTCTTGTACTGTTTGAGTATGTTTATGGATTCCAGGGTCTGGGGTTTGATGCCCTCCATTATATCGACGATGAGTATCGCAAGGTCGGCAAGGGAACCTCCCCTGGCCCTCAATGTCGTGAAGGACTCGTGCCCCGGGGTATCGATGAAGAGAAGTCCGGGAATGGACATATCCTTTCCCTGTAGCAGAGGTCCGCAAACCTTCTTTATTGCCTCGGTGGGGACCTCCGTGGCCCCTATATGTTGGGTGATCCTTCCCGCTTCCCTGTCCACCACCCCGGTTCCACAGATCCGGTCCAGGAAGGTGGTCTTACCGTGGTCGACATGACCCAGAACGGACACAATAGGTTGTCTTTTCCTCATAGAGGTCACCACACAAAGTGGCCCCATACATTAGGTGTTATAAAAATCTTGCAAGGAACGGCTCGTCGCCATCATGGACCAAAGGATCAATAACCCCAATCATCCGTAGGCCCCAGGGAGGCGTTTTCCGTGGTGTCATAGGACAGCCAATCATCCTGGGCACCCTGTAGCTTTCCGGGTTGGAACCGTTCTCCGTAGGTTCCGCCGCCCGGGCCTGAGAGGTCCTCGAACCCGGAAGGTTCATCCCTTTCAAGGTTCTCTTTCACCTTGGAGACGATCACCATGAGCAGGACCAGACCGGTTATCCAGAGCAGGGCTCCCGCTGTGGAAATGACCAACAGGAATATGTTTGTCTCACCTAGTTCGGTGAAGAGTGTCCAAATCGAATTCACCAGACCGAGCAGGATGGCCCCTCCGAGGAAGCCCGCTGCGACGAAGGAGATGGTCCTACCCTTCTTGCTATTTAAACCGTACAGGTAGAATATTATGGAACCGAAAAGGGCCACGTTGGCAACTGGGAGGAGGACGATATTGATGTATGGTATCAGTGCGAAAAGGAAGGCTGCCCCCAGACTGGAAAGCAATACTATACCCGAGGTCAATCCTATCTTTTCCATCCCATCGTAATCTTTCCTTGATACTATCATAACGATACCAATGGCAATCAGCAGACCAATTACACCCAGACCGAAGAGCCCAATACCACAGGCCAGTCCGCAAATAGCAATGGACTGCTGTTGCAATTCCTCCTGCGACCCTGGGTCGTAGGGGTCCACCTGGGTGATACCTCCAAGCTGGACCGCGAAGTTCATTATAATTCCGGTCACCATGATTACTATCAACAAAATGAAAAGGATGTTCAACATGATCAGTACCGCATTGGTCTTTTTCTTAATCATGAACGTCCCCCAATTCATACCAAGTGATGAATAGGATCATCAAATTTCGATATCCTGTAACACAAACATTCGATAAAAACATATTGAAGGTCATCCCCAGGATGAGATCCTAAAAACCCCACTGCGGGCGCATCGGAGAACCGTCTCCGGGGTCGTCGGATCATTCTTCGAAAAGAACGACCGGGTCCGGATAACGACCTCTGTGAGGTATCGAACTGTAACATTTCCTCAATTTTCTTCATCAAGGAGGTCCGCTCTGAACGTATCTGTCATCGTAAATGGAAAGGGCCATGGACTGGAATGGATCGTCCTTGATATCCATGGTCCCGTTTTGGAGGATGTTCACGTTTCTCATTACGGTATGGCTCATCATCTTTTGTCCGATGACACCTTCTCCTTACCCTTGAGTCCGTCGATCTCCTTGATAAGCTCCTCACCACCCAGGAGCTCGATGTCCTCTTCAAGCTCATCCATCATACTCTGGAGCTCATTGGATATCTTTGTGACCTTTTTTTGTTCCAGCATGAAATGACCAATTATGAAGTGCAGTGGAGTAGTATATATAACATCACTTGTTTTTTTCCAGATACGATAATAATGGTTTATGGTCGACCATCCAGCCGTGTCTCCATCATCACAAGCTGCTCATCTATGCCTTTCCTGATGTAGAACTCCACCGCTCTCCTGTTCAGGGGTTTAACGGGGACGTGCATTGCAACAATACCTTTTCTCTGAGCCTCCTCCATGACGTGGTCCACAAGAGCGGAACCGATCCCTTTGCCCCTGTGATCTCCGTCGACGTAGAGATTGTTCATGTATCCGGTGAGCCCGCCGTGAAGGAACTCCGGGTATGCCCAGTAATCGATGAAGGCGATCACCCTGCCGTCGATCTCCGCGACCAGAAAGGTATGTTTCTCATCATATAGACCTTCCAGAAGGGTCTTCATGTATCGCGCCCTTGGGAACGGTTCACTGACCAGGGAATCATCGACATCGATCAGATATCTTTCGAAGTCCAATACCAGGTCCAGCACCCTTTCGATGTCACCTCGATCTATTTTCCTTATCTTGAACATGTTGGTGTATAATTCAACGCTGGAATATATCAGTTCACCTTGATATCACATAGAGGAAGATGCTGGTGAAATGGAGGACGGACCCTGTCAGTACGTATACGTACCATATGGGAATAGCGTAAGCCCTTCCTCGTATAGAACAATGCACCTGAGTTGCTTGAGACCCTTCCTCGTTCCGGGTCGCTTTCTAATGCTCCTCTTCCTCGCAGTGCTTCTTGTAAGGCCCAACCTCCATCAGGTTGTCGATCTCCGACCTGTCCTCGATCTTCATCTTGTAGATCCAGTTCTCGTAGGGGTCCTCGTTGAGCTGCTCCGGTGCGTCGACGACATCCTCGTTTATCTCCAGGATCTCCCCCGTGAGCGGAGAATAGATCGGTGTTGAAGCCTTTACCGACTCCACGGCTCCCTCGGGTTCCAGCTCCTTGCTCTGCTCCGCCTGCTCCCCGATCACAGGTGGTTCGACGTAAACGATGTCGGTCAGATGATGGGTGGCGTAGGCGGTGATGCCGACGGTTGCCACGTCCTCGTCTATCCTTGCCCATTCGTGGGTCTTCGTGTACTTCAATCCATCTGGAAAATGCAGATCTGAGATATCGCTCATTTTTTTTCCTCCTTTTTCCTGCTCGGTTAGGTCATCTCGATATTTTAATATGATGCTCTCAGGCCCTGGGATTCACGACCACTGCAGGTACGTCCCTGGACCTGATCCTCACATCGAACTCGGTGCCGTAATCCTTCAGGTCGGAATCAACATATCCAAGCCCCATTCCTATCTTCTTTCCGGGGACCATGGTGCCAGAGGTCACTATGCCAACCCTCTTTCCATCCTTGTATATCTCCATGCCGGTCCTGGGGATCCCTCTATCCTTGAGATGGAATGCAACGAACTTCTGCTTCACACCCTCTTCCTTCTGCTTGACGAGTACATCCTTGCCAACGAAATCATGGTCCCATTTTACGACCCAGGCCGCATTCGTTTCCAGTGAGGTCCTGTCGAAATCGAAATCCTGACCGGAGAGAAGAAGAGCCTTTTCCAGCCTCAGGGTATCCCTGGCTCCCAATCCGATGGGTTTGATACCCTCGGGTTCTCCATGACCGAACAGGGATCTCCAGACACCCACCGCGAACTCATTGGGAACCATGAGCTCGAATCCATCCTCGCCCGTGTAACCCGATCTCCAGACCAGGAAGGTCCTGTCAAGGTCCTTGAAGTACATGAAATCGCAGTTGAAGAACTTCATATCGCAGGGGTGAGTGGTCACTTTCCTCATTACATCCGTGGCCTTTGGTCCCTGAACGGCTATGATGGCGTAGTCGTCGGAAAGGTTCTCCATTGCTGTTTTCGGTTTGACATACTTGTTGAAATGGTCCCAATCGAGTTGTATCTTTGAAGCGTTCGGAACGGCGAAATAGTGTTCCTCACCTATTCGGGCTATGATCATATCGTCAACTATCATTCCATCCTCGTTGAGGAAATGGGTATACTTGAGCTGTTTCATCCTCATGCCCTTGATATCCTGTGTCAGGATATGGTCCGCGGTCTCGGTGGCGGTGTCGCCCCAGATCCTGAAATTGCCCATATGCGAGACATCGAATACGCCGACGCCGTTCCGGACGGCCAAATGCTCATCCGTTATCGTTGTGTAGTGCGTAGGAAGGTAGAACCCGGAGAAATCGACCATATGTCCGCCCATCTCCTCGTGCATCTCTACCAGCGGAGTTCTTTTCGGTTCCATGATGATCATCTCGATCTCTTTGAAAGCCATACCGCCATCTCAGAGACTGTATTTTAATCTATTTATCAATGGATAAAGCCCATGAAAGTGGATAATTCACATGATCCCTGTGCTTCATGGAAAAAGATTATTAAAGGGTCCATGGATACCCCGAGCGGCTTCGTTCTAGGAAAGGTGATGCCTTGCATTATTTACCGAATCATACAGTGGAAAAGGAGATGCTGGAGAAGATGGGACTGAGCTCCATCGAGGATCTCTTCGATGATATTCCGGAGGAACTCAGGATCCATGGTCTTTCGCTTTCTCCGGGGGCTTCCGAGATAGAGGTCCTGAGGGAAGTGAACGATATCATGAAGGACTCCAAAGGGGCTGGTGATATGCCCATGTTCCTGGGGGGCGGTTTCTACGATCATTTCATACCCACGGTGGTGGACAATGTAGTTTCCAGATCGGAACTCTATACCTCCTATACCCCATACCAGCCCGAGATGTCCCAGGGAATTCTACAGGCCATGTTCGAATATCAGTCCATGATGTCCGATCTCCTTGGAATGGATGTTGTGAACACGTCCATGTACGATCACCATACATCCATAGGTGAGGCGATCCTGATGTCCGTCAGGTTCAACCACAAGAAGACCTTCCTGGTCCCGGAGTTCTTGACCAGGGACAAGGTCTGTGTCCTCGAGAACTACACCAAGGGTGCAAAGGTGGAGCTCAAAACGGTACCCTTCAAGGAGGGCAAGATCGACCTTGGGGCATTGGAGAAAATGATCGATGATGACGTATCCGGTGTATACGTTGAGAACCCGAACATCCTGGGCCTCTTCGACGAGGGTGTCCTCAAGATCAAAGGAATGCTCGGGAAGAGGCAGCTGCTGGTTGTGGGGGTGAATCCCATGACCATGTCCATAGCGAGACCACCGGGAGAGTACGGGGCAGATATAGTGGTAGGAGACGCCCAGCCGCTGGGCATACATATGAGCTACGGGGGCCCCTCCACGGGCATCTTCGCCACCACCATGAAGCTGGTGAGGAAGATGCCCGGAAGGTTGATCGGCGCCACCAAGGACGTTAAGGGAAGGAGGGCCTTTGCCATGACCCTCTCCACCAGAGAGCAGCATATAAGAAGGGAAAGGGCGACCTCCAATATTTGTACCAACGAGGCGCTCACCTCCATCATGTCCGCTGCATACCTTGCCACGCTTGGAAAGCAGGGCTTCAGGGAGTTGGGCATTCAACTGGCCTCACGGGGCAGGTACCTTTCCGAGGTCATATCCAAGCTCGATGGTTTCAAGGCCCCGGCTTTCGAGGGTCATTTCTTCAATGAGATACCGGTAAAGATAGACAGGGATGTGTGCGGTTTCCTGGAAGAATGTGAGAAGAAAGGAGTTCTGGCAGGACTGAACGTGTCGGCTGATGTGGACTCCCTGGAGAATATCTTTACCGTCTCCACCACGGAGATGCACACACATGGTGACTACGAGAAGCTCATGGACGTGTTCAAGGAAGCAAGGGAGGTGGTCCGGTGAAGCACACCTTCCAGCAGGCCAGGTACGACGAGCCTCTTCTTATTGAAAAGGGGAGACCGGGAAGGAAAGGAGCGGCCCTCCCGCCCTGGGATGATGTCAGGCACCTCGAGGAACTGCTGCCTCCGGAGATGGTCCGCAATGATTTACAGCTCCCGGAACTCACCGAACCAGAGGTGGTCAGACACTTTCTCAGACTTTCCCAGATGAACTACGGCACGGATACGGGCATCTATCCTCTTGGGTCATGCACAATGAAGTACAATCCGAAGCTCAACGACACAATAGCAGCACACCCCACTCTCGTAAGGATGCATCCGATGCAGCCGGAGGACACCGTACAGGGGGTCCTGAAAATGATGTACGAGCTGCAGGATATGCTTTCCGAGATCGGGGGGATGGAGGCATGTACACTCCAGCCTGCAGCCGGAGCGGCGGGGGAGTTCACAGGCCTTCTGATAACAAGGAAATATCATGAATCCAGAGGGGATATGAACAGGGACGAGGTGATCATACCGGATTCCGCCCACGGCACCAATCCTGCCTCTGCTGTCATGGCGGGTTTCAAGGTAATAGAGATCCGTTCTGACGAGGATGGGACCGTAGAATTAAATGCCCTGAAGGACGCGCTCTCCGAGAGAACGGCCGCGTTCATGATAACCAACCCTTCCACATTGGGGATATTCGAAAAGAACATCTGCGGGATCCAGCAGGCATGTCATGATGCAGGGGCCCTTTTGTATTACGATGGTGCCAACTTGAACGCCTTGATGGGCAAGGCGAGACCCGGGGACATGGGCTTCGACATAATGCATTACAACCTGCACAAGACCTTCTCCACACCGCACGGAGGCGGAGGTCCGGGTTCGGGCCCGGTGGCTGTATGCAAGGAACTGGAGAAGTTCCTGCCTGTACCTCTCGTTGTCAAGGAGAACGGTCTCTACAAGCTGGACCACCAAAGGGAGAATTCCATAGGAAAGGTCAAGGGATACATAGGCAATGTGGGAGTCCTCATCAGGGCATGGGCGTTCATAAAGATCATGGGGGGAAACGGCCTGAAGAGAGCGTCGGAGCTGGCTGTTCTGAATGCATCCTACGTAAGGAGCAGGATACAGGATGTATATCCTGTTCCTTTCAGGAACAAAGATGACAGGACCAAGCACGAGTTCGTTGCCTCCGCATCCTTCCTGAAGGAGCACGGAGGTTCTGCCAAGGATGTCTCCAAGCTGCTGGTTGACAGAGGGCTCCACCCCCCTACCAACTACTTTCCTCTTATAGTGGATGAAGCGTTGATGATAGAACCCACCGAGAGCGAGACATGGGAGGAGCTGGAGAAGTTCTCCCGTGCACTCATCGAGATCGCCGATGCAACCGAGGATGAGTTCCGCTCTGCGCCCAGCAATGCAACTGTCGCCAGGGTTGACGAGGTCCGGGCAGCCAAGGAACTCATACTCAACTGGAACCAGTTCCCGGATGATGAGTGAGCGGTCCCTTAACCATCGGTTCGCGCCAGGCTCAATGGTTTAATAAATAATGATCCATTGTGGTCTACTTTCAACATTGTACAGGAGCTCTTACCATGCCCGAAGAACGTCAGAGGGAGATCATCGTCATAGGGCTTGGGGCAAGCGGTCTATATGTCTCCAGGTCAGCACTGAACACGGACAGGAAGTGTCACGTTACCATCATCGAGAAAAGGGACCATGATCAGTTTTCTCCCTGCGGTCTCCCCTTCGTACTGGAAGGGAAGGTGGAAAGCTTCGAGGAGCTGAAACATACGGTTCCCGATGTGAAGGGGAGGCTGGACAAGCTGCTCGAGCACGAGGCTCTGGACATTGATCCGGAAGCGAAGAAGGTGACGGTCAAGGACCTTGGGACCGGCGAGAAGAAGGTCCTGGACTATGATTCCCTGATATTGGCCAACGGAACCAACCCGGTCAATCTGCCGATACCTGGTGCGCAGGAGTTGCGGGGAAAGGGCATACATTTCGTTAGTGATATCGACAATGCTTCCCGGCTGCTCGAAGAGGTCAAGGGACCCGAGAAAAAGAGATCAGTGGTTGTAGGCGGCGGGGCTATCGGGCTAGAGGTTGCCGTCGCCCTCGTGGAGCGCGGTCATGAGGTGACCATGACCAAGAGGACCCCTTCCCCCCTTCCCAGGAACCTGGACCCGGTCATGGGGAAGCGCATCTTGGAAAAGCTGGAGTCCCTGGGTATGAGGGTCACCTTTGGAAAGGGGATCGACAGTATAAACGGGACCGATAAAGTGGAATCGGTGACCATTGCCGGGGAGGAGATCCGCTGTGATCTGGTGGTCATGGCGGTCGGAATGAGGGCCGATACAAGACTTGCTGAGACCGCAGGCTGCAGGGTGGACAGGGGAACGGTCATCGTGAACAACAGGATGGAGACCACCGTCGAGGATATATACGCCACGGGAGACCTGGTAACCACCTATTCCAGGTTGGACCGCACACCAACCACCATGCAGCTGGCCACGTCCGCTTTCAGGCAGGGAATGACCGCCGGTACCAATGCGGCCGGCGGGAACACCGGGTATCCCGGTGCGATCAATACATTCCTTACCGTGATAGATGACCTTGAGATAGCTGCAACGGGTTATAATCTGGAAACGGCCAAGGAGCTTGGTTACGATGCCATGGGAATATCGACCAAGGGAGAGACAAAACCGCATTACATGCCCGGTTGCCACACCTTGCATCTCCGTGTGGTGGTGGACAAGAGCTGCGGTAGGATACTCGGAGCCCAGGCCGTTGGCGAGGAGGGAGCCGGGTGGAGGATGAACATATTTGCCCTGGCGATCCACGGAAACATGACGCTGTACGACCTCCTGGACACCGAACTCTGCTACAACCCTCCTTTTTCACAGATGTACGACCCAATAACGCAGCTGGCGGAGATCGGACTTAAGAGGTTGAGACTGCCGCCCAAAGAATGTATGGAGTCGTTCTTTCCCGGTAAGGAGTGATCAAATGTCAGAAGATATTGGGACAGCCGATAGAGTTGAGGTCCTTTCCGATGGGAGCTTTCGAATAGACGGCGGAATGCTGGTCTACGGAGTAATGAAGTATTACGGCAGAAAGATCAAGGCGGAACTGAAACCGCTTTACATAGAGACAGGCGACGAGCGCATCATCGTCGATACTGGCATAGGTGAGCTTCCCGAGAAGCTATCTGGCATATACGAGGTGGAGAAGGATCGTGACCTCCCCTCCTCCCTGAAGGACATCGGTGTCTTCCCTGAAGATATAACAATGGTGATCAATACCCATCTTCATTTTGACCATACGGGATATAATAACCTGTTCCGGAGCGCGAGGTTCATCGCTCAGGAAGAGGAGGTCCGTTATGCCGCCTCCCCCGACAGGTTCCAGAAGGGGGGTTATTTCCAGCCGAACCTGTCCAAAACGAGGTTCTCGCCGGTAGTAGGGGAGACCGAAGTGGCTCCCGGGGTCACGGTCATTCCGACACCAGGGCACACACCGGGGCACCAGTCGGTGCTAGTGGAAATGGAAGATGAACTGGTCATATACACCGGGGACGTGTCACCCCTGAAGATAAATCACGATAAGAAATATATCGTCGGGGTCCTCTACGATCCCGTGGCCGCGCTCAGGTCACTGGAGCTTCTGGACAGACTTTCGACCTGGTGGCCCGACAAGCGGAAGAGGTTCGTATACAGCCATGACGGAGAGGGATGATATTGCTTTCCGAGAAGGAAATGAAACGGATGGTGAAGGAAGAGGCCGGAAAGGACCCCGACAGTTTCTTTCCTACACAGAAAATGAAGGAGATAGGGCTGAAGAGAAGAAAGTGTCCAAAATGCGGTACCTACTATTGGAGCGCCGATCCGGAGAGGAATGTCTGCGGTGAACCTGCCTGCGAGGGGGGATATTCCTTCATCGGGGAGAAGAACTGCACCCACAGGATGGACTTCATAGGGGTCTGGAAGAGGTTCTCCGAACTCTTTGAAAGAAGGGGATATACACCTATAGCACGTTATCCCTCCATATCCCGATGGAATCCCACCTCCGAGTTCACCCTTGCCTCCATAACGGATTTTCAACCCTATGTGGTAAGAGGAGCAGTGAGCCCGCCTGCTAATCCGCTCGTGGTCCCCCAGACCTGCCTCAGGTTCAACGATGTGGACAATGTGGGTATCACGGGAAGACATAACACTGGTTTTATCATGATCGGGCAGCATGCATTCGTTCCCGAGGAAAGATACGACCAGCCGAAGTACTTCGATGACATCCACGCCTGGCTGGTGGAAGGAATGGGCATCCCTTTGACAGATATTGTCTACCATGAGGATGCCTGGGCAGGCGGAGGCAACTTCGGATGCTCGCTCGAGTTCTTCTCCAAGGGACTGGAGATCGGTAATCAGGTTTACACAATGTACGAAAGGGAGGGAGATTCCCTCAAGGGTCTCGACATACGTGTGCTCGATATGGGGATGGGTCAGGAGAGGCCTGCCTGGTTCTCACACGGTACGCCCACGGCCTACGAACCAAATTTTCCCACGGTGATGGAGAAGCTGTTCAAGATCGCTGCCCTCTCCGAGATAGGGTCCGAGAAGGAGCTGCTGAACCGTTTCCTTCCGTATTCGGCACTTCTGAACATGGATGAGGTCTCCCACATCGACCATGTATGGATGGATATCGCAAGGAAGGTGGGAGCAGATGTCAAGGAGCTCAGATCCTCCGTAATGGTCCATGCAGGTCTCTATTCCATAGCCGACCATTCCAGGGCGCTCCTTTTCGCACTTTCCGATGGGGGGCTCCCCTCAAACTCCGGCGGGGGATACAATCTCAGATTGATATTCAGAAGGGCACAGGATTTCATTGAGAGGTACGGATGGGATATCGACATGGGAGATGTGGCGCAGTGGCATGCTGAATATCTGAAGCCTCAGTTTCCCGAGATGATAGGCTCCATCACAGAGGTAAGAGAGATACTGGACCATGAACTAGGCAAGTTCAAAGCAAACAAGAAAAAAGCGCTCTCCACGGTGGAGAGATTGAAGAAGAAGGAAAAAAAGGGCAAGACGGTAGGTATAAAGGACCTGCTCAGACTCTACGACAGTCAAGGTATAACGCCCGACCTGCTCGTCTCATCGGGTCTGGATATAGAGGTGCCTTCCGATTTCTACAAAAGGGTGGCGGACCTGCACGAGGACACCGAGGAGAGGGCAAGGACCAAGAAGGAATACCGGATTCCCTTCGGAAACCATCCAGCAACCGAAGTACTTTATTTCGATGATTATCTGAACCTTGATTTCCAGGGGGTTATTCTGGAGGTAATTGATGATAATGTTGTACTGGACCGAACAGCTTTCTATCCAACTTCGGGAGGACAGCTTCATGATGTGGGGTATTTCACGGGTCCGGCAGAACTGAAGGTACTGGATGTCTTCAAACAGGATAATCTGATCGTACATAGGGTAAAGGGCGATACGGATAAGGTCCGGCCGGGTTTCGTTCTTCGCGGACACATCGACGAGGAGAGAAGACGTCAGCTTGCCCAGCATCACACTTCCACTCATATCATCAACGGTATCTCCAGGAAGGTCCTGGGAGATCATATCTGGCAGGCTGGCGCGGAGAAGACAGAAGAAAAGGGCCGTCTGGACATAACCCATTACGAGACGCTCGACAAAGATCAGCTGGAGATGATCGAAAGAGGGGCCAATGAGGTGATCCAAAGCTCACTGGATGTGAAGTCCATGATCCTTCCCAGGGATGAAGCGGAGAGGCTCTACGGTTTCAGGCTGTATCAGGGGGGCGCCGTTCCAGGGGAAGAGCTGAGGGTGGTCTCGATAGAGGGCCTGGACACCGAAGCATGTGGCGGGACCCATTTGAAGAACACATCCGAGGCTAAGAGGATAACTCTCATCGGGACCAAGAAGATCCAGGATGGCATCATCAGACTGGAGTACGTTGCCGGAGCCCGTGCCAAGGAGATGTACGTCCGGGACATCTCTGACCTTTCAGGGATAATGGCGGTCCTGGGCCTGGACGACCCCGAGGAACTGGTGGAGTTGTCCGATGATATATTCTCTGTATGGAAAAAGCTGAGGAAGTTCAGGTCCAAATCCAAGAAGATGGACGAACAAAGAAGAAAAGAGTTCGCTGAAAGATTGAAGGAAGAGGTCCAGGAGAGCCCGGCCTTCAAAGTGATGATCGATTGGAGTTCCGATGGAAGGCCGGGACCGGAGGAACTGCAACGATCTTCGCTCCCTTCTCTGGATATCACCAGACCCCAGGAATATCTGCATAAAAGCGCTTCCAGGTTCAAGGTCCAGAAGCACCAGTTACATAGAACGATACTTAGGTTCCTGGGTGAGATCGAGGAATGGTATGGCTCCCTGTCCTGATGGTGTATCCTGGTGCATTATCAAAAAGGAAAATGACAGGGATACATTTTAAGAAGTGTCTACTCTATAAAGCGTGGTGATGAACGGGTCCCAAGGGCCGTCCATCTGTCATCCTCGATTAGGTGGATCATTTGAAAGAGCAAGATAAGGTTAAGAAGAAAAATGACGCCAGGTTCTATATGGACATATTGACCCATGATATAAAGAATCTGAACCAGGGTGTTTGCGGCTACCTGGAACTCATGACCATGATGCCCGATACCTCCGAGACCCAGAGAAGGTTCCTTGAAGAAACCCTCAGCTATGTCAGAATGTCCTCCCAGCTCATTATGAGCATCGAGACCGGAGCGATCGAACCCGATGAGGATGTGACGATAAGGATCAATGAGATCATCAATGGAGCAAAAGAGCGCCTTATCACTTTGAACAGGGCCCCTGAGATCGACCTCCAATGCGAAGGTTTCGATAAGGAGGAACTGGTGATGGGAAATTTACTGCTCGTGGATCTGTTCCTCTATATCATGGATTTCATGGTCAAGAGATCTTCAGGCCCCAGCACGATAATTAAGATAAAAAAGTTGGAAAAAACAAAAGGATACCTCAAGGTCTCAGTGTCTGGAAACATGCAGCCCTTGATGGAAGAAGAGAAAAGACACTTGTTCTCAACAGGAACAGGATCACACACCGGAAGAGGCAAACTCCTTCTATGCAGTTCGATAGCTGAAAGGTTCGGGGGGAGCGTGGTTTTCCTCACTCCCGAAGAGGCAAGCAGCATCACCGGTGAATTCATAGTGACCTTAAGGGAGGCTGAGCCGTGACCGACGTTTTGATCGTTGATGATGAGCCTTTCATACACCAGCTTTACAGGGACATACTGGAGTTCACAGGTTTCAATATAGTCGGGGAAGCATATGACGGAGATGAAGCAGTACGGGTCTACAATGAGATGGATGGAAAACCCGATGTAATAATAATGGACCAGCGAATGCCCAACCAGGATGGTTTGGAGACCATGGTCCAGATCATGGAACTCGACCCTGATGTCAAGGTCATCTTCGCCTCTGCTGATTCATCCGTAAGGGACAAAGCTCTCGAATATGGTGCAATTAAATTCCTCTGCAAACCGTTCCAGATAAACGATCTTGTCACTGCACTGCAGACCCTATAATGGATCGTTCATGCATTGTCCAGAATGATTTAAATATGATAACTCCAACTACCAGCCGGTCGGGAGAAGGTGGGCGACCGACGGTGGTCCCGGATGACCGCTGGGGAAAGTCCTCCCTCCTCAAGACATCGGAGCCCGGTGCAAGCCGGGGGCGCGAGAGCGTCGGCAATGGAGCAGAAACGACACCGCCCTGCCTTATGGGATGATGGACCAGGTCCGGACGTCGGCAGGAAGAGGATGAAACGGCCACCCCTCCGTGGAGCAAGCCCAAATGTCCGAGCAGACCCGTCTTGGGATCGGAAGGTAGGGTGCGAAGGTAGATGTCGCCGATCCCGCATTGTAATGCTGCGGGAACAACAGAAGGAGGCTTACTTCCTTCACCCGGCCCCTCTTGTTCTGATGAGGTTTTACGTTGAACGAACCTTTTAAGAACAAGACCCTCCTAATGGTCGATGATCCCCCAGTTATGGATGATCGCATCATAGAACTTGAAGGTGAAGAAGATGTCAGAGGACAGCTCTTCCGGTATGTCCCGGGAAATGGAGATGGGCCTTGCCCAGATGGAACAGATCAAATCAGCTGTTGGCTCCCTCAACATGCAGAAGGAATCCCTGGAAGCTGTTATCGATGATTACAAGAAAGCAGTGGAAGTGCTCGAAAAGCTGAAGGAGGGCCCGGAGAGCAACATCATGCTGCCCATCGGGGGCATGGTCTATCTCAAGGCAAAGATCGAAACCGAGCCGCACCCGATCGTGGACCAGGGCAGGGGTGTGATGATGGAGATGGAGATTGCCCCTGCACTGAAGAGGATAGAGGAGAGAAGCAACAGGGTCCGCGATTCCGTGGGGACCATCGATGAGCGCATAAAGGAACTGATGGACAGGTATGATGACGTATCAAAACAGACCCAGCAGATGTACCAGAACCAGATGGGTTCCGGGGAAGGTCCGGAACAGACCTTCTGAGGAGAGTGACCCTCCATGTTCAAGAGCCTTAAGAAGAAACTGAACATATTCAAGAAGAAGGCCAAGGAAGAGATAGAGAAGGATGAGGGACCTCCTCCACCCAAAAAAGAAAGACCGAAGAAACAGAGCAAGTTCTTCAAGAAGAAGATGAAGATCGCACAGGATGACGGCCCGCGTTTCGAGGAACGGGAGATGTCACTGAACGATTCGATAGAGGCCTCGGGACTAAAAGGAGATTCATTGCTTAAGGGAAGGGGTCCCCTGCTTGAAGATAAGGGAGGTCTCTTCTCCAAGAAGATATCCGAGAGCAAGCTTGAGGAGGTTATGTTCGACCTCGAGATGGCCCTCATGGAATCTGATGTTGCACAACCGGTGGTGGAGAGGATAAAGGAGTACATAATAAATGAGCTCAGCGGGGTCAAGGTGGACCGGAAGACGGACTTCGACCGATTGATAGAGAATGCGCTCAGGAGCTCCATCGAAAAGGTACTGCAGACAAAGACCCTGGATTTCGACGAGTTCATCGATAAGGCCGAGAAACCGGTTGTGGTCATGTTCGTTGGCGTGAACGGAACGGGAAAGACCACGGCCATAGCAAGGATAGCCCATAGGCTAAAAGAGAGGGGAAAGACCTGTGTACTTGCAGCAGGTGACACCTTCAGGGCCGGGGCCATCGAGCAGCTCTCCAAACATGCGGACAATCTATCTCTGAAGATCATCAAACACAAGGCGGGTTCCGACCCTGCAGCAGTTGCATACGATGCAATTGAGCATGCAAAGGCCCGAAAGAAGGACGTGATCCTGCTGGATACCGCCGGCAGGATGCAGACCAATATAAATCTCATGGACGAGATGAAGAAGATAAACAGGGTTGCCAACCCTCATCTCAAGCTTTTCGTCGGTGATTCGCTTGCAGGTAATGATGCAGTGATCCAGGCACAGAAATTCGATGAGGCAGTGGGGGTCGACGGTGTGATACTCACAAAGATCGACGCCGACGCAAAGGGAGGGGCCGCCCTCTCCATTGCCTTCACCATCGGTAAACCCATTCTCTTCATCGGAACTGGACAGGATTATGATGACCTCATCAAGTTCGACCCAAAATGGATGACGGAAAGATTGTTCGAGGAGTAGTTCCCAATGAGCATCGCCGAACCTTTGATGGAGGCCCTTGACGGTCTCCCCTGGTGGGGGAAATGGCTCTCCACCATCGCTATTTCAATGCTCCCTGTCATCGAGCTGAGGGGGGCGCTGCCTGCGGCGATAAATGTTTTCGGCCTTTCCTGGGGTGTGGCGATGGTCCTCTCCGTGATAGGCAATCTACTTCCTGTGCCCTTTTTGATGATGTTCTTTGGAAGGGTGGAGAGGTTCCTCAGAAGATGGCGCCCCTTCGAGATATTCTTCGATGGACTGTTCAGGAGGACCAGGATCAAAGGGGAACGCAAGGTCCAGGTCTGGGGTGATATCGGGTTGATCTTCTTCGTTGCCGTGCCATTTCCCGTGACCGGTGCCTGGACCGGGACACTGGCTGCCTACCTGTTAAAGCTCGACAGGTTCAGATCGTTCCTTGCCATCTTCATAGGCGTGGTGATCGCCGGGTTCATCATGACCCTGGTATCCTATCTGAGCTGGATATGGGCCTTACCGATAATGGGGGGCCTTTTCCTGACGCTTCTTCTGGTATGGAAGATCGAGGAACTCATATTATCGAGGAATACTTCCGATTGAGCATCACACTCTGTGTGATGTGTTGTGTTCTCTCTGGTTATTTTTGCTCCACCGGATGATCACGTTATATATTCCCTGGTCCGTCCGGTTCATTGTCCCTCGACCGTTCAGGGGGATAAAGCAACAAAAAAGAACGGAGGAAATGAAATGAGCTTAACAGCGGTAGGAGACGAAGAGCTCCTTGATTACGTGATAGAGAAGGATTTTGAAGATACCGTATCCCGGATAATACTCGGTGCGGTCGCCCTTTTTCCCGAAGGGCTCGGAAGGGTAAAGCTGACAAGGGTACTCAGAGGAAAGGACCCGGGGATCGTAATAACCGAAAACCCGGAACTGCTGGACCATTTCGGAAGGCTCGGACTCCTGGACGAGGATCAGATATTGGATTTCATAGAGTCTCTGATAAGGCTCTCCCATCTGGAGATTCAGAACCCGGATTTTCCCAGGCTGCTCGTGACAAAGAAGGGCACCAAGGCCATCAGGTCCAACAAACTGGTCCCTGCGCAGATCCCGTGGCCACTGCCTTCCAAGAACATACCCGTTCCCGTTGATCCCGAGAAGTACGAAGATCTCAGGGAGGAAAGGAACAGACTGGCAAGGGATGAAGGTCTGCCCCCTTACTGCGTGGCATCCAATCTGAGCCTGGTGGAGATGGTGAACAGGGGTGTGGAAAGACAGGAGGAACTCCAGGAAGTACCGGGGATCGGACAGGGAAGGATGGAACGGTTCGGTGAGGCTTTCATCAAAGTACTGTCCGCTTCCTGAGCCAAATGCACATGTGCAAAATACCTTTAATAAAAGGGGTATGCATCATTATTTGTAGTTCCATCCGTCTCGTGACAGCCTAACATCTCATCACCATTTCTGTTAAGCTGTCACCAAGAGCGTGGCGCCGCCACGCTCTTATCCTTTTTTCGTCATCTTGCTTTTGTCATCTTGCTTTTGGATCATATTGAAGAGAATCCTCCACCTCTTCGATCCGTTGTATCCGGTTCACCTACACACCAAGGGACAATCTTATTATGTCCCTGGCCCCCGGTGCGAAACCAAGCACCAGCACCGCCAATTTCACCAGTGCAACAAGGTGTGGTGTCTCCTCCGGTCCTTTTTCCATCCTCACGTCGATGAAGTACAGCGCCGGGATGAGGAATGCCAGCTTGAGCGGATACATCACCATTCCCGGATATGGGAAACCCGTGGAAGAAAGCCATCTCATCAGCATCTCGGGTAACACATGTTTTTCCGTGTAACCGTAGAAATCAATTCCCACGAACGTGGCGGATGCATCCAGCATGTGTCCCCCGATTATCATGATGTTAACGGGAACTAGGACCGCTCCCAGAGAGGACCATTTCTTCGATGATATTTTGAGCAGGAAATAGGTGGCCAAGGTAAAAAGCAGGACCAGAACGATCACCCCGACTCCCCCCGCAAGTGCTGTGTCCGGTGTTCCGTTCTCCGTCACATATCCCTCGTACCATTCTCCCTTGGATCCCCAAAGGACATACATGTAGACCACGAATAGCATTATCTGGGCCCAGAAGGTCCCCACCATGCCCTCCCATCCGTAACCACTGTTGACCCTGCGGTGTACGAACGCGGCCCCAAGGGTGATAAGGAGTATGGGAATGATCGAGATATCACCTTGGAGCTGTTGCGGGAACGCAGAAACGAATAGAGAGACCGTGAGGCCGGGAATCATCAGGAAGAGCCATGAAGCACGGTCGTTGTCATTCTTCGACCTCTCTATGGCTCTTGCGGCAAGGATGGTTGCAAGCGTAAGCACACCCAAGAAAATGTATATTATCGGGGAGATGAAAAGATATTCCAGGGGCTGCTCGAACAGCTCCATATCCTCAAGGACCCTTGCTGAGGGGCCGATCAGGATCACCGGAGAGAGTGCCAGGAAGAACCTGGTCCCAACCCGGAGGTCCAGTTTCACGAACAGACGATGAATGAAGTAAGCCGAAAGGGCCAGGGTGATCCCGTAGGTAAGCGTATCCACCCAGTTGTAATCCGAAGTGGATTCCGTGGTCAAGCCGGCATCGGACTCTATGGGTCCCCAGAAATACTTCCAGACGACCCCATCCCAGAATATATCCGGTCGAAGGAGACAGCCCAGGACCAGGAAGGCGATGATGGAAACGTAGAGGGCGGCAACGCTCAATTCTATTTTCGATCTGGTATCCACGTCCTCCCGATGGAGTTTTTGCATATTAAACCATCATGGTCAAGTGCTCCGCCTCTCCAAAAAATCGATCTTCGAAAGCAGTATCCTAATGATCACGGACCTTTACTCAAAAACAAATATCTATAACAGAACCGGTAGATAAAGAGCAAACAAGTGGGTCTTGTTCCTTCAGATCCTTGATCCTCATACGGGGTCCGGGCCGCTCGGATCGTCTCCCCTGGCATGTTCGGTGTCCCCTTGGACCGGCTCAATCGATGTATCTTCGGCTGGTTCTTCAGGGATGTCCTTCGTTTCATCGACCGTTCGATCGCCATTCCTGTGCCTGTCATCTCTGTTCTTTTCCTCAACTGGGTTCTCCGGGGATATCTCCTCTTCGGATAGCCCCTCTTCCGGGGTATCTTCTATCTTTTCCATATCGTCAGCGGCCTTCTTCACAGTTTCTTTGATCTTTTTGGTAACATCCCTCTTATCCTCTTCGGATCTTTCTACAACCCTGCCTTTCTTCTTCAATATGATGATCTGCAGGAGAATGATGACTATGAACAAGACTATCATTATGGCCACGCCGATTGTAAGGAGCATCGAGGTTCCTCCCTCGTCTTCACCCTCGATCACTCTGATACTGAAATCATCAGTGGTTTTCTCTATGCCGTCGTAGACCGATATGGTTATCATGTGGTTTCCAGCCTGGTTGTCACGGGGTTTCCATATGATCTTACCATCGTCTTTCGATATGGTCACACCATCGGGTGCATCCTCTATCGAATACATGAGATGTGTCATGTCTTCCTGATCTTCGTCGGCAACTCGAACTTTATAGGTGAATTCCCTGCCGGTTTCCACCTCCTGATCCGGTATCTTGCTGATGATGGGTGGATTATTGACCTTGAAGGTCATTATTCCATCCTCACAGATCCCGAATGTACAATGGTCGAAAGGTATCACTGTCCAATAATATACCCGCCCCCATTCCAGTTCCGTAACGGTTATGGTCTCCGCATCGAGATGCTCGCTATACATGGCCTCTTCCCTTTTGCTCTGAACGAAGGATTTGGAATCATGTACGTATACATCATATACAATATGGTCATTTTCGGGATCTGAACCTGACCAGGAAAGTGTGGTTCCGGTGGAAGGGGTTCTCTCCCCTTCAGCGGGGCCGGTCATGGTGACGGAAGGTGATAATGTGGGTATGACCTCTATCTGGAAATCGTGTACTATGAAGAACTCGCCGTCGCTGGCCTTTATGGTGACCTCAAGCACCATGTCATTGTCTTCTAACCCAACGGCACTGGCGGTCCATTCGATCTCCCCGCTCCTGGCATCTATCTCCAGGTCAGAGGAGGGGGTTGTGGTGACGGAGAATTCTATTACATCTCCGGAATCATAATCATCCGCCTCGACATAAAAGCTGTAGATGTCCCCGTGATCAATGCTTGTATCCTCAGGAACGTCTACCCAGACCGGTCTGGAGTTGACATCCTCGACCGTTAGGAGGAACAGATGGGAATCGAAAGCTCCGAGCGAATCCTTGACCGTAACGTTAACATTGAACTGCCCCACATCCAGGGGACCCGGTGTACCGGAGAGGATCCCGGTCTCGTTCTCCATTGTAAGAAAACCTGCATCCGTATAAAGTTCCCATATGAGTGCTTCATCTCCATCGGGGTCTATCGCTTCATATCTGTTATAATACCTCTCACCCTCGATACCGGTGGTTTTATCGATGGTCTGGATAATGGGTCTTTTGTTCACATCGAATACTGTTATTTGAAAATCCAATGAATTATCCCCTCCGTGGTCGTCGGTCACGATCACAGAGACATTGTGATTGCCTATGTGTTGCTGTCTAGGCGTACCCGACAGTTCACCGGTACCCTGCTTGATGGTCAACCATTCTCTCGGGCCTATGAACGTCCAGGTCATTTCACCCTGTCCATCATCGGTGCAGTTGAAGTCCACGTAGTATTCCTTGTCCTCCCATGCTTCCGTGACAGGTTCGGTTGTTATATTCGGGGGTGTGTTCAACACCTCGATCTGGAAATCGTGGTGGTCCGAATTACCCTTTCCATCTGAAATATTCAGCCACACATTCCATAATCCCACATGGTTGTTGTTCGGTGTTCCGTATAGTTCGGTCAGGTCATTGTCCCAGTAAAGCCAGAGAGCATCCGTATTCATGGTCCAGGAGGCTGGGTTGTAACCAAAGTTCCAGTAGCGGACCCTGTATTCCTCGTCCTCCACTGCAGTAGTTTCATCCTCAAGGGGTCTGATCTGCTGGGGGTCATGGACCATCAGTTCATCGCTGACACCGGGGTTACGGACGGAGGTGATGGTGAGGTTCTCGAAGTAGGACATGCGTTGGGGGATGGTGAAGGTCCCCCTGTAATCGCCCGAGTTGGTCCCTGTTTCGTTCAATATCAACAGTTCCTTCCAGGTCAGGTTCCTGTCACTGGTGACCATGGCGAAAGCATGGTCTGCCGAGATCGGACTTGCATCGGTCCCCACTATCCTTATAAAAACCTTATCACCAAGATCGAACTTGTCGAATTCTGTAGAATAATCCCCGTCGGAGAACAGGGTCAGAGAACTAACATCCGTAGGTCTGAAAGGCTTGTCCACGGTGATCGAAGAAATCCTGCTGGGATCCTTCCATGATACGATATCGATCACATCCAGATATGAAGCCTTTATGGGAATCTGGAAGACGCCACGGTGAACACCTGTATCATTACCTGTTTCCAGGAGTGTGATATGTTTGATCGGGAAGTCCCCGCTTTGGTAGGTGATGTTCACCCTTGCTCCGCTTCTCAGGGAGGTATTGGCGTCGATCCCACTCAGTTCCACAAAGACCCGGTCCCCTCGGTCTAGGCGATCGACAGGGATCGAATATGCGGGATCGCTGTATGCCCTGACCTCCTGAACAGCGAGTGGCTCCAGCCATGGGTTGATGCTCAATGCAATGATGACTGCGTTATTGGTTCCGCTTAGGTTCTTTTGGTATGCATCGGTCAGAACCGGAAAATCGGTGGAGGTGGTTGTTCCGGTGAAGAGTATCGTTCCCAGGGGGTCCATCGCCGAATCCTCCATGGTATCGTTTCCTGAACCTCCGACATAAGTACAGTACGTTTGCTGGTCAAGATCACCGCTCATGATGGAGATGAAAAAATCCTTTCCTCCGTTATAAATTATCTGATAGGCATCATGGGTGGTATTTAGGTCGCTTGATGATGTTTCTCCTGAAACGATTAGATTCCCGAAGGAATCCAGGTTCAACCGTTTGACGGTATCTGTCGAACTTCCTCCTATGAATGTCGATGCCACGATATCGGATAGGTCGGATTTGAGTTCTGCAACGAACCCCATCGCGGACCCGGCGAACTCTTTCCCGAATGCATTTTCGGTAACCGGAAAATCGCCGGATCTCGTTTCACCCGCTATCACAATATTTCCCCCGTCTTTCAAGACCATGGTTACTGATTGGTCATAACTGCCACCTCCAAGGAACGTGGAAGCGATCACATCCGAGGCGTCGTCCTTCAGTCTGCTTACGTAGCAGCTGTAGTAACCTTCCATGGTTCGGTTGTAGGCCCCTTCCGTGGTGGGAAAATCGGATGAATACGTGTAACCGGTGATGATGATCTCACCGTTTTCATCCTCTGCAAGATCGCGTACATAGTCATACCATCCCGAACCACCAATGTAAGTGGAAAAGGTCAATGTGTTGCCTGCCCCATTGAATTTGGAGATGAAACCGGTGTAGTATCCTCCGAGGGGTGACTCCATTATCACACCTTCCGTGGTGGGAAAATCATCCGATCCGGTCAGCCCATAAACAAAAAACCCCCCGTCGGAGGATTCGGCAATGCCGTCGGGTGTGTCATATTGGCTGCTTCCTCCGAGATAGGATGAGAAACTCAAGGATGTGCCGTCAAGGCTCAATTTCAGGAAAAAACCATCGCGCTGACCCTTGATCGAGCTTTGAAAACAGCCTTCCGTTGTGGGAAAGTCGTCAGATCCCGTTGCTCCGGTCATGAGAATGCCATCTTCAACGATGTCCAGATAACATGAATATAAACCGTAACCCTCCATACCGGACCCGCCGATATACGTGGAAAAGATAAGACTCGAGCAGTCGTCATTGAATTTGGAAACGAAATAATCTCCATAGCTTCCTCCGTAAGATGTTTGGTAGGCGCCGGTAGTTGTGGAAAACTCCTCCGAGTTGGTGCTGCCTCCTAAGATAACGTCCCCTTTGTTGTCGATCTCAACCGCCATTCCCCATTCTCTTTCCGAGGTGCCAAAGTAAGTGGAAGTTATCAAAGGATCGATAACCAGAACTCTGTCATGCTGAAGGTCGACAATGTCAAATCCGTATTCGTCATGGGATATGAGATGGAAACTTGATCGGACCTTGTCATCGGGATCGTCCATGTAGAAAACATCAAGATCCCTGTCCATGGCCATCCCTCCATCGATATCTATCCTGAGAAAACCCCCTTCATCTATGCCTAATCCTTCATGTCCTTCTATTCCTATCCGTATATCCCGGGGGGATGCTCCCGGTTGGAGTATGATGTCGTATTTCAGGTCATCTCCTGCAAAGTGATATTTGATATCGATCCCCTCCCAGACATTTTCGTATACCACCTCACGATAGCTTGCCGCATGGGTCACCCATCTGTCGGGATCGTTCCCCAGGAAGTAGTTGGTGGTATGGGGGAGAGGGTCGACACCTTTCGGAACAAGATGATGGTCGTTGCCGAATCGATACCGTAGCACGTGTCCCTCACGGCAGCCTTCATCGACCGAAGGTCCAAAAGAAGACACCCGATACGGATCTGCCGCGGCAAGAAAAACCTGTCCGACCCTGTTTTGAATATCAAGATATACCATGTCCACGGCAAGACCGATCCTTCCGAAGGAGGTCTCGCCAACAAAGAGTATCTCCTCATTCCATTGGCCCAGGTTCTCCGTGAAATGGTTTCCGTGATCCGGTGTGCGGCCCTGTTCATCCGGGATCAGCTTCTCCGGGATCCCGCGGGCATTGGCGCCGTTGTTTTCGTCCTCGTAAAAAGATCCGAAACCTCCACTTACCAATATGAAAGTGAGGCCGGCCAGTATCATCCCGATTCCTATGCGCATAAGCAATCCTTCCTTTTTCCCGCCTGGTATCTTTAATATCTGATCACTCTGTATGTATTCATAAATAGACCGAAAGCTATGATCAATGTTCTAACGATATCACTCCAGATAAGATATCTGTATGATCGTATATCTCTCTTCTGGTAAAACCCAAAACGAAATTCCACCACATAAAGAAAGAGTCTCTTCTTTAGGAAACTCGAAGCCATATATGGATCGTTCCAGTTCATTGATGAGAACTGCGATCCATATTGGTCGAGTGATATTGTAATGAACTGTTGTTGTCTTGAGCACTCTCACTTCAGTCGTTCGGCTCCTTAAATATCGGCTTTATGCTTTGAAAGCCTGGAAACGGGGTGGGGTAAAGGTTAGGCACCCAATACTCTTGATCGGGTTCTGTTTCTTTTGAACCGGCAGGAAGAAGAGTGGTATCTCCGGGAATCGGAACGATATATTAATTAAAGAGAAATCCCTTGTTTCAGCTGTCTGAGAGGTAAAAGCTTTCACCAGGAGGATATGAAATGTTCCAAAACACCATAAAAGGTCTGGATAAGATATTCAGAACGAACAACTATCAGAACATGAATATCATGATATCAGGATACACCGGGACACTTAAATCAACCTTCACCTACAGCCTGTTGTCCAAATATCTGGACAACCATCCGGGTGAGATAGGACTCTATGCCACCATCGAGGAATCAAAGGAATCACTCTTAAAGAACCTGAAGTCCATAGGTGTCAAACCAAATGACAGTATATTCATTGCCGACTACAACCGCACCAGAGAGATGTACAGGGAAGAATCCGAGAACACCGACTTTCTGGAACTCACAGAGAAACTCATTATGTCCACGAGGGAGGAAAGGGGGGAATCCTTTACCGTATTCGCACTTGATTCACTGAACGCACTTTACACACTTACAAAGATGGACAATGATTACCTGTTAAGGAAGAGGATATATTACTTCTTCAAATTACTCAGGGACTCAGGTCTGACCTCGATGATACTCAAGGAGCTCCCCAGGGAGTCCAACTACATGATGAAGGAGGACGAGAACTTCCTCGCTGACGGTGTTATAGAACTGGGGATCAGGAGGACCCTCGAAGGAAAGAAGCGCTATATCGAGGTGGTCAAAATGAGGCAGAACCAGCATTCCATGAAGCAGTATATCATAGATATCGACAAGGAAGGACTGTCCGTGATCGGCCCCTCTGTGGATGACATGGGTTATTAGGTCCACCGGAAGATCACATTCACGGGAACCCATAAGCAGTATCCCACATGCTATGGCCTGCAATAACCGACCAGGTACTACATGATTCTGATCACGGTTCTTCATCCTCTACGCCGCTGCTCATCTCTGCCAGTATGTCCTGTAGAGATTTCCCCTCGGAATGTTTTGCCTTGTCCTCCTCGATGTCGGACTGGCCTTCGATAGCCTTGGTCTCGTTGGCCACCAGGTTCATCCAATCATCCTCGGCACCTTCATCTGCCAGTGTCACCGGTTGGCTCTCCTCTTTGGGGACCTCGCCCTCCTCTTTGGGGACCTCGCCCTCGGATTCAGGTCCTGTGCCGCTTTCCCCTGTCACCTTGGACCTGAGACCTGTGGGGGCGGGGGCTACCGAGAACTCGTCCTTCTCGGTGAGCGGTTCTTCAAGCTCCTTGTCCAGCTCCTCCAGGTGCCTGTCCAATGCTTCGGGTCCCTTTTTCTTCTTCTTGAACACCATGAAGTAGAGGGCACCGATTATCATCATAAGGGCGATCAACCCGACTATGGCAAATGCTATGTAGATGGCCATCTGACCATCTTCATCGCCCCCGACGTCATCGTCCTGGTCAACTCTCTCGATTATATCGACCGTCACGTTAACGGACCTGTTCACTCCGTACTCGCTGAGGAAGAAGAACTCCAGATGGTAGGTGCCAACGGGGGCATTGTCAAGGATCTTCACCGTAGCATAGACATCTAAGGAGGATCCCAGCTTCAATATGTAGTCACCGGTATCGATATCGTTACCATACCATTCAGTGACCCTGGCAACACCCTTCAGATCGGCTGACGGGGTGATCGCCGCCCCCTGCTGTCCCTTGTTGGTCAGGGTAAAATCGAATGGGATCTCCGCCCCCTGTTGATATTTCTGGGACTCTTCATCTCCGGTGACATCGAAATCGAAGTTCGCCTCGTTGGTGATCTCCAGAGACCATATGCCGCTGAGGCAGGTCCCGGTCCACTGACCTTTTGCCACCGGCACCACCGTCCAGAAGTACTCTCCGAGATACAACCAGTTCGGCTGGTATTCCGTATCCAAGACCTCTTCCTTTATGGATCCTTCCTGGTTTTGCACCTTTTCTTTCACATCTGAGATATAGAGATTGTAGACCACATCCTGCGGATCGAAGAAATCCACTTCCCAGGATAAGGTGATGTCCTCCGCGTCATCGAAGGTGGCCCCGTCCTCGGGGGAGATAAGCGTGACCTCCGGGAATCTGAGTGATGTGTCAACCTTGATATTGTATATCGGAGATGTATAGGTCGAACCGGCACCATCCTTTGCCCTGATCTGTATGAAGTTCTCATCGGAGTCCGAGAGCTTGAGGGTATCCACTCCTATGCTTATTGTGAACTGATACGACATCCTGAAATTCTCCTGGTCCCATAGATCGGTATAGGCCTTCCAGGCATCGGAGCCGATCCACATCTGGTCCGCCTGTCCATTGTAGGTAAACCTGTATTCTACCATCTGGTTGTTTATGTTGGAACCGCCGATGTCCGTGATATTGAAGACCATGTCTATCGTGGTATAGGGTATGGTCCCATTGAGATCGGGGCTCACCACGGTGAATTCTATGCCCTCCACATCTATCAGGATCGAAGTGGAGGCGGCGTCCCCTATGTTCCCAACCTGGTCCTCAGCCCATACGTAGATGGTGTTGATGCCGGTGGAGGGAAGCTCCAGTTCGAACTGTGTTTTGTTGATCGGTGTGCCGTCCCTGGTCCTGCCGTTGTCCTCAAAGGACCAATAATACGTCATCACCCCTGACCCGGTCTCCTCGGAGGGGGCCCAGTTCACGAAGACATCCCTGTCATTATCGTAGTTTATCGAGGGGTCATCGAAGGAGTCGGCATGGGCCATGAGACCTTCGGGTTCACCTGGTGCCTTGCCGTCGAAGTTGAGCTTCCAGGATACTGCGCTCTCTTCACCTGGCTCTTTATCTATGCCTGATATGTTCAGGATATAATCCATGACCTCCGCAAAGGTTCTGTTCTCAGCGGATATTGTGAAATTTATCTGCTCGCCCGGAGGGAATTCGAGGTCCTTTCTGAACTCGCCGTTGAAGTAGACCTTGAGGTCGTAGGTGCCTTCCGGCGGATACACATCGGTGGTCCCGGTGTAGACCACCGTCGGTCCCGTGACAGAGAGCATCTCGCCCGTCTGCACCCAGTCCCCGCTTTCCAGTTCGCCTTGTATCGCACCGGATATGGATAGATCGCCGTGGAATTCCAGATCATTCCTCACCCTGAGGAAATCGCGAACGATCAGTTGGTCACCATCGACCACATTACCGTAAGCGGTCACCTTGAATATCCTGTCCACCGCGTTGCCTTTATGAGACCAGTTCCAATGGAACATTATCTTGAAGGTGAAAGTGGCGAAGAGTCCGTCCCAGGATATGGTGGGATCGGACGTCTGGGTGGCGTAATCGTCCGGGTCTATCTCTGTCCAGGGATCATTGCCTGCTTCATCCTGGGTCCTGTTGTAGATGATCTTGAAGTTACCATTCCTGTGCGGCAGTTCGAAGGTAATTCTTTCCATATCCTCCTGCCCGTTCACCACTTTTATCCTGGACCTGAAGGTGTAGGATTCGTACATGGCATATGCCAGGCTGTTACCGTCTTCGGGGTCCTCGAAGGTGGCGGTCTGGATCGCCATCCTGGGCGGTATGCCAATTTTCCATATGCCGTCTTTTGCCCCGCCTCCGAAGACCCAGAGGTCCCTGTCCTCCGGTATGAATATGCTTGCGTGTCCTCCGCTCAGCGTTCCGGGATTCGGGACAGGGTACCAGAGGTACCACTCATTTTCCAGTATCCTGTACCTGTAGATGTCGTCGGTGCCGCCGCCTGTCAGGTAAAGTTCTTTGGTAAGCGGATCGAAGTCCAGTTCGGCGGATACCCTTGTGGAGGATGTCTGGCCCAATTTGGTCCAGGTCGCGGCAGTGAAATCGTACTTCCATAGGTCCCTTCTCTCGGTGGGGTTGGGGGATGTGTTCTCCTCTCCGCCATAGAGATAGAATATATTGCTCTCTTCGACTATACAGGTCGCCGCCCCACGTCTTCCGTTGGGTGTGGTGCCTGTCAGGGACATCTGGCTGAATATTTTCAGCTCTGGATCGAACTTCCAGAAGTCGTTGTATATCTCTATCTCCGATGCTGTTGTGGGGTGCTGGTATCCGCCGTAGAAGTAGATATTCCCGTCGTTTGGGTTGAACTCCATGTCGAATCCCTGGCGTTCGCCGGGCCCCGCGGACGCGAATACCAGCTCCCAGTCGTATGTATCCAGATCCAGCTTGTACATGTCCGAAAGATCATGATATTCCCTGTTTGATCCCCAACCCGTGGTATAACCTCCTCCATAGAGATAGACGGTATTGTTGGCTTCATCGTAGCATATCCCAGCATTGCTTCTGGATTGAGGAAGGTCGTCACCGTTGTTGTAGTAGGGCCCGATCCATTCTTTTTCCTGCAGGTCCCAGTAATAGACATATTCTGTTCCGTTCCCTCCCCATCCTGTATTGCTCAAAGGTCCGATGTAATAAAGTCTCTGCTGATCGTTATTGTATGTGAATATACCGTTGCTGGTTGAGCCCGGAAAATATTCATTCTCGAACTGGGTCCAGGTCATGGTGGACAGGTCCAGGTAGTTCATGTCCCTGTATCTGCTGGGTTGACCGTAGTACCTCCCTGCAAAGACCGCGAACCTGTCCGCTTCGGAGGAGTAGTGATTGTGGTACAGGAGACGACCTGACGGTGGATCGGCGAACGTGGTGTTGGACCAGGATGACAATTCTGTATTGTAGGTCCAGAGGATCGTGTTCTCGTAATTGGAGCTACCTATTCTTCCTCCCCATAGATTGACCGTAGCATCTGCTGGTCTATAGAACATCTTGGCGCCGTAGAGCGATGGGATCTCGGGGAAAAGAGGAACGGCTTCCCAATTGTTATCTCTGATGTTGTAGACCCACATCTCGTTCAGATAGCCCTGAACTCTGTTGTACCCACCGTACAAATATATCTTCCTTTCGTCAGGGTCTATGCACATATCATGTGCATATCTTTCTATCAATCCCTGATCGGTCCCATCCTTAAGGGATAAAGGTTGGAGAGTGGGGTTCTCGAGATCGATACTGTAGAAACCTGTGAGGTTGTCGTGGTTCTCCGTGCTGTCACCCTGTCCCATGTGGATATACAGCTTTTTCCCGGATGGGTCCACCACCATTGGGGCCCATACCCTTCTTACGGATGGTGATGAAAAGACCCCCGAGTTGAGTCTGTTCCACTGCATGGAGGTGAAGTTGAACTCCCAGAGATCGTTGGCCTCGGAACCCTGGAAGAATCCTCCGTAGATGTACAGCTTGTCCCCTGCCTCATCATAGGCACTGGAAAATGCATATCTTCCCCCGGGAGAGGAGTATCTTTCTATGGCGCGCCATTTCTCGGTGGAAAGATCGAAGAAGAACAGATCATCATAGGCATTATGGCCCTGTTGGGTCCTGTAACCCCCGCCGTATACGTAGATGCCGTTGTGTTCCGCGTGGTACACTGCGGCCCCTCCCTCACCTCCTCTGTGATATCCGTATCTCTTCCACTGGTTCCAGGGTTCGCTCCTGGTAGGTTCCCTTGTCGGGGGCTCGAGACCGAGTTCTTCCACTTCCTCATCGGTCAGGATCCTGGAATCCCCGATCCCTCCGTTCTCTCCGCTTTTCCGGTCGGTTCCCTGTCCATAGGGAATGTTCAGGATCAAAACGGCTACCAAGAACACGGCGATATGTATCTTGAACTTGTTCACAACCTGGTTCGGCATCTGCACCACTCCAATCGTATCCGGACTGAATTAAAATGTCGTCTGGTTATATCCTTAGTGTTGATACTGATATTATAATTTTCTAGTAGGAGGCAGGTTGCCATCCCTTTTATCAAGGTTCTTTACCCTCATTCGTTCAGGATCCTCCTTGAATGCGCGATCAGTTCTTCTGCTGCAGGTGTCGGTATGGAGCATCTTCTTCTTATCTCATCAGGGCCGGAATCCACTATCTCCCTCAGGTCCTTGAACTCCATCAGTATCTTTTTTGCCCTGGCCTTCCCTATTCCCGGTATCCTGGTCAAGGAGCCCAGTTCCTTTTCACGCACCTTCCGCTGATAGGACACTGCGAACCTATGGCTCTCGTCCCTGATCCTCTGGAGCAGTAGAAGTGCCGGGTCTGTCAATCTCAGCTTGATGGCAAGGGACCTGTTCGGCCTAAAGAGCTCCTCCTCCTTTTTTGCAATGGCCACCAGGTCCGGCCCATTCCGGACCTGAAGCTCCTCCATTGCCTTTACCGCAGCTGACAGCTGCCCCTTGCCTCCGTCTATCAATATCAGGTCAGGCATCTCGCCGCCCTCATCCAGTATCCTGCGGTACCTTCTGTGGACAGCTTCCTTCATGGAGAGGAAGTCATCGTTTTCCGCCGATCTTATCCTGAACTTTCTGTATTCTGATCTGTTCGGTCTGCCATCCTTGAACTGGACCATGGACGCTACCGTGCCGGAACCATGCAGATGTGATATATCGAAACCTTCTATGGTCCTTGGAACCCTGCTTAGATGAAGATCGTCCTTCAAGTTGTGTAGTACCTCGGACCCCTGTGCTTCTCTTTCGAGCTTCTTCATATAGAGCCTTGAATTCCTGTCCGCAAGCTCCACCAGGGATCTCTGCTCCTCGCCACGAACCTTTCTTACGGTCACCTTTTTTTTCTTTTTCGAAGATAGAAAGACCTCCAGTTCCGATCTTTCCTCCATGGTGAGGTCAAGGTCGTCCACCACTATCCTTTCGGGAACCTGTCCGGATATCGAATAGATGCTGGATATCAGGTCTGTGTCCGGGTTGTCAAGTGGTTCTTCCACCTCCAGACTGAAGGAGACCACGTCCACGACCCTTTTGTCCCTCACCCGGACCAGGGAGACCACCATGCCGCCATCACCGAGCGATATGACGTCAAGATTACCACCCTTGACCAACAGCACCTTCTGGGATTCTCTTATCCTCTCCAGACCTTTCAATATGTCCCTTACAAGAGCGGCCTTTTCGAAATCCTCCCTTGATGATGCCTCCCACATCTCTTCTTTCAATCTTGATATCACATCCACCCTCTCACCCGAAAGAAATCCCCGGAGGCCTTCCACCACCAGATCGTAAAGGTCCATTTTCACCTCGCCAGAACAGGGGGCAAGACATCTTCCAAGATGATGTTCAAGGCACGGCCTGGATGGTCTGGAAAGGTCCCTGTGGCATGACCTGACAGGAAAGTTCTTTCTCAACCATCTGAGAGACCTCCTGACGGCCCTTGGGTCCGAATGCGGTCCGAAATATTCCCCCTTTCCATGATCGAGCCCCCGGACCTGATGTACGGCCGGAAATTCTTCTCTGGTTATCATGAGGTATGGGTATGATTTGTCATCCTTCAACCGGACATTGAACTTTGGTTTGTACCTTTTGATCAGCGTATCCTCGAGGACCAGGGCTTCGAGTTCGCTTTTGGTCGCTATCCAGTCAATGGTCTCCGACGATCCTCTCAACCTCTTTTCCTTTTTACTTTTCGTATCCTGCAGATGCGATCTTACCCTGGACCGGATATTTACGGCCTTTCCGACATATTGAACCTTCCCGGATGAGGACTTGAAGAGATATACACCGCATTCGGAGGGGAGCGTGGAGGGGTCTATTCTCATGGTTCAACGAATCAGGACATTAGTATATCTGTTGTTTGGAAATACATAGAGTGACGAAAATTCATTTCCTTCTCTTTTTCTTGTATCTTCTGGGATCGAAGATATCCTCATCGTCATCTTCGGTTCCATTCTCTTCCATCATCTCGAAATCCCCTTCAAGGGTCTTTTCTTGATCTTTTCCCTCCTTTCCCCCTTCCTCGTCCTCTTCGATATCGAACCCTTCATCCTCCGACTCCCCCTCTTCATCCTCTTCCTCAAAGAGGTCGATGTCCACTTCCTCCTCGTCCTCTTCGATATCGAACCCTTCATCCTCCGAATCCACCTCTTCATCCTCTTCCTCAAAGAGGTCGATGTCCACTTCCTCCTCGTCCTCTTCGATATCGAACCCTTCATCCTCCGATTCCACTTCTTCATCCTCTTCCTCAAAGAGGTCGATGTCCACTTCCTCCTCGTCCTCTTCGATATCGAACCCTTCATCCTCCGATTCTACCTCTTCATCCTCTTCCTCAAAGAGGTCGATGTCCA
>JAWOCK010000106.1:0-28709 GCA_046483845.1 Thermoplasmatota archaeon | reverse complement strand
CTCATGGATCAACAGCGTCCTTGAGACCGTTGGTCTCGAGAAGATCTCCAGGGAGGAGATCACCTTCGTGAACTGGGGCAAGGAAGAGGACCTTTGAAAAGTTCGGTAATGGAGAAATACACGGGGAGCAGAGGTAACTGCTCCCCTTTTTTTATGTACATTTTATTTAGGTAGATCCATATTAAGAGCTGATGCTTTCTGCGGTGCTGAACATTATTTTCTGGTTCGCGGCCCTGGTTCTGCTCTCCTATCTTCTTGACAGACTATGGGTCCATTCACTTCACCGCTGGATCTATATCGTGTTCGCTGCCCCCGGGATAATTATCCATGAACTGAGCCACTACACAGCATGCAAGCTCACCGGGGCCCACGTCTCCAGTGTGAAACTGATAGGGAAAGAAGGAGGTTCCGTTACCCACGGACCGCCAAGAGGAGGCGTATTCGGGCAGGCATTGGTATCAACAGCACCCTTCTTCGGCATCCCTCTGGTGCTGGTGCTCATCGGTCTCCTCTTCGATAAGGTGGCTTTCTTCAACTGCGACCTCACCTGGTCCAACACCTTCACGGGCAACGTGGGAGAGATGGTGCTTTCCACCTTCTCCAGCGCATGGGACCTCATCTCAAAGAACTTATGGACCAACAGATCGCCGTGGTTTTTGCTCTATCTCTATCTTGCAGCATCCCTCACCACCGCACTAGCCCCGTCGATGCAGGACCTGAAAAATGGTGTGGTTGGCCTAGTGGCCCTTTTCCTGGTGGTGATCGGATGGTCCCTGGTGCTGGACAGAGTATTGACCGGATGGGGGGCCCCAGTGGCGAACTTCCTTGTGGACCTCTTCGGCTGGGTGGTGGCAGTGGGGCTTATAATGTGTCTTTTCGGGTTGGTCCTCGGTCTTCCCTTTTTCATACTGAAGAAAACTATGAGATAGGAACAATATCCTTGAAGGAGAATTTTCCTGAGACAAGTTCGCAGATCACATCCTCCACCCCCTCAATGCTCGTTCTGATCTGCCGTCCGGTGTCCCTTTCCCGGATGGTAACCGAACCGTCCTCCTTGGTGTCATAATCAACTGTGATACAGAAAGGGGTCCCGATCTCGTCCATCCTGGCATACCGCCTTCCGATGGAGCCGGAGCGGTCTAAACGGGTCGTGAGTCCCGATCCTCTGCAGGCAGAATCGATCCTCTCCGCTATCTCGGTGAGACCGTCCCTGTTCATCAGGGGGAACACCCCGCATTTGATGGGGGCGATCCCGGCGGGGAGCCTCAGGACCCTGTACGGCCCCTCCGACCCGTCCGCTTCATCCTTCATAGGACTGTTCTCGGCCTCCAGGTAAGAATGTTCCAGAAGCGCGACCATGAGCCTGTCGATGCCGAAGGAAGGCTCCACAACGTGCGGTATGTAATCCGTCCCGGTCACCGTCTCCTCCTTCTCCAATATCTCCACCGCCTTCCCGGGAACCTTGACCTTTCCGGAGGATATTCCCACCTCCAATTCTCCCTTTTTCTCCAGTTCATTCCTGGCATCTTCCGGGTCCAGTGCATCCAATGCGTCCACCACCTCCTTGGCAGCTCCCCTGAACATTGGCCCCAGCTCCTTCAGGTCGGGTTGAATGATCAGGGTCCTGACCTTCTCTGGCTCGTCGAACTTCCTCTTTGCGGTGAGCTCCTGACCGGAACCTTTTGAATGCCGGGACAGATCGAAGGCGGACCGGTCCGCGATCCCCACCATTTCCATCCAACCGTATGAGGTTGATACCTCCAGGTCCCAGCAGTCCCTTGCATAGTGTGCCATCTCTGAATCCAGGTGCTGCCTGAACCTCATTCGTTCCACTGGGATGCCTATCTCCCGGGCGAATTCCCCGGTCTGTGCCATGAAGTGCGCCAGGACCTCCGAGCAGATGATCCCGTCATCGAAGGCCTTTCCGAAGGTCATTGCAATGGTCCTGTCCGGCGAGCTCCTGGGAACGAGCTTGGCCCCGATCTTTCTGGAACCTTCGAAGGGAGGAAAACCTTTCTGCTTTGGATCAAAGAAGAACTCGGCCTCCGCCATGTGAAACTCCCTCTGCCTCATCATTCCCTGTCTGGGAGATATCTCGTTGCGGAAACCTTTGCCTATCTGTGCCACGCCGAACGGAATTCTTTCCCTGTTGGTCCTATAGAGCAGGGAGAAGTCCAAAAATATCGATTGTGCGGTCTCTGGCCTGAGATAGGCCGGCCTGTCCCCTCCCGTTCCTATATGGGTCTTGAACATCAGATTGAACTCCTCCAACGGACCCAGTTTCCCCCCGCACACGGGACACTTGACGTCCTTTTCCCCGAGGGTCTCTGATAGCTCCTCGGGGGACAACTGATCAGGGTTCTCCACGAAATCTTCGAGAAGATGATCAGCTCTGAACGGGGAGCCACACTGCCTGCATGTGGTGAGATGATCGGTGAACTTCTCCAGATGTCCTGACCATTTGAAGGCGATCTCCGGGGTTATCGTGGGGCAGTCCACGAGCAGGAAGCCTTCCTGCACGACGAACCTTCTTTTCCATGCTTCCTCCAGGTTATCCTTGAGAAGCGAGCCCAGTGGCCCCAGGTCGAAGAAACCTGCGGCACCTCCGTATATGTCGAAGGAAGGCCAGAAAAAACCTCTCCTTTTAAGAAGTGCATAAAGGTTCGGGTTCCTCTTCCTACCATCCTCTTTTCCGGACATCGGATCGATACCCCGTTCGGTCATTTTTTGGTTGCAAGGGCTTCCTGGATCTCTTCCTTGCTCTTCTGAAGTGCCTTCTTTCTCCTGTCATGGAAGCATCCCTCGCATCCGTACTTCTTCTTCTCCTTGCACTTCGCGCAGACCCGGTTCTCCTCGTCTATAAGATGATTTATCCTTGTCCTTTCCTGTTTCAAGCTTTCCTTGTTCCTCTTCTGCATCGGCACACCTAGCCCCCGTACGGGCAATTCCAATAATAATCTTTAGGTATAGAGCAGGTCGTCGATGTCGATCCCCAGCTCCTTTTCAAGGCCCAAGTGGAGTTCTTCCATCCTGCGCGCTGCACGGGTCGCTCCTTTCTTCTCAAGCTTCTCCACGGCTTCCTCGAGCCGTCTTCTTCTCCGCTCCCCCACCAGATTGTCAGCATGGGCTACGATGCGCTCCATCAGGGTCGTGGGAATGTGGTCCTCGGGAACAAGTCCGAGAGCCCCGGCCTCCTCCTCTGTTACGCCGGCCCCTATATGGTTCCTTATCATAAGGGATATGCGGTGGTCGAGGCCGAGCTCCTCGGACAGCCTGAAACCTTTGTCGACATGCCTGACGGAGTGGGTCATGCACCTCCCAAGGTCATGGAGCAGGAGACCAGCCTCCAGAACGTCCGTTTCTATCCCCATCTTTCCGGGCTCCCCCTCCGAGCTTTTCACCATATCACATCCGAGCCCGTGCACCATCTTCAGATGTTCCCTCACCACGGAGGGCATCCCCACCTCTTCGAGCAGGTCCATACATTGCTCCCTGGTCGGGACGGCCGGCCATCTCCTCTGGAACGGGTCCCTGAAACCGGACCCGTCCTCCTTTGCCACCACTTTCTTTCCGGTATGGTCGGGAACGATCCTGGAGCGCCCCCCGGGAAGATCAAGCTCCAGTTGCCTGCCCCCGCAGAGCCTGTCCATGAAAAGTGCCAGTGCGGATACCTCGGAATGAGGTTGACTGGCCACGCTGACGTTGAAATGTGAAAGATCAAAGACATCCCGGGGAACCTTCTCGGCACCCACTATCACCAGTATCCTTTCGTCTCTCGGAATACGATAAATGACATCTTTCAGGGGAGCTCCGTACATGGTGAGGTGGACAATGGTACCGTTCCAGCCCCTGAGCAGTGGTTTCCTGCTCTGTCCCGTCCTTGTGAAGAATTCCCCACCGAACTGCCTGTTCACATCCTTCAAAGTGGATTCGAGCCTGGGATCACTGGTATCAATATATATTCCTCTTGCACCGAAAGCTCTGGAAAGCAGGGAGACATGTGTGGTTATTCTCTTGTCCCTCAGGGGCCGGTGACCAAGTCTGAGGACCTCCATATATGGCAGCATGTCCAGGTGCACGGGAG
This sequence comes from Thermoplasmatota archaeon, assembly GCA_046483845.1. GTDB lineage: Archaea > Thermoplasmatota > Penumbrarchaeia > Penumbrarchaeales > Penumbrarchaeaceae > JAYEPK01. The sequence continues at coordinate 24,625 of JAWOCK010000106.1, read as the reverse complement.
AGTGCATGCTCCCATCACTCCATCTCTTTGATGCGCTCTATCCTGTGACCTTTGTAGGCAAGCCTTCCCGATCTCTTTACAAGGGACTTGAGCATGGTTGGGGTGAGATCCAGGTCTTTCACGAACTCTCCGGAGAAGGTACCTTCTTCTCCCACCTTGTTGTAGACCTTCTCCTCTATCTCCGTGTACTTCTCCTCATCCATTGCTGTAATGTAGAGCACATCGGATATCTCGGTTATCTGAGCTGAGGTATTGATGTGTACGGAAACATAATAGGTATGGTATATCTTCTCCTTATTGAACTGTGAATCGATCTGCCAGGAAGTCTCCACCAGATGCATCTTCTCGAAGAAAGCAAGTGCCTCGACACCTTCCTCACCGTACTTCTCTTCCACGGACTTGCTGGTGATCCAGCCGTTGGCGGTTTCCTGGAAAACGGATTTCTTGATGGGTGAATCCATGGCCCTGAGCAATGCTACCAGGTCCGTTGGTTCATTGATTACCTTGATACGTTTCATGGGCGACGCTGCCGTATCATTGGGACACTTATAAATGATTTACTACTTGGTCCGGTGGTCCAAACATGCATTATGTTCATTCAGATCAGAGAAGGATTAGAGAGAACCGTACTCTGTTCTCCAACATGTTATACCAGGGGGACCCGGTCTGTACGAATCTTCATGCAGGCAATATGACCATAATATCCACATGACGGGTCTGGACGATTTAGAAAAGTTATAAATATACAATCCATCATGCCTGAATTGGAAAGGTGCTCCCCCCTGGGAGCCCACAATCATCACATCACGATCAACAAAACCCCTGCAGTTCGCTGCCGGGGGCCAATTAGGTTTGGTATCAATGGTTGGATCCCTCTGGAAGAAGAAAGTCTCCTTGCGGGGCCTCTAACGGGGCATGAGCATCTTTTCAAGAATGTGCAAATAAATTCACGAAGAAGGTGTATGAAATGAATCTCGATCCAGCAACAACGAAATACCTCATTGAGGCAAAGCTTACGGCAGATGGGATAGTCGAGAAACCCGATGTGGTCGGTGCGATATTCGGACAGACCGAGGGACTCCTCGGGGATGAACTGGACCTCAGGGACCTGCAGAAGACCGGAAGGATGGGCAGGATAGAGGTGGACATAAATTCCAAGAAAGGGAAGTCCGAAGGTACGGTCCTAATACCGTCATCCCTCGACCAGGTTGAAACGGCGATCCTTGCGGCTGCTCTGGAGACCATAGACAGAATAGGACCCTGCAGGGCGAAGATAACCGCGGACAAGATAGATGATGTCAGGATAAAGAAGAAGCAGAAGATAGTTGACAGGGCAAAGGAACTCCTGGGAACCATGATGGACCAGAGCAAACTTTCCGGTCTCGACCTGACGGATTCGGTCAGACAGGCGGTCCAGATAGACGAGGTTGTCCTCTTCGGAGAGGATAAATGTCCCGCTGGCCCCAACGTAGAGACCTCCGATGCCATAATCGTCCTCGAGGGAAGGAGCGACGTGATAAACCTCCTGAAATACGGTATCAAGAACACCGTGGCGGTGGGTGGGACCAACGTACCCAAGACGATTCAGAAGATCTCCACCGAGAAGGTGGTGACAGCCTTCGTGGACGGTGACAGAGGCGGACAGCTCATACTGAAGGAACTGTTCCAGGTGGCGGAGATCGATTTCGTTGCCAAGGCTCCCAAATCCATGGAGGTCGAGGAACTTACCCAGAAACAGATAATCAAAGCCCTGAGGAACAAGCTGCCAATCGAGCAGTACCTTGAGATGCACGACCTGCTTGCCGATCTGAACGGAAAGAACGGAAAGGACACAAAGAAGGACAGGGGCCAGGGAAAGAAAGAACACCCTCCGAGGAAAGAGGATAGACCAAAAAAGGACGTAAGGTCCAAGAAACCGACCGAGGAAAGAAAGCCCCCCCAGAAGGGAAAGGTCATCAAGGCCACAACCGTAAAGCCCAAGACAGAGAGTGATGCCATACCCCCTGAGGTCACCAGGTACAAGGACATTTTGAAGAATCTCTCAGGGACCCTAAGGGCCATGCTCCTCAATAAGAAGGGCGAGGTGGTGAAGGAAATAGCGGTGAGACAGCTTGCGGACACCCTCAAATCCCCTCCTGCAAGTGTAAATGCAGTGGTCTTCGACGGGATAATCTCCCAGAGACTCCTGGATATCGCAGCGGAACAGAAGATAGAATACCTCGTGGGTTCCAAGAAGGGAAACCTCACCAAGGAACCGGAAGGGGTTCTCGTTCTATCAAAGAGCGATCTCAACCTATAGTTGATATACCATGAAGTGGAACAATAGAACTGCAAGATCGGTGAAAAGATGACCAGGTCCAAAAAGAAATCTGAACGGAGTTCCACGGATAAGAAGTTCAACCCCATAGAAGGGTTTGATCCGGCATCGGTGGAGGATACGACCCAGGTGATAATTCCGGGGGACCCCCTGGACAGGGTGATAGGCCAATGGGATGCCGTAAAGCTCGCCCAGCTTGCGGCAAAACAGCGGCGCCATCTTCTTCTTGTGGGTCCTCCGGGAACAGGCAAGTCCATGATCGCACAGGCACTCGCGGTCCACCTTCCACCCCCTTCCAGTCAGGTCTATGTGGTATCGAACCCGGAATATCCAGAAAGACCTTTCATACAGATCAAAACAAAGGAAGAGGTATTGGAGGACGAGAACAAGAGCCTTCAGGCCAGAGAAGAGATGATCTCTCCGGTCGATGCACCTGTTGATGTTTCCGAGAAACTGGGTTACAGATGCACCAAGTGCGGGACATATTCTCCGAGGAAACAGTCCGTCTGCCCCAATTGCCAATCCATAAAGGGTCAGCAGAACTCACCCAAGGTGGCAAGGGTGGATATGAACATGAACAACATGCTTCAGGGACTCGAGGACATACTGAAGGTCACCCTGAACCAGTTCGGCGGTGACAAGGCCAGGGTCCAGACCACCCGTCTCATAAACGGTAAGGAGGAGGTTGTGGTCTATGAGGCAGCGGGTCCCAAGATAAGGGTGCTTGATCAGAAAGCATTGGAGAACCGTAGGGAGAAGGAGAAAGCGTCCCCCAAAAAAATACTTATCTCAATGAAGAGGAACAACTTCGTGATGGCGACAGGTGCCTCCGAGACCGAGCTTCTGGGCGACGTCAGGCATGATCCATACGGGGGGCACAAGGGTCTTGGAACGCCCCCCTACGAGAGGGTGGTTCCCGGAGCAATACACGAAGCTCACGAAGGGGTACTGTTCATAGACGAGCTCCCTCATCTGGGACATCTCCAGAGGTTCATCCTGACGGCAATGCAGGAGAAGAGGTTCTCCATATCGGGCAGGAACCCCCAGAGCGCCGGTGCAAGTGTGAAGGTGGACGATGTCCCCTGCGATTTTGTCTTCGTGGGCGCCTGCAACATCCAGGACCTTCAGCATATCATCTCCCCTCTCAGATCGAGGATCACGGGGAGCGGCTACGAAGTACTGGTTGATACCACCATGTCCGATAACGAACGGAACAGGGCCAGTTTCATCCAGTTCATCTCACAGGAGATAAGAATGGACGGAAGGATACCGCATATGGAAAGAAGCGGCATTGACGCACTGATCAGGGATGCCAAGAAAAGGGCGCTCAAACAGGACAAGAAGAAAAAGTCCCTCACCCTGAGGCTCAGGGACATGGGCGGTGTGATCAGGGCCGCCGGCGACATCGCGATGTCGGAAGAGGCCGAGATGATACGTAAGAAGCATGTCGAGCTTGCCATCAAGAGGAGCATGTCCGCCGAGGAGCAGATAAAAAAGAAGTACGGACATTATCAGGGAGGCGTCATGAACGAGATGTCTGAGTCGCAATCCCAGAGATACTCACCCTACAACTACTGGAACGAGAGTTCCGATGATCTGCTAGGATACGAATAGAAAGGATGGGATCTTCCAATGCCCGAAGAGAGAGAGAATAAAAAAGAGGAGATATCCTCTGCATCAAATGGCCCGAAAGCAGATAAGGGATCCGATGCCAAGGTTCATAATAAGGGAACCGGCAAGATGGTCCCGCCTTCTGAAAAGGTCGAGGAAAAAACTCCTGGAATACAACAGAAAGAGACAGCACCTTCCGAAGAAGAGACCTCCGCACAGAAGAACAAAGAGAAAAAGGAGAAGGCAAAACCCTCCCCAGACCAAGAGGAGGGGGCAGCTCCAAAACAGGAGAAGAAGCCCTCCAAGAAAAAAGAGTCCAAGAAGGAGGAAAAGAAACCCGCTGAGAAGGAAACAGCTTCCAAGAAAGAGGAAAAGAAAGAAGATAAAAAAGAAAAAAAGATGGAGAACAGGTCCTCAGAGAAGAAGAAAGAAGATAAGGTGCCCGAACCGGAGTTCGCTCCCTTCGAGCCCATGGATCCCCTCAAGGAGGTGGAACTTCTCTCCAGGGAGGAGATCGTATACTCACTTATCAGGAAGCACCAGGAAATGAGAGAGAATTACAAGAAGGAACTGTCCGGGCTCTCCAAAAAGCCCGAGGGGCTCAAGGACGTGAAGGAGGAGGAGAAGGAGAGGAGGGACAGGATAAACGAAGAGGTCGCAAGGTTGAAAGCAAAGAGGAAGGAGCTCAAGGATAAGAACAAGGAATTGAGGAACGAGTTCTTCGACCTTTTCAAGAAAGAGGAAAAGCTCATATCCCACAAGAAGGAGGTGGACATGTATTCCCAGTTCTCCAAGGACCTGGAGTGGAAGCTGGAGACGGAAGCCATAACCATCGACACGGAGAGAAGGCTGCTTGACGAGCTCCGTGACACCATGAACAAGATGAGGAGCATCACGGACGGACTGACACCGGATGAGATAAAATCAAGACTCAACGAGATCCAGGAGGAGATGGGGTCCAACCTGATCAAGATAGAGGAATACCACAGGGAGCTTCTGGAAAAGGCCGATGAGAGCCAGACCCATCACGAGAAGTTCGTGGGCGCCAAGAAGCAGATCAGGGAGAAGGAAGGACGAGCTGGATGGCTGAAGAGAAGGATCGAGCTCCACAAGGAGATGGAGGTCTTCTGGTCGGGACAGAAGGATGCGGCTGCAGACCTTGACAGACAGGAGAAGGACCGGAGCATTGAGACCATCCATCAGGAAATGATGGAGGTCTTCAGGAAGAGGGACGAGGAAAAGGGGAAGGACGATACGGAGGATAGGAAGAAGAAACCAAAGAGTACCCCTTCCAAGAAACTGGAGATCCCGAAGAAGAAAGAGAACGGAAAGGATAATAAAAAAAGCAGGGAGAAACCCCATAGTACAGAGGACGGGAAGGAAAGCCAGGACGTGCAGGAAAAGAAACGGACCCATCCCGAGGGAAATATGGAAGAGAAAGTGGAGGGCAAGGTCGAAAAGGCAGATCCCGCTCCTGTTCAGAGCAATGATAACAAAGGCCCTGGAGATAGTGAAGAGGAGGCGTCCTGATGCAGAACTTCGAGATCGCCCAGAAGATAAGGGATATCAGGGACCGGATAAGCGAGATCAAGGAGGAATCCGACATACTCCAGGTCAAGATACAGAACAAGATAACGGAAGTAGACTCCCTTCGGGAGAAGAGGGACCAGCTCAACAAGAGGGTCCAGGAGCTCTCCAGGAAACCGAAGGATATCATGTCCGAGAGAAAGGACATGTGGGAGAACATCGAAGAGACCAACGAGGAGAAGAAAAGGATCTACAGGCATATGCAGCCTTACCTGCAGAGGATAGGAGAGCTGAGAAAGGTCAGAGACCGCTACAACGACGGATCGCGGGGCACCCTGGACCGATTGCTTGACAATTACTACTCCACTAAGGAGAACCTGCTGACCTCCGATGTGAACCTCAAGAACGAATTGTTCCTCTACCAGTATCTCTTCGAGATCAGGGACAGACTGCTGATCAAGGCCCATGCCGACATGGTACACCAGGAGATAGTCAAGATAAAGGAAGTGGACCTGGCCAAGTTCAACAAGGAGCTCAACGATATGGAGAGCCAGATAGGAGAGCTGAAATCGCAGTCCCATGAAGGCCTGGAAGAGGCAAAGGAGCTCTGGAACAAGAGAGACGCGATCAGGGACCTTGCCCAGAAGGAGCACAAGGCCTACATCGAGGCGGTAAATCAGCTGAGATCCCTGAAGAAGCAGAACTGGGAGAAGAGGAAGCAGATCAGGGACCACTACAGGAAGATCGACGACTGGAAGAAGGAGTTCAAAAAGTCCCCCAAGGAGAGGGTACAGGCCGACCGCGGAAGGCGCACGAAGGATGCTGTGGCAAAGTACAAGAAGGGAGAAAAGCTCTCCTTGGAGGAACTGAGCCTGGTGATGGAATCGGGGGAGATGAAGCAGGAGTGATAGGATGTCCGTCAAGGATAAGATCGGGTCGCGTCCGTCCTCGAAGAGGATATGGATTGTAGTCGGTATCGTTCTTCTACTTGTGGGTTTCGGAGCCTTCTACATGCTCAGGGAGAAGGAACCCCGTGAACCAAAACTCTATTCTCCCGATACGGAGCTTCCTGCGGATTACATGCTGATCGTGGACTATCCAAGATCGCAAACGGACCAGCTGTCCATTGCGGCATTGACCTCCGTGCAGTTCAAGGGAGGGCAGTACCATCCGTTGGTCGTATGCGACCCGGAGGGGGGACTCTCCAGACAGCTCCAGTTCACATTGGGCAATCTTGAAACGGACAGGGAAAAGTACCTATTCACCAACCAGGAAGGTTCTATGACCCACATCAACACCCAGCTTGGTGACATGGGCGGGTCCCTCATCAAGGAGGAGAACGTCTTTCCACTTTCACCCGACGTATCCTCCAGGTTCACCGGTTTCGACGGTGTGATGACGGTGGCCTCCTACGAGGAAGCGCTCTGGTCCACGGTTTACGCCAAGAAGTACAATCTGGGCATGGTCTACGACGAGGAAGGGACCTTCACCTCCCAGGAGCAGGTTTGGGCCGAACTCAGGTCCATGGACCTGAACGCCGACTACATAGTGGTGGCGAATCACCGGGACAGGTCACTGGAGAGGATACATCAGAGCCCCGACTATGATACATACGACGATGCCTTCTTCACTCCGGACATGTCACTGATGGCTGCCCAGATGGCGGCTTACCATGACGGTTATGTGATCACCAACGCCACCCCGGTGGATTCTGTCGATTGGGACCTCGATATGTCGCTCTCCCCGAACAGGAGGGCGTTGGGTTACTATGAGAAGGTCAAACAGTTGAGCGGTGAGTTCGGACCCGCCGAGTATGTTGCCATAACCGGCTCCGCTTCCGCGGTCCCCCAATTCCTTGTGAGATCAGGGGGAAACGAGGGAGACATTGTCAACTCGGACATCATCTACGGATTCCATGATGATGACAAAGGCAACATGGATGCCGCAGTTGGGAGGATAATACAGTTCGAGACATCGCTTGCCTCCAACCAGTTGCTGAAAACATATCTTTTCGATGATATCCGGGATATGGTCACGGTGGATTACAGGGACGTTGCAGGCGGGGCCCATGAAAAGGACTGGAGGACCCATGGAGCATCATTCTCCGGATTTGATATCACCTACAAGAGGATGCAGGCGACACCTGGCAGGTGGATCTGCAACGATTACGAAGACCAGGGTTTCACATACGATTATGTGGGCCCCTTCAATACGGGCAACAAGTTCTTCGACGGTGTGATAAACTCCATGGAGAACGATATATCGGAGATATGTGAAGGATCGGGATATGTTGCCTACAGGGGACACGGATCGGATACGGGTTCGTTGTACGGTATACGGGTCTACGGCCCCAACGGAGAAGAGCACCAGCTAAGGTACTCCGATGCGGCGGAGATGGATGTACCACCCCAGATCGCCTTCTTCGTTTCCTGTTTGAACGGCAAGATCTACGGTCACGGACCCGGAACGGAACCCTCCAATGATGTGGAGTTCGACAAGCTGTTCACGCTGAACTATCTCTCCGCGGGACCGGCGGTCCTCGTAGGGGCCACGGAGGTGAGCTATTCCAATATCGGTCAGGACCTGACCTCGATACCGGCGGAATACCTGCCCTTCATAGATGATCACAGGTGGGACCACAACGATGCGTGGTATGCCTTCGTCTGGGATGGCATACTGAACCATCCGGGGGAGCACGGGACCATCGGGAAAGCGGTCCAGTGGTCCGAGAACCGCTACATGAAGTATCCTCCCAACAACTCCCCCTCACCGTTCACCCCCAACGGGGAAGTGGACTGGTATGAGGTCACGTTCTTCTCCGTCTACGGCGACCCCGCATTCAGGCCGGCGATCGATGAAAGCGGCGGACCGGGGAGCTACGATCCGTGGCACAACGGCCCCGATGATATTTGATATCATCTCAAGTGAAGATATTGATCGGTGATCCAGAGATCATCAATTGATATTTCGATCACTTACGGTGAACCCTCCTATGCTGGATGATTTATATTTATGATCATAGATAATTGAATAGAGTGAAGTTAAATGGAATATAAAGAAAATAATATTAATCACGAGACCTCTATATCATTGTTGGATATGTTAATCACCTTGGCGGAGGTCGAAGAAATGGGAAAGATCGCTAAAAGGAAAGGGACCAAGGATAAGAAAGTTGGTTCCCTTCTATAATCTCTTGGAAAAAAAGAGGACATTGATCCGGTCAGGGCCGTCAAGGAGATGAGAGAAGGTGACTGAAAAATACCTTATTGATTCCAATATTTTCATTGAGATACTAACCAGGTCCGAAACTTCTGATGGATAGAAGGATTTTCTCGACGATAGATCTGAGATGAAATCTACCACTATATTCAATCTTATGGAGATCTCATCTGTACTTTCCAGGAAGCTACACTGGAAGAGGAAAGAAATTGGCCTAGTGATTAGTACGATCAATAATAATTTTCGGATACATGTTCCTGATGAATATGACATTTTTCAATGCTATGAACTTTGCATGGATCGATACTTGACCCCGATAGATTCGCTTATGGTCACGATGTCAAAAAGGACAGGTTCGATACTTGTAACGATGGTTTCAACGGAATACTAATGATGGAAGCATGACCCTGCTCCAACTATCTTTTTAAATAAGCGACCCCTTCCCCATAGTAGGGACCGGCAGGGGGAGCACGTTGAAGGCACCGAAAAGGGAGAAGGCCAATTTCGTATACAAGAAGAGAAGGGCCACCATCAAGACAATACTGATCAGGTTCGGGGTGCTCCTGTTCGTGATCGCGGTGATCTCCACCATCGTATACCTGGACCGCCACGGATACGAGGACTCCAGGGACGATCACATATCACCGCTTGATGCGGTCTACTTCACCGTGGTCTCCATAACCACCACGGGTTACGGCGACATAACGCCGATAACCCAGGATGCAAGGATCATAGACACGGTCTTCATCACCTTCGGCAGGGCGGCCATGTGGTTCGTCATAGTCGGAACAGCATATCAGTTCGTTTACGAGAGGTACAGGGAGGCGTTCTTGATGAAAGCGACCCAGAAGAGGCTCTCGGGCCACACCATAATCGCGGGGTTCTCCAACACCGGTGAGACGGCCGCCAGGGAGCTTGTGGCAAAAGGAGCGAAGAAGAGCACTATCGTTGTGATAACCACGGACCCGGATGATGCCCAGAGGGCAGCTGAGGACGGCTACGTCTCCATAAACGGGGACGCCACAAAGGAGGGTATACTTGAGGATGCAATGGTCAAGAAGGCCTCCTCACTGATAATCGCCACTAGGAAAGACGATTCCAACATACTGGTCGCACTGACCGCCAGGTACCTGAACCCCGATATCAGGGTCATCTCCAGGGTCACCGAGCTAGAGAACATAAAGCTCTTGAAGAAATCCGGTGCGGAGGTCATTATAGCACCTTCGGTCACATCGGGCAACCTGATGGCCACGGCCACCAGCAGACCAAACGTGGTGCACCTTCTGGAGGACGTCATGACGGCCTCCAGGGGATCATACATCAACGAAAGGGAGGCGAGACCCGACGAGATCGGGGGTGCACCCAAGAAGCTGAAGGGGATGGTGGTGATCGGGCTTGTCAGGAAAGACAAACTGTACTCCTTCGATGAACTGGACAAGCTGAAGGTAAAAACTGGGGATAGCCTGCTGCTGATGGAGCGGACATGATGCTACGGACCATTTATCAATCATTTCAAATATGACCATTCCATAGGTTCCTCCCGTGACCGTGATCAGATGGGAGCGGGAGGACACGGGGCCGGTCGTCGAAAGGATCGTTCATGAGTTCGAGGAGGGGCGACCTGTGATCCTACCCACGGAAACACTATACGGGATCGCAGCACCGATCTCCTCCGGTAGAGCAATGAGGACCATTTTCAAGCTGAAGAAGAGACCGGAGGAAATGACATTGCCCGTGGCAGTGGGTGCTCTTCACCAGCTTGATGCACTTGTGAGGATACACCGGTGGCAGAAGACAAGCCTAAGAAGCAATTTGCCCGGGCCCGTCACTTTCATAATGGAATCAAAACAGAAACTGCCCCCGGAAGTTGAAAGAGAGGGGACAGTAGCCGTCAGGGTGCCAAGGCACCCCGTGTTCCTTGAGCTTACAAAGAAATGCGGCCCCCTCGGCCTCACCTCTGCCAACCTTCACGGAGACGACGAGATCATGAAGGCCGGAGATATCAACGATCTGTTCAGGGGAGAGCTGCTCGTTGTGGAAGATGATGCTACTTTGGGCGGCGAAGCGTCGGCCATTCTGGACATTACCGAAAAGACGCCCAGAATACTGAGAAAAGGAAATGTTTTTATCGAGGGACCCATGAGGGATGAACATGGAAGATGATGAACTCCAGCTATGGATGGATGCAGGTTCAGTGGCCTCCGGGGCAAGGGAGCTCGGGGCCAGCATGGTGGATGAAGGGGTAAGATATATCGATGTCGTTGAAGCGGTTGACGAGTTCATCTTTGACAAAGGTGCCAGGATCGCATTCCCTACAAACCTGGCCGTAAACGATGTGGCAGCGCATTATACCCCAAAGTCCGGTGAGAAGACCAAGTTCAAGCACGGGGACCTGGTGAAGGTCGACGTCGGGGCGCACATCGACGGCAGGATAGGGGATACGGCAATGACAGTGGAGGTGGGGAGCAACACCTACGATGATCTGATCCAGGCATCAAGGAGGGCACTCATGTCGGCCATCGAGGTGATACGCGGAGGTATAGCACTTTCAACGATAGGATCGATCGTGGAGCGTACAATGAACTCCATGGGTTTCAAGCCCATAGTCAACCTGACGGGACATTCCATAGAGGAGTACAACCTCCATGCGGGTATCTCCGTACCCAACTACGACGACAGGAGCAGGGAATACATCCCTGCCGGTACCGTGGTTGCCATAGAGCCCTTCGCGACCACGGGGGTCGGCGAGGTGAAGTCCACCAAGAGGTCCAATATCTACAGGTATGTCAGACCAAGGGGGAAGCTCAAAGAGGACCAGGAGAAGGCGTTGAGGATAATACAGGAAAAGAGACCGAAGCTGCCGTTCTCGGACCGATGGCTGGAAAGGGAGATGGAACGGTCTGACAAAGCCCTGAAGGGACTCGTCAGGGCGGGTTCCATCTACTCCTATCCCATACTGAAGGAGGTCTCAGGGGGGATGGTATCCCAGTGGGAACACACTCTCTATGTTACCGATAAAGGATGCAAGATACTTACCCATTGATGGAGCGATCAAGATGCCCAAAGAAGGTACCACATATGCCGAAGCAGGCGTTGATATAAAGGAAGAGGGAGAGGCGATCAGGGGCCTCGTATCATCCCTGGACTTCAAAAGGAAAGGAGCCGGTGCCCAGGTGGAACTGGGGGGCAACTTCACGGGGTTGATAGAATTTGGGGAGAACTACCTTTCCATGTGTACCGACGGTGTCGGATCAAAACTGCTCATCGCAGAGGCACTCCAGAAGTATGACACCGTTGGGATCGATTGTATTGCGATGAACGTGAATGACCTGATCTGCATAGGGGCCGAGCCGCTGGCGTTCGTGGACTACATTGCCGCCCAGGATCCGGGTCCGAAAATACTGACCGAGATCGGAAAGGGACTGAACGAGGGGGCAAGACGGAGCAATATCACGGTGATCGGAGGGGAGACCGCATCGCTGTCGGAGATGGTCAACGGATTGGACCTCGCCGGGACCTGTCTGGGATATGTCAGGAAGGATTCCCTGATCACGGGGGAGAGCATAGGACCTGGTGATGCCATAATAGGGCTTCCTTCCTCCGGGATACATTCCAACGGATACACCCTTGTGAGGAAGGTGGTCCGGGACAACGAACTTTCATACGCAAGCCCGCTGGAGGAGGTGATCGAGAGCAGAGCGTGGAAGATGAAGGACGGATACCCGGACCTGAAGAATAGGATCGAAGATTGGGCGGTACACAGAAGGTCCATGGTCTTCGGAGAACTCCTCCTTACACCGACCAGGATCTACGTAAAGGAGGTACTCGAATTGCTGAATTCCCTCCCGAAAAAAACGGTCAAGGGAATGGCAAACATAACAGGAGGGGGGTTCAGGAACCTTGCAAGGATGAAGAAGGGGGTCCGCTTCACGATAGAGGACACACTACCGGTGCCCGAGGTCCTGGGAATGGTCCAGGTGCTGGGCGGTATAGAGGATAGGGAGATGTACCAGACCTTCAACATGGGAATGGGTTTCTCATTGGTGGTGGACAATGAATATGCCGAACGGGCATTGGAGGTCCTCTCCCCCGGTGGAGCCAAAAAGGTGGGAAGAGTGACCGAGGGCGGCGGTGTGGGCATAATTAGCCCCGACATAGAATATTCGGGATATGTATAATACTCAAGCTATTACAGGCCCTCTCCGGAATATGATCCGCATCGAGTTGGGTAATCGGTAATGGGAAATATGTCCATTTAAGTCTTTTGTATACGGCATCCGATATGTATAATATTATTGTACCGGTATATACATACGGATTATCTCTGGTCCCCGGTAAATATCCACACCCACCGCCTTGATGAGAAACTATTATATATGAGAGGTATTATGCACGACAACGTCTTGACCGCATCGGGTAGTGGGAATGGTAAATTCTGGGTCCGTAGCTCAGCTAGGTAGGATGCTCGGTGGATTCTGCCGCCGTCTTCCCTAGAAAGAGCGTCTGGCTTTTAACCAGATGGCCGGGGGTTCGAATCCCCTCGGACCCGCCATGTCCGTTCGTAACTATCCAATGCAATAGATAGATCCCACTTCCATCGGAGGTCGCCACATGCCCAAGTTCAATGTAATGGAGAACTACCTCGTTCCGAGGCATACGATAATATCAGAAGATCAGATACAGGAACTACTGGAAAGTTACGGGATAGGCATAAATCAGCTCCCGAAGATCCTCATGATGGACCCCTGTGCAAAGGCATTGAACGCCAAACCCGGAGACGTTATAAAGGTGGAGAGGCAGAGCCCCACCGCCGGGACCTCGCTTTACTACAGATTGGTGGTGGAGGAGAGGACCAAATGATCCGGGGGACCCCAGATATGATCTTCAATGATCTTCAACCGATCCGCGTCAAGACAGTGGACCAAGAAAAAACAGAGGTGTTTCTTTGAAAGAGGTCGTAGAATCCTTCTTTAAGAGCAGGAATATAATAAACCATCAACTGGCGTCATTCAACGATTTCCTACCTACCCACGACAATCCCAAATCCCGGATGCAGAGGATAATCGACTCCATTCGGATAGGTGAGGTCGAAAATGAGAGGGGCATCATAAGGCTGGACATCGACAAGCTGGATGAGGACAGTATCGACATAAGGCTGGGAAGGATCACGGTGGGAACACCCATCGTGAAAGAGGCCAACGGGGCCACCCACGACCTCACCCCCATGGAGGCAAGGCTCAGGGACCTCACTTATTCGGCACCCATCTTCCTGGAGTTCACCATCATCGAGAACGGGATAGACAGAGAGCCCGAGAAGGTGAAGATCGGGGACCTTCCAATCATGATCAAGTCAAAGAGGTGCAATCTGCACAAGGACCTGATGAGCCAGGACCGCAATCTAACAGAGGAGCAGTACTACGTAAAGCTCCAGGAAATGAGAGAGGATGCCCTGGACCCCGGCGGATATTTCATAATAAACGGGACCGAGAGGTCCCTGATCTCCCTTGAGGATCTTTCCCCTAACAGGGTACTGGTGGAATGGGAGGAGAAATATGGAACTCCCCAGGCGGTTGCCAAGGTCTTCTCGCAGAGGGAAGGTTTCAGGGCCCTGACCTCCGTTGAGCTGAAGAAGGACGGTATACTTCAGGTGTCGGTTCCCGCGGCCCCGACAAGGATACCTCTGGTCATCCTGATGAAAGCACTTGGTATGGATGCTGACGAGGATATCGCCAAGGCCATAGTGTCGGATGAGAGGATGAACAACATTATCTTCGCCAACCTGGAAGAATGTGCAATGAACTACGAGGTCGACACCATCGAGGATGCCCTGAACTACCTGGAGAAGAAGTTCGCCACCGGACAGGCCAAGGAGTTCAGGGAGAAGAAGGTGGAATCGATCATAGACAAGTCGCTTCTACCCCACCTCGGGGACCACAGGGACCAGAGGATAAAGAAGTCCATATATCTGGGACGGATCGCAAGGTCTGTTCTGGAGCTTAAGCTAGAGGAGCGCGACCCCGACGACAAGGACCATTACGCCAATAAGAGGATCTCCCTTGCCGGCGACCTGATGGAGGACCTGTTCCGTGTCGCCTTCACCTCGCTGATGAAGGACCTCAAGTACCAGCTCGAGAGAACCATAACCAGGAAGAGGAAGCTCAGGGTCAGTTCCGCCATCAGACCTGACGTGCTCTCCCAGAGGATCATCCATGCACTTGCCACGGGGAACTGGGTAGGCGGAAGGGACGGAGTTTCCCAGCTGCTTGATAGGACCTGCAACATGTCTACCATCTCCCATATGAGGAGGATCACCTCACCGCTAACAAGGTCACAGCCGCATTTCGAGGCACGGGACCTTCACCCGACCCAGTGGGGCCGATTGTGCCCCAACGAGACCCCGGAAGGTCAGAACTGCGGTCTGGTAAAGAACCTGGCCCTTATTGTGGACATATCCGAGGGCTACGATGACAAGAAGCTGGAATCCACCCTCTTCGATATGGGTGTGAGAAGAATAGAGAAGGAGCTCACCGATGAGGCAAGGGTGTATCTTAACGGGAACCTCATCGGGATCCACCACGACCCCCAGGGACTGGTGGAGTCCATAAGAAAGAGGAGAAGGCAGGGTTTCCTTGCAATGCCCCAGGAGAAATCACACGAGATAAATGTCAGGTACAACGAGCAGATAAACTCGGTGGTGGTGAACTGCGATGACGGCAGGGTCAGAAGACCTCTGTTCGTGCTTGACAAGGGACAGACAAAGCTTACAAACAGAATGAAGAAATCACTCAAGGATGGAAAGATAACCTGGGGTGACCTTATCCAGCAGGGGGTCATTGAATGGATCGACGCTGAGGAGGAGGAGGACCTCTTCATTGCTGTGGACGAGGGATCCCTGACACCGGAGAACACCCATATGGAGATCGATCCGATGGTCATACTGGGAACCTGTTCCGGGCTGGTCTGCTATCCGCATCATAATTCATCCCCCAGGATCACCATGGGAGCAGGCATGGCCAAGCAGTCCCTGGGTCTAGGAACTGCAAACTACAGAATAAGGTGCGATACAAGGGCCCACCTCATGCACTACCCGCAGAAACCAATGGTCCAGACCAAGACCATGGACTTCGTTAACTTCAACAAGCGTCCCGGAGGACAGAACTTCGTGGTAGCTGTCATGTCCTATGAGGGCTACAACATGGAGGACGCACTGATATTCAATAAAGCATCCATAGAAAGAGGGTTGGGGAGGTCCACCTTCATCCGTTCCTACCCCGTGGAGGAGAGAAGGTACCCCGGTGGCCAGGAGGACAGGATAGAGATCCCATCACCGGATGTGATGGGGTCCAGGAGCGAGGAGGCATACAACAACCTCGACGAGGACGGTATAATATCACCAGAATTCGATGTAAACGGAAAGGATGTCCTCATCGGAAGGACCTCGCCCCCCAGGTTCCTGGAGGAGCATACCGATTTCCTGACACCCAGAAGGAGGAGGGAAACATCCCTCACAGTAAGACCCAGGGAACAGGGTTTCGTGGACACCGTCATGATAACCGAATCCGAGAACGGCCTGAGATTGGTGAAGGTCACCGTCAGGAGCGAGAAGATACCCGAGGTAGGTGACAAGTTTGCATCAAGACACGGCCAGAAAGGTGTCATCGGGCTCATAGCGGACCCTGAGGACATGCCATTCAATGAAGATGGCATTACCCCTGATCTGGTCACCAATCCCCACGCAATACCTTCCCGTATGACCGTGGCCCATGTCCTCGAGATGATAGGGGGCAAGGTGGGATCCATGAAGGGAAGGACCATCGAAGGCACGGCATTCTCGGGGGAGCCGGAGGAAAAGCTCAGGGAAGAGCTTCTGAACTCCGGTTTCAAACCCACCGGGAAGGAAGTGATGTACAATCCGTTCACGGGCCAGAAGTTAAGGGTGGAGATATTCAAGGGGATCATCTACTATCAGAAGCTCCACCACATGGTATCCGGAAAGATGCATGTTAGGTCCAGAGGCCCCGTTCAGATACTCACCAGACAGCCTACCGAGGGGCGCTCCAGGCAGGGAGGTCTCAGGTTCGGTGAGATGGAAAGGGACTGTTTGATCGCACATGGTGTATCCATGGTCATCAAGGATCGACTGCTGGACGAGTCCGATGGCACCATAGAGTACGTATGCGGCAACCCCAAGTGCGGCAACGTCGCAATGCTTGACAAGAGGGGAGCCCTGAGGTGCCCCGTTTGCGGAGAGACGGGGGACATCCACCCCGTCCAGACGAGCTATGCCTTCAAACTGCTCATGGACGAGCTCAAGTCGATGTGTGTTGCCATGAGACTTCACCTGGAGGACCTGCGCTGAAGGAGGGATCAAGATGGTCAGCTATCAGTATATACCAAAGAAGATCGGAATGATCCAGTTCGCCCTTCTTTCACCTGATGAGGTCAGGAAGATGTCGGCGACCAAGATAATAACCGCTGACACCTATGACGACGATGGTTTCCCCATCGACATGGGCCTAATGGACCCGAGATTGGGTGTAATAGAGCCGGGTCTGAAATGTAAGACCTGCGGGAAGAAGGTCGATGAGTGTCCGGGCCATTTCGGGCACATAGACCTTGCCATGCCCGTGGTCCATGAGGGTTTCACCAAGCTTATAAAAGAGATGCTTGCGGCCACCTGCAGGACCTGTGGGAGGATAAAGCTCCCTACTGACAGGATCAGGGAGCACAAGGAGGAGTTGGAAAAGATAGGCCCTATCTCCCAGAACCCATTCCAGTTCCAGGCGTTGTCCTCGAGGACAAGGTCGGAGGCCATTGGGGTCAAGCAGTGCCCACATCCCGACTGCGGTGAGATGTCAAAGAAGATAACCCTGGACAAGCCGACGACCTTCAGAGAAGAAGGTCACAAGCTGACACCCAAGGAGATCAGGGAAAGACTGGAGCGTATACCTAATGAGCACCTACCCTTCCTTGGTCTGAACCCGGAAGTGTCCAGACCCGAATGGATGGTGCTTACATCCCTTCCGGTCCCTCCGGTGACCGTTCGTCCGTCCATCACCCTCGAATCCGGTGACAGATCGGAGGATGACCTCACACATAAGCTGGTGGATGTGCTGAGAATAAACCAGAGGCTCCAGGAGAACAGAGACTCCGGTGCTCCCCAGCTCATCGTGGAGGACCTTTGGGAACTACTTCAGTACCACGTTACCACCTACTTCGATAACCAGACATCCGGCATACCCCCTGCAAGGCACAGGTCCGGCAGACCGCTAAAGACCCTTGCCCAGAGATTGAAAGGAAAGGAGGGAAGGTTCAGGTCCAATCTCTCCGGTAAGAGGGTTAATTTTTCGGCAAGGACCGTGATCTCTCCGGACCCGTATATCTCCATTAACGAGGTAGGGGTGCCCAAGGCAGTGGCCATGGAGCTCACGGTTCCCATAAGGGTCAACGAGTTCAACTTCGACCAGGCCAAGGAGTTCGTGCTCCAGGGTCCCGAGACGCATCCCGGTGCAAATTACGTGATCAGACCCGACGGACAGAGGCTCAGGATCACCGAGAGGAACAAGGAGACGCTGATGGAAAAGGTACAGGTGGGATACATAGTCGAGAGGCACGTAATGGACGGCGACATAGTACTCTTCAACAGGCAGCCCTCGCTTCACCGGATGTCCATGATGGCCCATGAGGTCAGGGTGATGGGTGGAAAGACGTTCAGGTTGAACCTTCCCGACTGCCCTCCGTACAATGCCGATTTCGACGGTGATGAGATGAACCTGCACTGCCTGCAGGGTGAGGAAGCAAGGGCAGAGGCCAAGATCATAATGAGGGTGCAGGAGCACATACTGTCTCCCAGGTTCGGGGGTCCGGTGATCGGCGCCATACACGATCATATATCCGGAAATTTCCTGCTCACCTACAAGAGCCCCATGTTCACCAAGGAGGAGGCATACCACATGCTTTCCAGGACATCGTTCAGGGGCGGGCTCCCCGAACCGGATCAGGTAGGGGAGGACGGCAGGTCCTTCTGGAGCGGAAAGACGATATTTTCCATGATACTGCCCAAGGGCCTCCATCTAGAGTACGGTTCAGCCATCTACGGAGGCGAGGAGGATGTCCCCGAGGATGATACTTGGGTGAAGATAGATACAGATGAGGATGGACGCTCCTTACTTCTTTCAGGCCCTGTAGACGAGAGATCGGTAGGGGCCTTCAAGGGAAAACTCCTTGAGAAGATAGTCAGGGACCACGGTTCGGAAAGAGGAAGACAGTTCCTGGACGATGCCACCAGGATCGGTATCGCGGCAATAATGGTCATGGGTTTCTCCACGGGTATCGATGAGGAGGATATTCCGCAGGAGGCCAAGATGAGGATAGCCGAGACCCTTGACGAGGCCGAGGCAAAAGTGGACGATTATGTCAAGAAGTTCAATACTGGCTACCTGGACCCGCTTCCGGGGAGATCAGATAAGGAAACCCTGGAGGTCGAGGCAATGAGGACCCTGGGACGTGCAAGGGATACAGCGGGTCAGATCGCTTCGAAGTACCTTGGATTGAGGAACTCGGCGGTCATAATGGCCCGGTCGGGTGCAAGGGGTTCGATGCTGAATCTTTCTCAGATGTCGGGTTCCATCGGTCAGCAAGCGGTAAGGGGGGAGAGGATCCAGAGAGGATATCAGAAGAGGACCCTTCCCCATTTCCAGCCAGATGACCTCGGTGCTGCGGCAAAAGGGTTCGTGAAATCATGCTACAAGAAAGGTCTCGACCCCACAGAGTACTTCTTCCATTCCATGGGAGGAAGGGAAGGTCTGGTGGATACCGCCGTAAGGACCAGCAGGTCCGGTTACATGCAGAGGAGGCTCATCAACGCCCTGGAGGACCTGAAGGTCCTTCCGGACAGGACCGTCAGGAACACATCGGGTGTCATCGTTCAGTTCCTCTACGGTGAGGACGGCATCGATGCCTCAAGGTCCGTGAGGTCGGACCCGATCGACTATGAAGATATCATAAACATGGCCTTGAGGGAGGTGAAATGATGGTAAGCAGGGACGTCGTGATCAAGAACAAGAAGGAACTGAAACATTTCCTGTTGTCCAGGAATCTTCCGGAGGAGGCCGTCTTCAAATTGGTTGGCCCCGACTCCGAACATTCCGTATCGGAGGTTCTGGAGATGGGACCGGCGCAGCTGGGAAGGATAACCGGCATATCCGGAAAGAGATTCAGGAGAGCCTTCGCCTGGGTGGAATATAAACCGGAGAAGGAGAGATCGAAGAAGGCCAAGAAGGAGAAGGACGACAAGGGGTCCAAGAAGAAAAAACAGACAGAGAAGAAGGAGGCCCCCAAAAAGGAAAAGCCCAAGAAGAAGGAGATGGGATTCATCTGGACCTCTCCGGACAGGGGATCAGTGGAAGAGGCCATGGACATAATCAAGAAGAAAAAGAGCATGTTCTGGCCCTGCAAGTTCTACGTGAACCTTAAGAGGTTCGACCTGCCCATTGAGGGTTTCATTTACGTCAAGTCCGATGCGGTGGCCTACAAGGCGAAGATAAAGGATATAGTCACTGACAAGGAACCTGTTCCCGAGCCCAAGGACAAGAAGAAAGTACCGGAAAATCTCTCCAAAGCGGTCCCAAAGGACAAGACCCTGGCCTATTTGAAGATCGTGGAGATCGAAGAGCTCCCTTCGAAGCTCCCTCTCAAAGCTTTCACCACGGTGAACGATACTCCGGTGAAGAGCGCGAGACAGTACACGCTCATCTGGGTTGAGGACTTCGCTGAACTCAAGAAGAAGATGGAAGAGCCCGAGGAACCCGAGGTCGAGGTGGTTGAGAAAAAACCCAAGGGACCCAGTGTGAAGGAGATACAGGTAAAGCAGTTCAAACCGCTCATGGACGGGGCAGTGGCCGAACAGTGCAAGAAGCAGAAGATCGATCTGCCTTACAGCCTGCAATACTATCTCTCCGAGTGCGGTATCAAGGAGAGGTGGAAGAAGTTCGATGTAGAACAGAAAGTGAAACATCTAAAGGCGGTCTACCCGGTCTTCGAAAAGCAGCTTGGTAAGGAAAGGGCGCTGAACCTTCCCCCCAAGATGGTTTACGACCTGGCGGTAAAAGTGGCGGATAGGGACATATCCAAGGACATCATCCCGAAGATATGCCAGCTTGCCTGGGAGCAGTATCTGAAACATCTCGTGGACCCCCACGAGTCGGTTGGAATAGTGGCGGCCCAATCCATCGGTGAGCCTGGCACCCAGATGACCATGAGGACGTTCCACTATGCCGGTGTGGCTGAGATAAATGTCACCCTCGGTCTTCCCAGATTGATAGAGATCGTTGATGCAAGGAAGCTCCCTTCCACCCCCATGATGGAGATACATGTCAAGCAGGACCTCGAGCTGGGGCTGGAGGAGATAAAGAGGTTCGTAAACAACAATATAGAGCTGACCCTTGTCTCCGATGTTGCCGACACGGAGGTGGACCTGGCCAGGATGTGCATCACCATAATCCCAAGGGAAAAGGTCATGGCAAAAAGGGATATCTCCCGGTCCGAGCTGATGAAGAGGATAAGGGAGACCAACAAGAAGATCAAGGAGAACCAGGTGACCGAAGAGGAAGGCAAGTATGTAATAGACTTCATGGGCGCAAAGAAGTTCAATTTCAAGACACTCCTCAACATGTGGGAATCCATCAAAAAGTCCAAGATACGCGGCATCGACGAGATCAAGAGGGTAATAATCAGGCACGAAGGGGACGAGTACGTGATGTACACCGAGGGCTCCAGCCTGAAGAAGATACTTGAGCTGCCCGAGGTGGACGTTGCCCGGACATCCACAAACAATATTATCGAGATCGGAAAGGTCCTCGGTGTAGAAGCCTCCAGAAAATCCATATTCGAGGAGGCCAAGAAGACACTGTCCGAGCAGGGGCTGACCGTGGATGCACGGCATCTTATGCTGGTGGCGGATGTCATGGCTGTCGGAGGCACTATAAGGGCCATAGGAAGACACGGTGTTTCCGGGGAAAAGTCCTCGGTGCTGGCCAGAGCAGCCTTCGAGATAACATCCAACCACCTTCTCACAGCAGGGACCACCGGAGAGGTGGAGCCTCTTGCGGGAGTTGCAGAGAACATCATTATCGGACAACCCATCACTCTTGGAACAGGGGCGGTAGAACTTATCTATAAACCACTGGACCTGAAGGAGGAATAGAATGGATATCAAGAGAGCGCTCAGGAACGTTCAGGATACTGGAGAGGTCACCATAGGTATAAAGGAGACCCTGAAACAATTGAAGAAGAAGAAGGTGAAGCTGGCCATCGTAGCAAGGAACTGTCCGGAGAAGGACCTCAAGGCACTAAAGGACAAAGGGGTCCCGATATACACATACTCCGGGAACAATATGGACCTGGGGGGTGCCAGCGGCAAACCCTTTTCCATATCCACGCTGGGAGTTATTAAACCTGGACATTCGGACATACTGGCACTGAAGGGTGAAAAATGAATGCTCAAGGAGGTTTTTCGGGGCGAATCTGGCCGAGGTCGATCTGGGGTTCGGACCTGACAACCTTTTTATATAAATTTATCTTTAAGGTGAAAATAGATTCATAAATGAGATTTCTTAAGATAGGAACTCATCGGGGGTAGGCAAATGAAATCCATCATAAAGGGAGTCCTTGAACGCGAGGAAAGAAAGGCACAGGGCCAACAGGCACCAGAACCGAAGACCAGCTCCGGTAGTGGCTTTGCGGCCAGGATACAGAAGGAACATATGGAAAAACCGGTTGAGAGGAGTACCGAGAAGGTTCCCGTGGAAGCTACCCAGTCATCGGCAAACCCCGAGGACGAAGAGCTGAGAAGGGTCCTTGCCAGCCTCAAGACCAATATCAAGATAGTCGGGTGCGGTGGAGCCGGGTGTAATACCATCAATAGAGTCGTGGAAGAAGGGATAGTAGGTGCGGACATATTCGCTTTGAATACTGACGCCCAGCATCTTCTAACGGTCCATTCACCACACAAAATACTCATAGGACGAAGGTCCACCAGAGGACTGGGGGCGGGATCGGTTCCCCAGATAGGTGAGGAAGCGACCAGGGAGGCCGAGGACGAGGTAAGGTCGGCCCTGACAGGCTCCGATATCGTATTCGTCACATGCGGACTCGGTGGGGGAACCGGAACTGGTTCCGCACCGGAGGTGGCCAGGATAGCAAGAGAGCTCAATGCTCTGACCATAGCCATAGTGACCCACCCTTTCACAGCAGAGGGAGTGGTGAGGATGCAGAATGCCGAGTACGGTCTCGACAAGCTTCAGGAACACACCGATACAGTGATCGTCATTCCCAACGACAAACTTCTTGAGATCGTTCCCAGACTACCCCTTAACGCAGCCTTCAAGGTTGCCGATGAGATATTGATGAGATCGATAAAGGGAATAACCGAGATCATAACCAAGGTCGGTCTGGTCAACCTTGATTTCGCGGACCTGAAGACCATAATGAAGGGCGGTGGGGTGGCAATGATCGGCATCGGTGAATCCGATGACGACGATAGGGCGATGAAAGCGGTCACGGCAGCCCTGGATTCCCCTCTGCTCGAGGTAGACATACAGGATTCCACCGGTGCATTGATCAATGTATCCGGGGGGGAGAGCATGACCGTGTCCGAGGCGGAGATGGTGGCAGAGCAGATCCACAAGAAGATCAACCCCATGGCGAGGATAATATGGGGCGCCCAGATAGATCCGGAGTTGAAAGATACCATCCGAGTCATGCTGGTGATCACCGGTGTAAAGTCCAAACAGATCTTTGGCAAATCACTTCAGAAGTCCGGAAGCGATCGGTTCGGCATAGACTTCATAAGATGAACGGGGAATGATAAATGGACCTTCTAAAGAAGACCTGGACTGGAACCTGGAAGTGGCAGTCGAAGATCACAAGCTGGATAAAGAACGCCGGCAAGGGCAAGTACGGAAGGGTCCTGAAGATGGCCAGAAAGCCCACCAGTGAAGAATACTCCAAGACCCTGATCGTTACCGGGATAGGAATAGTAATAATCGGAGGGCTGGGTTTTGCAATATACCTTCTCTGGGAGTACTTCCCGGATTTCGTGGTATGGGCCTTCGGTCTTTGAGAAATATGAGGTGATTCATTTGAACGATGACAATCAGGGGGGCGGGGATGAGGAAACGATAATGTTCCCGCATACGATATTCGCATTGAAGACGGCATTGGGACATGAGAAAACGGTGGCAGAGAGCCTGGGCATAAAGGCCAGGAGAAAGAAGGCAAAGATATTTTCTATAATCGCTCCCCAGAAACTCAGAGGCTATGTTCTGGTCGAGGGAGAGAAGAACGACAAGGCCATAGAGGAGCTGCTGAAGGGTATGCAGTATGTCCGTGGAATGGTGGGAGGGGAGCGTGATATAGCCCTGGAGGAGATCGAGCACTACCTGGCACCCAAGCCCATCGTGGCGGATATAACCGAAGGGGACATAGTTGAGATAATAAACGGCCCCTTCAAGGGAGAAAAGGCCAGGGTCAAGCAGATCGACACCTCCAAGGAGGAGATCACCGTGGAACTCTTCGAGGCAATGGTATCAATACCTGTTACCATCAAAGGAGATGCGGTGAGGGTTCTTGAGAAGGAAGAGAACATGTAGGCTTCTTCCTTCCGGCATGCTTCCACTAACCTTTTTACCAAGGTAAATGTTATACTGAGAGGTATTACAATGAGGAGACATCTCTTCGCAGTTCTGCTTGCGGTAATGATCGCATCGTGTATGTACCCACTGACACGGCCCTCCGATGCTGTGGGCGGTGCCGTGTTCAGCATCACCTTGTTCACGGACTATCCAGGGAATCAGGAGAGCGACCCCGTGGACCTTTCCACAGGGGAATACACCTACGATACGCTGGAGCCGGCGGTGATGTCGGAATGGGTCCAGATCGAGGGAGAAGTGG
>JAWOCK010000050.1:0-6345 GCA_046483845.1 Thermoplasmatota archaeon | reverse complement strand
CGGAAGCGGATACGGTTACTGTATCTACATCGGGAATACAACGGACCATCTTGTGATAAAGGACTGCTATCTGCATGATGCAAGTGGAAATAATGGTTATTACTTCAAGAATTCAGGTCTCTATTTCCAGAATGTCTCAAACGCCACCGCGGACAATATTACTGCATCCGGGAACGATTACGGCATCTATTCCGACTGGTCCGGCGGCAACCTGTTCCTGGAGAACAACCTTTCCGGCAACAACTTCGGCGCGGAGTTCCACCGGTCCGAAAGCAACGAGCTGAAAAACAACAACATCTCAGACAACGATTACGGGATCTACCTGAGCTACTCCAATTCCAACATACTGAAGAAGAGCAATATATCTTACAACAAGTACGGGATCAATTTGGGAAACTGTGGTGACAATCGGATCATCCGCAACAGGATCTCCTTGAACACGGAGCAGGGAATTCATCTCTGGAATACACGAAGCAATACCATCCATCATAACCATCTCCTTCGAAATGAGATACATGCCCGATCCAACTATTACAATGAACTGAATGCGAGCTATCCCGTGGGCGGGAACTTCTGGGACAATTACACGGGCATTGATATCTACAGCGGACCGGACCAGGATCAGCCGGGTAGTGATGGGATAGGCGATACGCCGTATGCGGAGATCACCGGAGGTTCCGGGTCCCGGGACATATATCCCTTGATGTTCCCTCCGGACATGGATCCCCCCAGAGCGGCACCGACCCCTGCCGACGGAAAGGTGGACCAGACAGCTTTCGAACCCTATGTACTGTCCTTTTCAAAGGCAATGAACACCACACTCTATCCGGTGGTGGAACCGGCACCGCCCGCGGGAAGCTGGGCATGGGACACTACGGGTATGTGGTGCAATTTTTCGGGGCCCACACAGGATCTGCACCTGTTATGGGAATCCGGCACGAAGTACCGGGTCGACGTAACCCATCTCGTTGATACTGATGGCATCTCCTTGACAGGTGACACCCGCTTCAATTTCACCATCGACGGAGACCCGCCGGTGGTCTACGATGTGAGCGGAGAACCCATGGACCATGTGTCGGTGAATAATCCGATCATCATAGATGCGAAGATAAGGGAGAGTGCCATGTTGATGATGGGGGTCGTCCTCTTCCTCGTGGATGCAGGAGGAAATACAACCCTGGACAACTACACCGCCATCGAGCAGGTAGAAGGTGATCTCAATCCCACCGCCGAGCAGGATATCTTCGATCTCACAGCCAGCTGGAACGCCACCTCCGGTCTGGGTCCGGACAGCACCGCGGGGTATCTTACCGATGGTATCGATCAGGACCATCTGAAGGTGAACAGATGGTGGGATGATCCGACGGGAGAGTGGAACATGGGCCTTGATGTCTATTTCTCCAATGATACATTGACCAAGCAAAGTGCAAAGCTCCAATTCCGCGCTGACGGGAGTTCGAAAGGACTTTGGATAGATGAGCCGATCTCTCAATGGGTGACCCCCCTTCAGTTCGACGATACCATGTCCGTTGTACCCCGGGTGGAGATCATAAGTTTCCACCGCTTTGGGGGATTGGCATCGGATCCGGGTGTATCGAATTATGGAGAATACGGACATACATACGATCTGATCGATGTTTCCTTCGTTACCGAGCCCGCCGTACTCACCCGGGATCATTCGTGTGTGGTTGTGGCGATGGACGGAGGAGGGAACATCGGATACCACATGTTAGATACGAATGTTTCCGTGGACAACACACCACCTTCCGTGATCACGACACCTGCGGATGGAGCGACGAACGTATCCACCGATGCCGGTGAATACACCATCCTGTTCAGCGAACCGGTCAACACCAGTATCGCAGAGATATGGTCCGATCTGCCCGGTGATACATGGACATGGTCTTCGGACGGAAGCTGTGTCACCGGAAGATACGATCCTCTGGAGGGGGCAAAGGAATATTTCGTTGACATACTGCATGTGAAGGACCTTGCAGGGAACGAACTCCCGGCGGATGAAGAACAGAGAAATTTCACGACCGGGGCCCCGTGGGCCGTCATGACCGGCCCTGTCTCGGAAGGCACCAACAATAACACCCCCACATTGACATATGACCACGGCAACAACGCCACGGAGGTCATAATATACCTCACCACCGACGGAGGCGAAACATGGGATCCCGTTTTCTGGGATAAACCGGCGGATGGTATCGTCATCCTGGAGGAGGGGATCGGCTGGTCGGGAACGTACCATTGGAGCGCAAGAGCAAAGGGAGCTCAAGGTGGGTCCGAAGATGATGAGCCTGTTCCAAGCGGCCCCGGGGACATCGAAGGTGGCGGATACGTATTGGACATGGATAGGCCGTTCATCAACTCCACCATTCCAGAGAACTGGGCCAATATGGTAAGCCGGTCGGCCGGAACCTATGTCATAGAGTTCAGTGAGCCGATGAACACTTCCCAAGGCGTCGTGGATTCCAATCTGCCTGATGTGTCCTGGGAATGGGACGGTACCGGGAGATGGTTGAACGGCACCTACGGTGAACTGGAGAAAGAGACGAGATATCATGCTAACCTCTCCGGTGGGGGTTTCGTGGACCTGGTGGGAAATGAACTGATCGCAGAGTTCGACCTGCAGTTCCATACGGAGCGCGGACCATGGGCCAGGGTCAACAATGAGCCGTCCAAGGGTTCGTTCGATACGAGACCTTGGATATGGTATTCCGTATCGAACTCCACGTTCAGCGTGGAGATATATTACACCGATGACGGCGGTGTATCATGGACACTCTGGGGAACCGACGATAATGCAAATGGGTCCTGGGTACCGGATTCAGATCTGTCCGCCCCGGGGACCTACAGCTGGAACGCCAGGGCCATCGGTTACATCAACGAACCCGTACCGGACGGTGCCGACTTCATGGAATCCGGGGAGTATGTACTGCTGGACGGCGGTGAAAACGTCGAGATAAGGTCCACCCGTCCTCACGACGAAGAGAGCGGTGTGGGATTGAACCCCGATATATACGTCATGGAGTTCGAGGTCGCCATGCAGAGGTCGAAGACCCCGGATTCGAACCTTCCGGATGTGAGCTGGTCATGGTCGGGCGACGGAAGATGGCTCAACGGTTCATATGGGGGGTTGGATGCTTCCAACACGTATCATGTCGACCTGGAGCAATGCGGATTCAGGAGCGCTGAAGGAATACCGTTATCCGGGGACATGTACAGGACCTTCACAACAAGATCGGAGGACGAAACGGCCACCGGCACCGTCAAAGGGCGGGTGACCGATGAGAACGGAGACCCGATATACGGAGCAAAGGTTGCGGTGATCGGTACGGAGATCACCACCACCACGGACGGGGACGGTCACTACGTACTGGAGGATGTCCCCGTGGGTGAACGGACCATAAGGATCACCCACCCGGACCACGAGGACCTCGAGTTCAATGTTGACCTGGAAGAGGGAGAGATCGACGATAGGGGTACGGACCAACTGTCCTGGAAAGAGGAGAAAGGGTCCCTTTTATGGTTGTTGATAATTGCGTTGATCGTCATGTTGGTCATTGTATCGGTGGTGCTCATTCTGAAAAGAGGCAGCGGGAAGGGACCCGTGACCGAGGAATAGATTGGGCTACAGCCCTTCCTTGCTCTGAAGGATCCCGTCAACCTGCTTCTTTATCCTCTCCGGAAGATCCTGGGTCGTGGGAGCCAGGAAACCTCTTATTATCAATGAGGTGGCCTCTTCCTCGCTGACCCCCCTCGACATCAGATATTCCACCTGGCCCCTGGATATCCTTCCCACCGATGCCTCGTGGCTCATATCCACGTCCATCCTGTCGGACAGGAGTTCGGGGACCGCGTGGATGAGTCCCCCTTCACTCAGCATGATGCCGTTGCATTCCAGGTGAGCGGCGATGTTGTCAGCGTTCCCGAAGAGCCTACCCCTTGCTATGGACCGCCCCCCGGAACTGACCGTTCTGGAAACGATCTCTGCCCTGGACCCCTTTCCCTTGAGGTCCACCGCACCTCCTATGTCCAGTTCGCTCCCTTCCGGTGCCAGGACCACCGAATTGAGCTGTGTGGTGGCACCTTCACCAGCCAGGATTATACCTGGATACATCTGGACCGACCTGACCTTGTGAAGTGAGATGTAATTGGAGGTGTAGTTCCCTCCTCTTTCTACCTTGACACCGGTCCTCGGACGCACCATGAGGTTCTCTCCCCACTCATGCAGCATGGTGTAGGAGAGGTCGGCCCCCTCGCCAACATAGATCTCGGTTATTCCGATGTGGAGTCCCTTTTTGACATCCTTTCCGGTTGTACAACCGGTTATCATCTCCATTTTGGAGCCAGGTTCCATGACTATTATGTTGTGAACGTACTGGACCTCATCCTCGCTTCCCATGAAGAGACAGCTCTGGAAAGGATGTTCGACCTCACCTGTCACCCTTATGAACTGTCCGTTGGTGTCGTTTAGGTAGGCCGAGGCGGTATACTTGTCCTTGTCCGGGGCGACAAGGTTCCACTTTAGACCTTCCAGCAGTCCTTTTTTCCCGGCGTCGTTTATGGACATTACCTCAAGCCCTTCTATTCTGGAGAGAGCCTCCATTATCCTCTGATCGTACTGGATGAAGGATCCGGACCTTTCTTTCT
Organism: Thermoplasmatota archaeon; assembly: GCA_046483845.1. GTDB lineage: Archaea > Thermoplasmatota > Penumbrarchaeia > Penumbrarchaeales > Penumbrarchaeaceae > JAYEPK01. The sequence continues at coordinate 1,686 of JAWOCK010000050.1, read as the reverse complement.
TATCTTCTGTGGTCCCAACACCTTCCATCCTCTCCCTGTCGGATACGGAAAGCTCCTTTGGTCCCGGGGCCCCCTTGAACGATCCGATATCGATATCCTCACCGAAGGGTGAGGGTTTGTGCAGGGACGCTTTTATCCTCTCTAGCATGCCGGACATACCTCACACTCCCTGTATCCGTCCTTTCTTATGATCCTGAGTATCTCTCTAGGGTTGCCGGAGCATCTGATCTCTCCGTCGATCATGACGTGGCCCTTGTCGGCGTTCAGGAACTGAAGTACCTCTCCGGTATGGGTGATCATCAGACCGCTTGTTTCCCTTTCCCGGATGGGGACCTTCTCGCATATCCCTCCCCTGCCCATTATGCAGTCTATTGCCCTGGCCACCAGATAGACGTTCTCGATGTCAACCCCGGATTCGGGTTCGTCGAGCATGGTGAAACGGGGAGCCATGGCCACCATCTGGGCCAACTCCGCCCTTTTCGCTTCTCCTCCCGAGAGACCCGAATTCACGTCCCTTTCAAGGAACTTCTCCACTTCCATCCTCTCCGGCATGTCCCCGGGGTCATTATCGAAAGAAGCTATCTCGAGCATCTTACCCAGGGTGACGCCGGGAACCGCAGGGGGGTTCTGGAGTGCGATGCCGATGCCCTTCTTTGCCCTCTCGGTTATGGTGAGGTCGTTTATCTCTTCACCGTCGAAGAGGATGGAGCCATTGGTAACATGGTAACCGGAGAAACCCATTATCGCCTTGATAAGGGTGGATTTCCCGCATCCGTTGGGACCGAAGAGGGAATGGAGCTCCCCCTTGGGGATGGAAAGATCGACACCTTTCAGCACCTCTTTTTCCCGGATCCTTACACGAAGGTCCCGGACTTCCAGCAGGTTCATGGATATTATCACCACTGAAGGTGATATATTCCTTTCGGTTAATGTGTTAGCGGATCGGGCAAATGATGATATCGAAAGCAGAACGTATTGGTCCGGGAAGAGATCAAAGTATACTTAATAAACCTCTGAAGGGTTCATGGTATATGGTCGAACACAGTGCCGGAATACTCCTCTTTCGATACGAAGAGGAAGGTCTCCGGATCCTGCTGGTGCACCCCGGGGGCCCTTTCTGGAAGAGAAGGGACGAGGGTTCCTGGTCCATACCGAAGGGACTTCTCGAAGAAGATGAGGATCCTCTCCATGCGGCCAGGAGGGAGTTCAGGGAGGAGACCGGCCATAAGGTGGAGGGGGCCCCCATAGAGCTTGGGGAGATCAGGCAGCCCGGTGGGAAGGTGGTCCATGCATGGGCCGTGGAGGAGGAGTTGGATACGGAGAACATAGAGAGCAACACCTTCAGGATGGAGTGGCCGAAGAACTCCGGAAATGTAAAGGAGTTCCCCGAGGTCGACAGAGCGGAGTGGTTCGATGTGGAAACGGCGAAAATGAAGATATTGAAAGGGCAGAAGGTTCTAATCGACAGATTGCTGGATAAGGTCCGATCATCGCAGAAGGGAAGAACCCGGTGACGGTTCACATTCTACTTTTTGGATACACGTCGATATTATGGTGAGCCTCTGATCCGGGGGCCCGAGCAGGGCACCCCGCAAGGGGGCTCGACATTCGTAGAACTAAGAGTGAACCGTTTTCAGGGGCGGGAAGGAGCTCTTGTCGGGAAGAGATGCTATACAGCTTTTCCCG
>JAWOCK010000062.1:0-14566 GCA_046483845.1 Thermoplasmatota archaeon | reverse complement strand
TCGATACCGATATCGGGGCCCCTGCTGCTGAATGGACCGACCTTATGAGACCCGGGAGCTGGTCCATAATATCCGGATCGCTCAAGCACTGCAGACATACCCGTTTCACTCCCTTACTTCCGGCGAGAGCACGCAGCACCTCCTTTGTTTCGAATGAGGGCCAGCTTACCCTGCTCAGCATCTCGGCGGAGCTTGAGGAGTCCCTTGCCTGAGTGCAGAAACCGCAGTTGCATACGCATCTCTTGCCCACCATGAGATATGCTGTTGTGGGCGGTGCGGGAAGCATTCCCTCCTTCAGACCGAGCAGTATCGCCGTTCCGATGGAAGGTCGGAGGGTAGCTATGGGCATCTTGCGGACTATCTCATGGACGGATAATAGGTTTTTGCCTGATGCTTTCAATGATCCAGTTCAAGGGAGGAAATGTGCTCAAGGACCTCCTTCCTGTCGGTATCGGGATCGTTCCTGCTCTCCAGACCAAGCGTCTTCAACGCTTCACTTCCTCCGAAGATAGGTTCGGACAGGGGTTGCAGGCCATGGACGAACGGGTGTTCCCCCCGCACGATCGCCGGGATCGGAACTGTACCGTCGTCCGGCCCCGGCCAGCCGGCGGGGAGAACTATCACCAGGACATGCAGGGAATCGGGGGTCGGGGCCATCAATTCGGACCCGTTGGAGATCTGGTGAGCTCCGGCCAGCCATCTCATGACCTCCATGGCCGGATCCCTGGCCCTTGCCCTGCCGTTCAAAATTGCCCTTGATGCGTGCATCAAGGCGAAGGAGATGTGGGAGGTGTCAAAGACCGCGGCAGGATCACATATTATCGGGATCCCCTTCACCTGGATTACATCGATCATTCGGTTGAGCAGTGACCTTGAATAATTTGCATTCAACCTGTAGAAGAAGAGCCCTGCAGTTGAGCTCATTTAGGGCATCCTCCTATAATTCCTTGACCGCATCGCAGACCTTGTTGGCGGTCTTCTCGCCGATGCCCTCGATCATCATGAGGTCCTCGGGGACCGCTTCCTTGAGTTCTTCCACATTGAGGTATCCGGCCCCTTTCAGGATCTGGGCCGTTGATCTGTGTATCCCGGGTATGTCCTCTATCTCGGTTATTGTGGGCCCGGCCTCGATCACATCGGGCTCCTCCTCTACGCGTCCATTTTCCTCTTCTGCCGGAGCATCTACTTCTGGTTTCTTCTCCTTGGAACCTTCTCCTTCGGGTTCCTCCCCGGAAGGTGCCTCCTCTTCGCCAGGGGCTTCCTCTTCCGAAGGGCGATCTTCATCCGGTACCTCCGCTTCCGAGGTTTCTTCTTTGGGGGGCTCCTCCTTCTTCCCGCCCTTGAAGAATCCCATTATCTTGTCCAGTATACCGTTCCCGGGCTCTTCTTCCGGAGCCTTCTCGGCAGGTTCCTTCTCTTCTTCGGGGGAGCCCTCTTTTGGCCTTTCCTCGGTTGGAGCTTCTTCCGGAGGGCTTTTCTTTTCTTCCTCCGTCTTCTCCTCTTTTCCCTCTCCCTCGACGATCTCTGCTTCCTCGGAATGGGGGCGCTCTTCATCCTTGACGGGGGCCTCTTCCGGGGGCTCCTCCTCGGCAGGCTTTTCTTCAACAGGCTCTTCCTTCCGGGCAGGCTTCTCTTCCGGAGTCTCCACTTCAACCGCCTCTTCTTCATCGGATTTCTTTTCCGCGGCCTCTTCCTCCTTGGGAGGCGTTTCCTCTTTCTTCCCGCCAAGTAGGGACCTGATCCCATTTATCAATCTGTCCAGCAGGCCGGGCTTGGGTGGTTCTTTCTTTTCTTCTTCCCCCTTCTCCGAGAGGGCCTCCGCAGTTGCATCCTCGATGGGGGCTTCGACACCGTACTTTTCAATGGCCTCGGAGGTCGCTGAGAGAATGGATCCTGACAATTTGGGACCTATGCCCTTTACCTCCATGAGCTCTTCCTTTGTAGCACCCTTGAAAGATGAGAGGCCGTCGTAGCCGCTCTCCTTGAGTGCTTCCACAATGGGGCCGGTCAGTCGGGGTACCTGGCCCAGCACCTCATCCAGTTCAGGTGGCTCCTGCTCTGTCATCTCCTTCCTCTTATCCCCTAGCTCCTTCAGTGCCTCGGCTCTCTTCTCTCCGACGCCCTTGAAACCTTTAAAGTAATCCTCGTCCCCATCCATCAACTTGGACCAGCTATCCAGTCCTTGATCATATATGGATATGGCCAGAGACCTCCGGACCCTTTGAGTGGAGGTCAAGAATTCCACCATCTCTTCTCTTTCCACCTTATCCGCAGGGCCGGAGAACTCGGTTTCACCTTCCACCATTTTCATCACCAGGTGTATTCGTCATAGAGGTCCTTATAAATCTAATATCGGTGGAATAGGGGAAACCGTATAATATCATTTTGCAGGAACGGTCATAATAACATCGGCTATGTGAGCTCCGGGATATGATCGAGGAGCTTCAGGGCCTTTTTTCTGGAGGCGGGATAGGTGGCAATCTTCAGTTTGATGGCGATCATCTCCCCTTGTTCCCACAATCTCATGCTGCCTTCGTAGGCTCCTTGTTTGTCCACCCTCACATGGAATACTTGCGACCCGTCCATCCGCTGTTCTTTCTGTTCGAGGGCCTCTTTCCAGAAATCCATATCCGACCAGCGGAAAAGGAGCCTCTTGATATCCCTCTCCCTGTTGTATACGGCCTCCAAGATAATTATGGGATTATGGTACATACCCTCCGCACTCTTCTCTACCAGATGCTCTCCCACAGACTCTCCTGCCAGGTTCTCAATGGCATGGACCACCTTGTCCCTGTCCTCCGTGGCCTGAACAAAGGCGTTCATGGTGAGCTGATGGAAATGTCGGGGCACAAACGGTGAAAGGTCATAATACTTGTAATCCTTTTTGGGTATGTGATACAGATGACCGTTCCGAAAAGCCACCCCAGATACCTCTCCTTATCCACCAGGGACAGGCTGGTGGAGGGGTGGGAAAAAGGATTGGTGGCCACCCAGGGCCTCATCGCCCATGGGAGAGGGGAAGCCTTCGACTATCTGATCGGCGAGCGGACCACAGAAGAGGCGGAGTTGGCCGAGGTCCTATGCGCCTTCCTTCTGTTGAGTGCTGAAAGGCCTGTGATATCGGTCAACGGGAACGTTGGAGCCCTTGCCTCAGAGGACCTATCAGAACTGGCCAACTTACTCGGGTGCCCCTGCGAGGTGAACATCTTCCACAGGACCGAGGAAAGGGTCGTCAGATTGGCGGAGGAGCTTAGAAGCAAGGGGTGCCGTAGGGTCCTTGGCGAAAAAACGGACGCCCGGATACCCGGACTCGACCACGCCAGGGCACTCTGTTCGAAGGATGGCATCTACATCTCGGATGTGGTACTGGTCCCTCTGGAGGACGGCGATCGCTGCAGGGCATTGAAGAATATGGGAAAAAAAGTGCTGACCATAGACCTGAACCCACTATCAAGAACCGCCAGAACAGCCGACATCACCATTTTGGACAACCTGACCCGGGCAGTACCGAACTTGGTGGGACACTGCAGAAAAGCTCAAGAAAAAGGTGCCGTGCACGGTATTGCGATCGAAGGGGTCCGGGAGAGGTTGGAGGATTTCGATAATATCGAAAACATGAACAGGACGCTCAGAAGGATGGTAGACAGGTTCCGGTAGCATTACCAAGCATAAAGAATATCTATATCTATCCGGATAATGGAGCGACTATCTGTCATGAGGTATCTAACATGGACAAATGGAGATGCATAGCCTGCGGTTATATATACGATCCAGCGAAAGGTGATGAGGACGGCGGGATAGAACCCGGCACCTCCTTTGAAGGTCTCCCGGATGACTGGAAGTGCCCGGTCTGCGGGGTAGGAAAGGATATGTTCGAGAAGGTGGAGTGATCGGGCTCACCCGGCTCCCCTCGGGGGAAGGTTTTTGATCCTCGGTGCCCACGTCAGCACAGCTGGTGGGATACAGAACAGTGTAGACAATGCCGAGGAGATAGGCTGTACAAGCTTCCAGGTGTTCACCAAGAACCAGAGACAATGGATAGCGCCACCGCTAAGGGAGGAGGACGTGTCGGCGTTCAGAGAAAGATTGGGGTCCTCGGGCCTAGGGCCGGTCCTCTCCCACGGAAGCTATCTGATGAACCTGTCGAACCCAAAGCCCACCGTTTTCGAAAGGTCGAAAAAGGCTGTGATCGACGAGCTGGAGAGGTGCCATCTTCTGGACATACCTTATTTCGTTATGCATCCCGGATCACATCTAGGACGGGGAGTAAAGGCGGGGGTCGAGAGGATGGTCCAGGGCATGGACGATATATTCTTCTCCTTTGACGGACCACAGATCATACTCTTGGAGACCACCGCAGGTCAAGGTACGAACCTGGGAAGCCGTTTCGAGCATCTGATCCGGATAATAGAGGGATGCTCCTTTCCGGAAAGGCTTGGTATCTGCTTCGATACATGCCATACGTATACTGCCGGATACAATATACGCTCCAGGGGCTCCTATGAGGAGACCATGGAGGAGTTCGGTTCAGTGATCGGGATGGGGAGGCTCAAAGCCGTTCATCTGAATGATACGGAGATGAAGCTTGGTTCCGGGAAGGACCGCCATGCTTCGATCGGACAGGGAGAGATAGGAACAGAAGGTTTCTCGAACCTGGTAAATGATAGAAAGTTGAAAGATATACCCGGCATATTGGAAACACCCGGTGGGCCGGAAGGCTACAGGAAGGACCTCAATGTACTTCGCGGTCTCTCCGCCGGCTGATCCTCTCCTTTCCCAGGTCGGGTTCCAGCTCACCCAGGCTGAAATCGCCAGAGAAGGACATATCATCACCTAAAGCACCTACACCCTTGACGGTTTCCATCTGGTCTATGAGCGATCCCTTTTCTATCTCCAAAATATCGGAATCAGCATACTCTTCAAAAGCCCCCTCGGATACTTCTTTGAAACCATCTTTCAACCTGCCTTCCCTGACCGCCTCTAGCTCATCAAGGAGGTAAGGTTTTGCATCGTACATGGTCCCCTTTTCCGGGGATGATCCGATCTCCTTGAGTATCTCGGCATGAACGTCTTTCGGTATCTCCAGCATCTTCCTGCAGATGTGAAGAAGCTCGAACGTCAGGGTACCCGATCCCATTTTTATACTCCTGCCACATAGATACCTGTATATCTTGACAAGATCGGACCTGGGTATCACTCTGCCAGTTACAGGGTTGGTGATATGGCCAGTGATCCTGGCATCGAACAGTTTGAGGTAAGCCTCCGTCTTCAATCCAATTTCCCCTGTACAAAGCCCATTAAATGCACGATTGGACATATAGGATATAAAACCATTTACTAGGGGGAGAGAACTTATCTCCGGAAACGATATTCGGATAACAAGCATGATCTGAAGAAGAGGTGAGCCCTTGAAGAGGACCCCGAAGAACAGGAAGCTTCACTCCGATGAGAGGATACTGCTTCTTCTCTCGGAATACAAGGGAAAACGTGATCTCTGGGACGTTCCGAGGGAGGTGACCCAGAAGGGCATATCCCAGAAGCTTGACATATTGGAGAACAATATATCAAGGTCCCTGAAGCGTTTGGCGGGTGAGGGGCTTGTCGGGTCCGAACTCAAACATGTGAAGGGAGAAAAGAGAAGACAGAAAGCATATTTCCCCACCTACGAAGGAGAAAAGGTCATCGAGGGACTGATAGAAAGAACGAAGGATACGGGTATCGAGGTCCTCCTTGACGGAGAGGAGATGAAGATATCGGTACTTTCAGCCTACAGAAGAGCAAAAGAGAAGGGACTGGGTCTGACCCTCGTCGAGGTATACGATCACGGGGAAAGAAAGAAGCTTCCATTGGACCTCGATCCCGGATGGAAAACGCCCACGGAAGGCAGGCTCATAGGGAATTATCAGATGCCAGTCCATTTCTACGGCAGGGAAGAGGAGATCGATAGCATCATAGATTTCCAGAACTCCAGGTCGGGCGTCCTGGTGATCCGGGGGCTGGCGGGGATCGGAAAGACATCGCTGATACTGAAGGCAGTCTCGGATTCGGAGGCGAGGGCCGGATATATCAGATGCGAGACCTGGACGGACAGATACGAGCTCATGAACGAGTTGGGTCAATTGATGGTGGAATTGGACCTTGAGGATATTGCAGATGATATGACGGTGGGAGAGCTGACCCCGGGTAAGCTGGCAAGGAGCTTGAAGAAGGCTTCCAAGAACATCCGGGGCCTCACACTGATAATCGATGATCTTCAGAAGACCGAAGGGGGCATAGATGTCTACATGGAAGGGATCTGCAGGGCCTCCATGGACTCCAGATGGCTCAAGGTCGTACTGCTGACCAGAGAAAAGCCTTCCTTTCTGGATCCGAGGTTCGAGATCCAGGGACTGGTTAGATCCATGGAGCTCAAGGGTCTGGACCCCCGCTCCGTAGGTCTCATGATCAAGGCCGAGGGGAGGGGGGGAGATGTGGGGGCCATCTGGGACATGACCAAGGGACATCCTTTGTTCATAGAGCTTTACATGTCATCCGAGGAGGGAAGCAGCCGGGTGCGGTTCACGGGTTTTCTCAACCAGGAGGTCTTCTCGGCCCTCTCACCTTCCCAGCGAAGAGCGCTGCAGATGGTCGCCCAGGCAGGACACCCTGTGCACAGGGCTCTCTTGGGTAGCACATCGACGGAGGACCTGGACCTGCTGAAGAGGAAGGGGCTTCTGAGGGAGGTCAAAGGCGGGCTTCTATCCATACACGACCTGCTCTCGGACCACGTAAAAGGAACCGTGGACCCGGAGCTCAAGGAGGAGATGATGAAGGAGCTGCTCTCCTACCGGACAGCGGTTGTACTTCGGATCTGGGAGGACGGGCCGGACCCTCTCTTTGAAAAAGTTCTCAGTGAAGATCTCGGGGCCCCCGCCTGGATGAAAAAGATCATAGACAGAAGGCATTCATCCGTCAGCTATGAGGACGAACCAGAGCTTAGAAGGGACTTCAAAGGACACCTGGACAGCAACATCTCCCTCATGATCGACAGGGGCATGAAGGACCTTGGGCTCTCCCTAATATCACTGCTCTCAGCCACTGCAGGCAGAGGCAGGGGAAGGCACCTTATCGCCCCGATAACCCGTCTTGAGAGGTCCGGGCTCGACGAGGACCAGCTATTCTCGGTCCGCCTCCGGAGGGCATTGATCGAAACCAGGGAGGACGACCTGAGAGGGGCCTCGAAGACGGTCCGGCTAATTGAAGCGACCTATCCCTCGGGAAGGATAAGGGGCAAGGAGAAGGCAATTCTCCAGCACATCAAGGGAAAGATATCCAGGTCCGAGAAAAGGTACAAGGTGACCATAAGTTCGCATAGAAGCTCCCTGAGGACATACGAGAAGATAGGGGATCGCATGGGCGCTGCGAAGGAGAGGATCCATCTTGCCAAGGCACTGCATCAGGGAGGAATGCCGGAAAAGGCCTTCAAGGAGGCCATAAGGAGCGCTTCGGACTTCAATGAGCTCAGGGACCCGAAGAAAGAGGTGCATTCCTGCCTCCAGGCCTTCCGTTCAGCGTTGGTTCTCGGCAGGACCGAAACCGCCGATACCTGCCTTGTCCGGGCAGACAAGGTCTCCAATGCCATAGCCGACAACCTTCTGATCACCCTGGTGAACCTGGAGCGGATGTTCTACCGGCCCGAGACCGTAGATACCGGGAGCATATCCAGATTGGATGATACAACTAGGGAACTGGACGGAAGGGGTCTGAGGATGGCTGTAAAAGGATGCCTCAGGATCTGCAGCGATATGACGGACAGCGGACAGACCGATAATAGAATGCTCCTGCTGAAGAAGGCCGCTTCGATGCTCGGAAGGATCGAAGAGGAGAAGGGGGATCCGGAGGATGTCTTCGAGGTATCTCTTTTAATGATAGACCTCAGGGAGCAGACATTGGAAATACTTACGGACCTGGACCCAAAAAGGGAAAAGAAGGCTGCCGAGAGCTTCGGCCTCCCCTTCTTTGACACCGGGAAAAAGGACCCCGATGAAGCCGTTATCCTGGACACTGTAGATAGGTACAGGAAGGTTCTGAAGCTACACAAAAAGCTCTCACGGGACAAGGGCGGGAGCTTGAAGGAGATAGACGACATCTACGAGGGAGCGGTGCATACTTATCTACTTGCCGGAATAACATTGAAGAATGCCGGAAAGAGAACAAAGGCCAGAAAGATGTTCTCCCTCTGCAGCAGGTGCATCGGAGACTACGAGAGGATGATCTCCGACGAAAAGGATAAAGCTCCCTCCTTCGACCTGCGGATGGCAAAGAAGGTCCTGGAGGAGAACCGTTCCCTGTTGGAGAACAGCTGATATGGATTGATAGAATAAGTGTGGATCTTGATAGAATTGATGAAAATATGCCCTCAGTTCATATATGCCTGTCATGTCAGATGGTGCTTCAGGGAGGAAAGTTCCTCCTTGGAGGTTTAAAAATGAGAACTGCACATATGACGGCGGTCGCGCTCTTGGCGGTCATGGGCCTTTTCATGACCTCGGCGGCCGGAGGACTTGGTACGGCAGAGGAGAACGAATATGAGGATCCCTTCATCGAGGAGGCTTTGCTGGGACCCGGGACTGATGATAGTTCTTCTGAAGACGCGCAGGAAGGTCCTGGATACGATGAATTGGTGAAGAGGGTATACCGATATCTGACAATAGGTTTCCCATCCAACCACTGCGATTGGGGCAGGCTCCCTACAGTAAAGGATATCTTCACCGCCAACTCCTCGGGCAGATGGATGTACAGGATGCTCCCCAGGATAAATGCCACCGGGGAGGCGAGGATAATGGATGTGAACGGTGATGGTATAGCCGAGCTGGTAATATGGAGGCATGTGATAGCCAACGGGACCACGGTAAGCCCCTCAAGAGAGGGAAATTTCTCTTTTCAGGGAGAAGACCTCTACGGAAACAGGAGCTCGGCGTTTACCCTTTTTTACGTGGACCGTGACGGGGACATGAACCCGGAGGTCATAATACTCCACTACCATAATGTCATCAGGTCCCTATCAACAGGCACCAACACCAATGTTCTGCTTCTCGAGTTCCACTGGAGAGGAATAGCAATGGACCTGAACGACGACGGCGTCAGGGATGCGGAGAGGTTCTCAACGTCGAGACATCTTCTCTCTGATAGGGACCAGGACGAAAATAGAGAGCTTGTAATAAGGCACAAAGCATCCTACTCCAGGTCCAAGGTATCAAGCGGGAGGACCTGGAACCTGATAAAGTGCACCGGAACGAAGTTTATCTACAAGGATGCCGACTCCGACGGATATCCAGAGGTCAGAAGCAATTTCGGCATCAGCGGACATTTCATAGATAGGGACGGTGACAAAAACCCTGAGGAGATTCACATAGGAATTCAAAGGGACAGGTCGGACGACAGGAACTCGGACGGGAACCCGGAGATCGTTCACAGCTCGAGGGGCGGTCTCAGGACCAGGGACCGCAATAGTGACGGTAATCCGGAGCTGATCAGCATCGTAAACCGGTCCAGGGAGATATTCGACAATGACTCCGACGGGAACTGGGACCTGATCGTCCTAAGGTTCAGGACATACAAATATGTGGACAGGAACTCTGATGGAAGACCAGAGCTCGTAATAAGGAAGGACATCGTCCGGAAGATCCATCCCGAAAGGGAACTTGAAGGACATGACAAGGACCGGGAAGTTGAAATGGGACCGAAAGGACCCGGCAGGGATGATATTGGAGAAGACGATAGGGGCCGAATAAGAGAACAGAAAGCACATAGGATCAGGGATAGAATAGGAGGTCTGCTTGATAGAGAGACTCGAAAGTAAGAAGTAGGAAAAGAAAATATTTCTATCGGGGCAGTGACTCCACTGCCCCGTTTCCGATCAAGAGGACAGCCCTATGAGAATGAAAAGGTCGCTTCCGGTGATGATGATGTTCATGATGATATCAGGAGCATTGCTCCCGGTCTCCGCAGGACTGGATAATTCTTCTGACATTGAGATGGATCCGGGGATCAGGCACAGGATAGAGTTCGGAAGGACCGAGTTGCTGGGGGGAGGTTCTTACCTTAGGATGGATCTCGAAGCGGGGTCCTCTTTCATGGTCGTATGGGGGAACCGTGAGAACCCTGCCCCGATCACATTGCTGAGCAGAGGGGTCGATATACTGGGACTGGAGACGGATGAGAACGATACGGTTTCCAGCCGGATGTCCAAGACCATGATATATTACCGGCTGGACGGCATCAAGGAGTTCCATGACATCAACGGTAACGGGATACATGATACGGGGGATGCTGACGCTTCCCGGTTGACCTCTGCCGAGCCCATAGAGAAAGGGTGCTCCCTGAGGTCGGTATGGAGAATGGAGCATGAGAGGCCCCGGTATGAGAACGGCGTACTCAACTGGAAGATATGGTTCACGGCCCGGAACATCACTTATAGACTGCCGGAGCCCACAACCCATGCGGAGACGGCCTCTCAGAGCAGGACCGGCTTTTTGGACCGGATAAGGTTCGATATCAACCTGGAGGTGACAAAGAAGGAAGCCGAACTCGGTTTCGAAAGCAGCTCTTTGACCGATGATCTCCATGCTCCGGACGAAAGTAGGATCAGTGAGGTCAACTCCCGGGTAAAGATAGGTCAGAGCATAAAAGGGTGGGATCTGGGTCAGGACAACCGCAGACCCGCTCTTGGCATGACCTTCACATTGAAGTTCCTGAGGACCGTCCAGCTCACCAGGGAGGATAGGTCCGATATAATCATGGACCGGGTCCACGAAACGGTACTCTGGGCAAGGGCGGAAAATTCCACGGAGAAGGATCTCTGGAAGGACGGTATGGACCCAAGAGAAAATGTGGATGCTTTCATCTCCAGGGACGGGGGACTCTACCTGAATAGGGACCGGAGGGAGATAATGAGGTTCCTCTGGTCGGGTACCGCCTTCGACGACATTGCGAGGGAGAGGATGGGGATCAATCTACAGCTCCTCAGACTGGATGTGATCGGTCCCAGGGACCGCCTGTGGAGCAATCCTCTTCTCAGGGGCGAGCGGGGGATAGGCATATCGATCACTGGCACTTTCTTATACAACGGTACCGCATCCTTCACCCATGACCCTGAATTGGGAACATCCGGCATGGTGCTGGCAAAAGAGAGAGACCAACAGGACGATGATGAAGGGGTGCCCTCTTCCAGTGATCTGCTATTGGGGTTGAACAGGACCGAGGGGATCTCACTGCTGGTACTCCTGATTGCGGTACTGCTCCTTGTGATAGTGGCGGTGATATCGTCCCTCTCCCGAAGAAGATATGCCAATGAGAACGAGGAGCTCATGAGGGAGGAGGAAATATTCACCGTCAGGCCCAAGAAAAGAGATTGGGATAGGTTGAGGCCAAAATAACGCACATCCGATAGATCATCAGTTAATTACTTAACTCAAAAAGTTTCCTGAACACCATGGCTAGATATCCCGAGGTCTGTAAGAGATGCGGAAATGAGAACAGCTCGGACCTATCTTACTGCACAATCTGCGGTGCCAGGTTCGGGCTCCCCGTGCAGAACAGAGCATCCGTAGGCAAGAAACTGGATCGTAGAAAGATCTCCAAGGAGCAGAAGCTCAAATTGAAGAAGGTCAAGAAGAAAAGGGAACTGACAGAACTCTACAAGAACAAGAAGATAACCAGTGAACAGTATATCAATGGATTGAGGAAACTTGGATACGGTGCCGATGTGGAAAAGGCCATGGCCTTCAAGAAATACATACAGGACCAGATAGAGGCCTTCGAGAAAATGGATGCGGCCCCTGAAGGCATGGAAGGTCAATACCATTTCGATCCCAACGAATCCAAGGCGGATCTCCCCAGGGACGAGTTCGGGAATCCAATTTGCGATTTTTCCGTCAGACCCACACAGGCCAAGGCCACAAGGGAAAGTAGTGTGCCGACGATGAGCGAGCAGGTACAAAGATCCCCGGACATGAACAACGAAGCCGATGGGAGCGATGGTCCGGTCTTCGGTGAATCACTTTTCTCAACCTCTAGCACCAAAAGGACCTCGGCGGATACCGAAAGAAAGAGAGGGGTTCCAAAGGGCAGGCTCGTAAAGGAGATGGAAAGACCCAGGAAGAGAAGAAAAACGGGAAGGACCCTTGCCAGTGACCTTGAGTGGGATGAGGATGAAGAAGAGGTTGAGCCGGACCTTGAAGAAGATGAGTTCGTCATAGAACTGGACGAAGAGGAGTTCGAAGGTGAGAGCGGATGGTGGGATGATGATGAATGGGAACTTGACTGGAGCGAGGAGGATGAGGAGGAATGGGAGGATTGGGAAATGGATCTGGAGGAAGATGAATGGGAAGCGGTCTGGGACGACGAAGAAGAGGAGGAAGATAACATCTACGATGAAGAGGAAAAAGAATTCGTGCTGGAAATGGATGAGGACGATGAAGAAGAGGAGGAAAGTTGGGATGATGATTGATGGGAGCAGTACCGGAGCGAAAAGGATGATGAGTGGATCGAAAACCATGATCGGGGAGCCAAAGGAAAAGAGGGAAGAATCAGCAGGTTTTAATCCGACCTCCATCATTATGCTATATCGGAGGTTCCACTATGTCTGAAGAAGAAAAAGAACAGATCGAAAAGGAAAATGGGTCCGAACCCGATGAGAGCGAAGAGGAAGATCCCATGGGCGAGATCGACCAGGAACGGATACAGAAGGAAATGGCCAGGATGCTTACCTCGGTCAAGGACATGATGCTCTACAACATGTCTGTCCTGGCATCCCAGGCATGGCACCACCTCGGACTGGTACCCATACCGGGGTCGGATGGCATGGAGAAGGACATCTCACAGGCGAAGCTCGCCATAGATCTCTACGAGGCAAACCTAAAGGTCCTGGAGCCCCGTCTTGAAGCCGACCAGGCCAAAGAACTGAAGCGATCCCTGATGGACCTTCACATGAACTATGTGAACAAATCCAAGAAGGAATGAGAACAGTATCTCAACGAAGCGGAGGTGACCTTTGGGACCTTACAGGATGCCTCTCTTTGGTCCCTTGAGCTGATAGGGGGCGCTCCGATGCTTCGTCCTCCGCATTGGAGATGTAATGTTTTGCCCTCTTCCATGATATGAAGTAAAGTACCAGCAGAACAGAACCCATGATAAAGAAAATGATGGCAATTATCAGGAGGGTCAAGTTCAACTCCTTCTCGTTTACCTCCCAATCCACCTCGTAACTTACCCGGGTGGCCCTGTCGAGGAGGTCTTGCACCTCCATATCATCATTCCTGTGAAGGGCGATTATGAGGAAATATGAATCATGCTCCCCTATCTTTACCGAGTTCTTGAAGGAGGTGGTGTTCTTCTCGGAAAAGTTCTCGATCACCTGAAAGGAAGAGGTCCTGTTCATCGATACGGATCCGTTCCTGATGGCATCGATATCGACCGTCTCGCTCTCCACCCAATCATCGTAGGCGTCCTCTCCCTTTAAGAGGAATACCGAAATGGGATAAGGGTCTGAGAGCACCTCGGCCCGTAGCTCAAGGGAATCCCCGCTTTCGAAATCTATTCTGAACTCAATGTAGGTCTCTATATTGACCACATCGGTACCTGTTTCGGCAGCCTCGGCGTCCAGATCGAAGAAAAGAGAGGATATCACTATGATGAGGAGTACAAGAAGAGACCTTGGAAGACGCATGGACCATATGAAGAAATCGAATCCTTTTATAGATTATGGGTGTGATTCGTATCGGGGGAATTATCCACGCTTCTCGATCGTCCTATCAAAGAGAACGATCCGTGCTCTCATCCTGGCATGGATCGGTCCATGGACCATATCTCTTCTATTGTTCAGATGTGAATCGGCTCACCTGACGCGATTTCCCTGAAAAGGGGGTTGGGATATCGTTCTCTTTAAATAATCAGCTGTCCTATTTGAAGAAAAGGAGAGTTGAACATGGCAGAGATAATCGACACCAACGAAAAGAAATTGGATATCAAGGAGGATTTCGAGAAGACCCCCATATTCAGGTTGAACGATCAGTATTTCGGACTGGCCTGGATGGAAGGGGAGTACAAACTGCACAAACATGACAAGGACGAGCTATTTCTGGTCCTGGAGGGACACCTGACAATAGAGGTGGAGGGGGATGTCAAGGAACTTGGACCGGACTTCGCCATACTCATAAAGGCAGGGGAGCGACATAAATCCACCGCAACGAGAAGGACCCTGGTTGCGGTCTTCGAGCCCCAGGATATACAGATCGAATATCTCGAATGAAAGTAGACATACGGGGCAGAACCGTCCAATGAAGATCGTGGATTTCCATGACCTGCGGATTTCGCAAAGCAAGCGAGGCACGATATCCCCAACAACTACGTTCAGATCCGGTCATCGAACCTGTTGCATACTGCAACATATACCAAACTGGACATCATCGGATCGTCGACAGAATAGGATGTCCAGGCCTCGTGAAGTCCAATGTTAAAACAATTAACTAGTGACTTCACTGGCTTTTATCTTTTCGTAATTGATCACTCGGCAACTGATACCTTA
>JAWOCK010000061.1:0-29466 GCA_046483845.1 Thermoplasmatota archaeon | reverse complement strand
CCTTCAGGTGCCCGTGCCTGATGACTTTCAGGATGTTCTTAAGCCCAAAGGAGTTGATCACCAGTAGAAGCACCACCAGCCCTGCCGCTTCCTCGAAAAGGACCCAGGGCTTGGTATAGGCCAGAAGCCATTGGGATACCTCGTAGGAGGTGGTCTCGAAACCGCCCATGAGAGGCCACAGAGCACCCTGGGGGTCCGTGAAGACCCCATCCAGGAGCTGATGGAATGCAACACCGAAGGCCAGGGGGGCCATCTTCCTGAAGAAGGCCGAAAATAGCACCAGGGAGATGGCGAAAAGAAGGGTATGTCCTATTATCCTCCCGTTGTTCTGGGGAAGAAGGAGGTGCCCGATGGGCTTGTCGATGATGTCGGGTAGAAAAGCACCCAGGACAAGCAATCTGACATCCCAGTGGGTCTCCCTGTTCAACAGGAGGGGGAGCATGGTGAGGCCGAGGTGGCCGAAGACCATCAATCTACCAGCTCCCGCACACCCCATTTCAGTTCTCTCTGAGCACCTGGTTTATGAGGTCCTCGTCCATCTGCACAGATTCGTCGCACTCGGCGAGCATCCTTTCGGGGATGTTCTCTCCGTGGTAAAGCCTCACGATGATCCCCATATCCCTGGTTGCCTTGATGAGCGGGAGGAGGTCGGGGTCGGAGCAGACCAGATAGGCCATATCGATCATCCTGTCAGTGCAAAGCCTTGCGACATCCACCGCCATCGAGACGTTGATTCCTTTTCTCCTGAACTGACCATCCGCCATCCTTGTTAGCTCCCCCGTCCTGACCTTGAACCTGGGTAGATGTCTGAGGGACTGCAGGAACTTCTCCACTCCCTCGTACCTTGACCACTCTTCCTGGGAGGAATCGGGTGTGATGTAGGACACGGATTTGTAGTAGTAGGTCCTGAACCGCTGAGCATCCTCGGGGGTGACCAGCTGTGAGAAGGTCAAAAAATCCACCCTCTGATAATCGAACTCGTTTCGCAGGATGCCGTCAAAATAATCTCCGTCTATGAATACTCCTATGGAACTCCTTTTCAATATAACACGCTCCGTTAAATATCATATCCACTTCTCTCATTCAACTTTTCGGGATCGTACAGGTCTTCGACCTATGCTCAAGACCCATTTTATTTAAAAATGTTTTCCCGGCCTTCAAGGCATCAGGTGGCTGGACCCCGGCATCTCGACGACCTCCGGATGCTCCATGTACCATTCCACCGTCGAAGTGATGATGGAGTCCAGGTCGGTATACTTGGCCTGCCATCCCTGGTAGGAGAGCTTCTTTCCCGACGGGTTGTAGCCCAGATCCTTGTAGGCAGGGTCGCGACTTTCCCTGATGGGGAGCTCCGAGCCCATTGCCGAGAGCACTCTTTTCACAATGGAGGAGACGGTCTCCCTCAATTCCGAGGTCACGTTGAAGATCGCCACACCGCTCATTACCCTCCTCTCCGTGGTCTTCGGAATGCCCGGACTATCCCTCTGGGTCGCTATATCCGTTCCGTGGATCACGGTCCTGCCCGTGACCTTCTCCTGGTCGGGCATCTCCCTGGTACTGAGGTCCACATGTCCGGTTATGGACATGCCCAAGAGCTCAATGGCATGACAGAGGTCCAGGACATGGACCCAATCCCGGAACTTGTCCTCTGACTTCCCACGCACTACGGGGGGTTTGCCTTCCCTGATCATCTTGATGCTGCCGGGCACAAGGTTGTTCATTGACTGATTGGGGCCTATGACCTCGCAGGCCCTGAGTATGGCGATGGGTATCCCTCCCTCCTTTCCCGATAGTGCCACCAGCCTCTCTCCGGCGGCCATGGTGGTGGCGTAGGGATTGGTCGGGTCCAGGGGAGCGTTCTCGTCGCGCCTTTGGACGGTGTACGGACAGGAACCGTATACCTCGTCCGTGGAGAGGTGCAGAAGCGGAACGCCGTTCCTCGAGCAGGCATCGGCCAGCACCCGGGCCCCCATTATGTTGGTCAGCACGAACTTCTCCATCCTCTCCCTGAAGGTGCTCCTGTCGTTCTCGGAGGCCAGGTTGATGACGAGGTCGGATACCTTGAGATAATGCTCGAAGGAGGCCAGCTCATTTATGTTGCCTTCCTTGAACATATACCTCCCCTGGTGGTCGGAGAGTCCCATCCTCTCTTCCATGGCATCATCCCTCCTCAGGTCCAGATTGATGATGCTTGCCTCAGGGTCCCTTGCAAGTATGTTGGGCATCAGGTTAGAGCCGATGAAACCGTTGCCTCCTGTTATGAGATAATCCAATTCCATACCTCCTTTGGAACGTACTGTCATATACGATATCGTTTGTAAACCTATCTAAAGTTGACGCAGCTCGATCCATCTATGTTTCATATTACAATTAAAAGGATTAAATATCTTGTTCCACTCTACTTGGAAGGATGAACCAGCTTGGTCCCAGGGTTGCTGCGGTGATGCTTTTGGTCCTCTCCATGGGCCTTATCACCTTAGTGGAGATCCCCGATGGTTCAGACGCGGCGGGCGAAGCCCTTGTCACGGTGCTTCCCGATACGGGAAATCAGGCACTGTACGCCGAGGTGGACCCGGTGAGAGGTGGTATAGTGACCTTCACCGGAAAGGTGAGTATCGACCAGCCCGTGGACCTGGATGCCCAGTATGTGAGCGTTCAGCTCCATGCCGAGGTGGGGGGTTGGGAGGTAACCGAGATACCTCTGATGACCGTGGCCCGGCTTCCTACCATCATACCTTTTTCTGTATCTGCCATCGTTCCGCAGAATACCAGGACCTCCAGGATGGATGTGACCGAGGTCATGACCATAACCGGGAGCTGGTCCTATGAGCCTGGCCTCCTTCAGGGCCAGGTGGAGCCGGTGGATGTCCTGGTATACATCCGGCATTTCTACCAGCACAGTGTCAAGTGCAGCACACCGTATATCCATACCTCCCCTGGAGGTGAGTTCGACCTGGAACTGGAGATAGTGAACGAGGGTAACGGGGATGACGAGGTGGTCATAGATATCGACAGGCGGGACAGGATGGAGGACCACGGATGGACCTTCGTTTTCGATAAGGCAAAGTACGCGGTGCCTCACGGAGAGTCGATAACGGTGAAGTTCCATGTATCGACCCCAAAGAAATGGGACACGTTCAGGAACAATATAGTGGTCCTCCATTTCGTGGTGACCTCGGACCAGGCGGCCAGGTCCAACGCCGTTAGCGAAACGGCATTCTATTCTGTATACGTAAGGCAGAGAGGGGTGGCGGTCCCCGGTTTCGAGGCGCCGCTGATGCTGCTGGCCCTCCTTGCTACCACCTCGCTCGCTTATGTTAAGAGGAGGATATGAACTTGCTCTCTCGAAAGTCCGTTATCATGATCTGCGCCTTCATGATCTCGCTGCTCGTGCTCCCTTTCTACAACGCGGAGATAGTGACCGGTGAGATACGGCCAAGCGGGGGTTTTTACTGGGAGAAGGAAGGTTTCAAGTATGTCCAGGTCAGCGGGAGCCCAGATGAGATCGGCTACCAGCACGGTTGTCTTCTCTCGGACCTCATTCCCAGGTCCCTCTCGGCATATGCCCATGCCACGGAGAGGAGCTACGGACTGAAATGGAACCAGGTGACCCTGCTTGCAATGAACTATTGGGCCTATGTCCCCGACGAGCAGCGTGAGGAGATAGACGGCATAGTGAGAGGAGCCGCCGAGAACAATGCAAGGGACCCCGCCGGCAATATCATAGACCGCTGGGACATCCTGGCACTCAACGCAATCTGGGACATATGGTGGAGGTCGGAGCTCTCCGGAAATCCCTGGTGGTGGCTGCCGTTCTCCACCGACCTGCCCACCTATGAACCCCGGACCCCCCATCACTGCAGTGCCTTCGTTGCAACAGGAGATGCAACAGCCGATGGGGGTTTCGTTCTTGCACAATCGCTCTGGATGCCTTATTTCCTATCCCCGGCCCACGCGGTCTTCATGGACATCATTCCCGATACCGGGAACCGTATCTTCATGGAGGTCACCGCGGGGATGATCTGGTCCGGAACCGAGTTCTACATGAACTCGGCGGGAATGGTGATCGCCGAGACCACACTTGGGACCGGTCCCTATAGATGGTTGGGGACCCCATCTTTCGTGAGGCTCAGAAGGGCGGCACAGTATTCGGATTCCATCGATTCCTTCAAGGACATCATGCTGGAAGAGACCAACGGTGCCTACTGCGGGGACTACCTGCTGGCCGATGCAAAGACCAATGAGGTGGCCATACTGGAGCTCGGCTCCTACGAATGGGAGCTGAAGAGGACCAAGAACGGTTTCCTGCGCTCCTGCAACTATCCCTGGGACCCCGATGTCGCAGAGGAGATGGGAGCAGCACGTGGGTGGGACCACGGGTGCTATCCGAGATGGGTCCGGCTGGGTCAGTTGAGGGACAGGGACTACGGGAACATAACCGTGTTCCACGGGATGGAATATCTCGGGGACCATTATGATACGGTGAAGGAGGAGATCAATCCCTGCTCACATACATTGTGCGGTCATGTCGAGAACGATTCGGGGTATCCCCACGGCTCGCTGGACTCCAAGGTGACCAACCTCTCCATGGCATCAAGGATGGAGGCGTGGGCAAGGTTCGGACATTCATGCGGCCAGCCCTTCCTCGTCGCGGACCAGAAGAGGGACAATCCGGATTACGCCTTCGATGATCTGGTGGACATAATACCCGAGCCCTTTGCCGCATTCTCTCCCTATTCCACACTGGAGGTGAAAGTGACCGGACCGGACGGGGAACCCGTTCCCGGTGCCCTTGTCCATCTCACCTCCACCCAGGATGGATATGACTTCGAGCTCGATACGGATGCCAGGGGGGTGGCGCTGTTCGAATACCTTCCCAGGTCCGAGTACTGGCTCAACGGGACCAAGGACAGCATGGAAGGCAGTATGGTCCATGTTCAAGGTGATGATTCAACCGCGGAGCTGGCTCTGGAGGAAAAAGAAGGCCAAGGCCTTCTGTCGGGCTCCACATCACGCAATCTTTTGATACTTGCCGTAATTGCGGTGGGGGCCGTGGTCCTGGTGCTACTGGTCAGAGCCAGGCGGGGTAAGTAAAATAACCCAGTAATCACATTGACCCATGGGGTCCGGGATGCGCTATTGTCCTAACTGCAGTGCCTATCAAGAGGATACGGGAAATGAGATCTGTGCCAAGTGCGGCTTTGACCTGAAACACTATCGTGAGGATCGGGAAAAGAAGGCAGAGGAGATAAAGGGAGGGCCGGAGAAGGATCAGTCAGGGTATGACACATCGTTTCCCTGCAGGATATGCGGATCGCCCACCAGACCTCTGAGGACCCAGGTCGAGGTCACCGTGGAGGGCAAGAGGATCGGCATATACGGGGTAAAGTTGATGGGTGGGGAGATCACCAAGCCCACCGCCACCAGGATCGAATACGAGATACAGGGAAGGGAATGCTCCCAGGGCCACCTCTTCTACGATGATGTGGGATACAGGAAGAAACCCATCTGCCCGCTCTGTTTCGATCCATTGATGGTCTACGGTACCTCTCTTTATTCGTGTTCCAGGTGCAACAAGCATTTTCCCATGGACGATTGGACGGACCCGGACCCGGAGCGCGCCCTCAGGGATGAGGGTTGGGAAGAGCTGTAGTGACAGTAACTGTTTTTACCTATGTAGTAGGTTGAACGGCCATGAGTACCCAAGAAGGGGAGCACGTACAGGCCGTTCAGAGGTTGAAGGAGGCGGAAGAAGCATTCCTTGCAGCCGATACCGAACGAATGGGCAGAGCTTCCCAGGGATCCATGGACCTGGACCCATCCCTTGGAAGGGCCTGGGAGCTGAAGGGGCTGTACCTGTACGTTTCGGACAGGGTCGAGGAGGCCAGGACATGTTTCGAGAACTCACTTCGAAAGAGAGGTCATTTCAACATCTCCAGGATCGCTCTGGACCTGATGGGGAAAGCACAATGGCCTGAAGGCGAAGGGCCCGTGGAAAGGATCGGGAGGCTCGAGCTGCTGGGACATGCACTGCTGTCCGACAGGGAATGGCCCGCAGCGGCACTTTGCTACATAACCATCGAGAACCGGGTTCGTCCGGATTGGAGGCTGTATTCGATACTTGGCCTGATCCACAGGGAGATGGGCACCCTGGAGCCTTCGTTGAAGTATTACGATCTGGCCTCAGGACAGCCCGACGCCCCCGAAGAGATAGAGCACGACAGGGCGGTGGTCCTTTTCAAGCTGGGGAGGTTCGAGGAGGCGGAAAGGTCCTTTTCCAGAGCGGCCGAGATCTCACCCTCCAATCCCATGATATGGAACAATCTCGGAGCGGTGCAGGAAGCGCAGGAAAAGGACGAAAAGGCCCTGATGTCATACATGAGATCGGTGGAGCTTGAGGATGATTACTACCCTGCGCTCTACTCTCTGGGTAGACTGCTCCAGAAGCTGGGAAGGATGGAGGAGTCAAGGCTCTTCATGGAAAAAGCGCTGGAGATCGAGGGCAGGGTCTATGACCTGGAGGACATCAAAGGACGCAGGAAGAGAAAGAAGGACGGATCGCTCCATGTGAAGGAAGTGATGCACGACAAGAAAAGCTGATACATACCAATATCCTGGTATACACAAAACATTTATCATCGTTCATATTTTTGGGCTGAAAGATGGCGGAAAATGCGCTGAAGGTCTCGTTGGAAGCCCTTCGAGAAGGACGTTTCGTGATCGTTTACGATGCCGACGGCAGGGAGGAGGAATGTGATTTCTTCATGGCCGCCGAGCACTGCACGCCCCGGGCGATAAGGACCATGAGGAAGGAGGGCGGCGGATTGATATTCCTTATGGTCAGACCAGACATCAGGGACAAGCTCGGGCTCCCCTTCCTGCAGGAGGTATTTCCCCAGTTCAAGAGGGAATATCCTGTCTTCAGTGCTTTGATCTCCGATGATATCCCCTACGATACCAGGTCATCCTTCTCCATAGCGATCAATCACAGGGATACCTTTACCGGTATAACGGACAACGACCGCTCCCTCACCGTAAGGAGCTTCGGAGAGCTATCCCTCATGGTGCCGGACCTGACCGAGGCAGGTTCACTTGCCCGTTTCGGTGAGCATTTCAGGACCCCGGGCCACATACCCATATGCATAGGCTCGGACAGGATACTGGAGACCCGCTTCGGTCATACGGAGCTCTCATGTGCGCTGTCCACCATGGCCGGGCTCTCGGGGGCCAGCGCGGGCTGCGAGATAATGGGGGATGACGGAAATGCCATGCCAAAGGAGAAGGTGATGGAATATGCCAAAGAGAACGGCATCCCTTTCCTCGAGGGCCGTCAGATCATACGGGCATGGAGGGATTGGGACGGTGAATGGAAGAGAGAATACGTTCCAAAACCCCACGGAGATGTGGAGCCCCACAAGATCGGGGGAGGTGGCGTTCCGGATGGCTCCAAACTGCCTGTCAAGAAGGGAAAACGGGTATTGGCGTCGGGGGTCTTCGATCTGATGCATCCGGGACATTTACACTTCCTCGGACAGGCCAGTGAGCTCGCGGACGAGCTGGTGGTGGTCATAGCCAGGGATTCAACCGTGCAAAGGACCAAGAGGCACCCCATTGTCAACGAGAGGGCCAGAAGGGAGCTGGTCGGAGCACTGTCCATGGTCGACGCCGCGGTACTGGGCTATGAATCATCGGATATTACCAGGATAATAAAGGAGCTTCAACCCGATATCATAGCCCTTGGTTACGATCAGGATATCGATGAGGAGGAATTGGATAGAAAGCTCAAGGAGGATGGCCTGGATATCGATATGGTGAGGCTCGGAAGGAAAGCAGGCGACATCCAGGCCACCAGCGCGATCCTTGACCGGATCAGGAAGGAGGCCTGCAGGTGAAGAGGATCGGTGTCGTGGACACCACCTTCTCCCGGGTCGATATGGGGGTCGAGGCAGTGAATGAGCTCAGGTCAGTTGGCGGGGGGTTCAGGATTGTCAGGAGGACGGTACCGGGGATAAAGGACCTTCCCGTGGCATGCAAAAAGCTCATCGAAGAGGAAGATTGCGATATAGTAATGGCCCTCGGAATGCCCGGAAAGGAGCACATCGACAAGACATGTGCACATGAGGCAAGCCAGGGACTGATCCAGGTCCAGTTGATGACGAACGTGCATATCATCGAGGTCTTCGTTCACATGGACGAGGCCGAAGACGAGGAGGAGTTGAGGTTCCTTGCGATAAACCGCACAAGGGAGCACGCAGTGAACACCTATGACCTGCTCTTCAGGCCGGATAGACTGAGGAAGCAGGCCGGCACCGGGCAGAGGCAGGGTTTTTCCGACGCAGGTCCGGTGAAAGATGAGAAGAGGAGTGCCGTGAGACATTGAAGGAGGTCCAAATATGAAAGAAGAGAAAATAAGTGTTGGCTTCGTGGTATCGGAATACAACTACGATATCACCATGATGATGTTGGAGAGGGCCAAGGCCCATGCCGAGTTCCTGGGTGCCGAGGTATCGAAAGTGGTGAAGGTTCCAGGTGTCTTCGATCTTCCCTTTGCACTGAACAAGCTGATGGACAGAGACGATATCGACGGTGCCATTGCCATAGGGGCCGTCATCGAAGGTGAGACCGACCATGACGAGATAGTGATACAGCATGCAGCAAGAAAGGTTATGGACATATCGCTGGAACATGGAAAACCCGTGGGGCTCGGGATAACCGGTCCGGGCATGTCGCGGGGTCAGGCCCAGGCGCGGATCGAGAACGCACGCTCCGCTGTGGAGGCATGTGTGAAGCTCATAAGGAATACCGCGGAACTTTAATCGAGCTCGCCAAGCGCCTTTAGTATCCTCTTTGCAGTGGCCTTTCCTATGCCTTGGACGGACAGAAGCTCCTTCTCACCCGCTTTTTTAAGCCCCTCAAGGTCGCCGAAGGCATCCTTCAGGTTCTTCTTCGCCTCGGAGGTGAGCCTCGGTATCCCGTCCAGGAAACCTTCCATTTCCTCTGCAGTATCCGAAAGGACATCCTTTGCATGTACCCGTCCCAGGTCGACATCCTGCAGGATCTCTTCCAGGTCCACATCCGCATCCAGGTCCAGGACCTCGAAACCGTCCCGTGATATTATGTGGATCTCCTCTCCTTTCCTTATGTCCTGTAGCCTTTCCTGGAGGGTCTCCTCCAGTATCCTCACCGCAAGGCCTATGGCCTCTTCTCTGGAGAGGTCCGGGACGTAGGTCTTCTCCAGTATCTCGATGGCCTTCCCCGAACCCTTCCCCACAGCCGTGGCCTTCCTCTCCTGGAAGACACCGGAGGGATCGGTTTCGTAGAGGTGGAATCCCTGATCATCGTGTCCTCCGACGATGAGTGCGGTCCCGAAGGGTCTGACGCCCTCGTATCGGGTGTAGACCTCGTAGATCCTGGATATCCACATGACCAGGTTCCTCACGTCGGGGGTCTCTCCGTACCTCCTTGTTTCCAGCTGTGCTTTGTCCCTGAGGATGTCGATGAGCACCCTTGCATCCGCGATGAGACCCGATGCCGCGGCTCCCACGGAGGAGGTGATCTTGAAGAACTTCTCCAGGTTATCCTCCTCTATCAACGGCGAGAAGATGGATTTGTCGATGGTGAACAGGACACCGTCCTTATACATGATACCCAATGCGAGCCCCCCTCTCTTTATGGCCTCCCTTGAATATTCCACCTGGTAGACCCTGCCGTCGGGGGAGAATACGGTGGCTGCCTGGTCGTAATGGTCCTTGTCCATGGATCAATCGCTCCCTTTCAGTTCTTTACCTTCATCCTTCGAACCCTTGAAAAGGGACTTCCAGAACGGTCTGTTGTCCTTTTTCTCTGTGCCCTCTTCCTCTTCATCGGCTGCAGGCAGAGCCCCCTTTGCCTTCCGCTCGGGGAGCTCCTCTGCCGCCGGTTCGAAGGGGACAAGGTTCTCCGGGGGGAGCAGATCCTCACCGTATCGGTCCTGATAGAGCCTCCTTAGGCTCTCAGACGGGTCCCCGCCCAGGGATAGCTCATCTATCCTGTGCTCGATCTCTTCCAGGGTAAGGGGGGACCTCTTCTTCCAGGGGGTCCGGTCGATCTTTAGGGCAGCCTTTTCCGGCCCCTGCTTCTCCTGGTGCGCCTTCTCATCGTCATCCTTGATCTTGACCGGATAACCCAGCTCCTTCAGCTCGTACTTGTATGGTCTGAGCGTATCCTTGAGCTCTTCCTTGGACATCTTTCCCTGCTTGAAGGCCTTCATGCTCTTGCCGTAGGTCTTTTCGGCTTCTTTGAGCCTTTTTTTGTGCTCTTTCTCGTCCGGGGCCAATATGATTCCTCCAGGAGCCGGTCCTACCTCAATGAGAATCTGCTTATAAGAGTTTTCTTGAACCTATCTCAAAAAATCAACGGATAAGGGAGTGGTATCGTCCTTTCAACGGGACATCCCCACAACGGTTATATATGACTTCTTTTATAGAGCGGAACCGCTCCGCGGACAGTGGTCCCTTTATATGTCACTTTGGTCCGCCAAGAGGTGTCCTTATGGAAAACGATCAGATGGGTCTTATCGTAAGCCTGAACAGACTGACGGAAGCCATCATCAACAGCTACAGGGAGCAGCATATGAGCAGGGAGGACGCTCAGAACATGGCTTATCACGTTCTGAACTTCTTCGGCTTCGGCGACAGGATAGTGGACAACATCCTGGAGCCGGAGGATAGGGATATATTCTACATGCTCGAGGACTTCGGGCTGCTGGTGACCGAAAGGGAAGAGACCACCCTCTACGACGGCAGGGAGTGGAGGATCCACTACTGGCTGCTGAAAAAGCATTCCATAAATACCATGGCATGCGAGGATGGCAGGAACTGCCCTTCCCTGGAGGACTACGACATCTATGAGGATATTCCCGACGAGGTGTGGACCAGGATCGAGGAATGATGGCACTGGACATATCTCATGGAACCATAAACCCTTTATAACCCCCATCGTCATGTGGAGAGTTACCGCGGAAATGCGACCCTTGGACAACTGCCTGGAGGAAGAACAATGAAAAGAACAGTCATCGTCAGTCTCTTGTTAATGATTATTTTAGTGACACCGACCATCCCGCTTGCTGTGGATGGAGGTACGTCATCAGCAGTCTCCCCTGAAGAACCGGATCCTATCCATTATACGGATGAGAGAACAGAACATGGCTCTGAACCCTTCCTGGATGTCAATGATCTGGCAGATTCAGGGGTCGGGGATCTCAGAACTATAGCTCTTGATGATCCCGACAACATAACGGCTTCTGTTCATAACCTGGACTGGCTGAAGGAGAGAAGTTCCAATGCGGTCAAAGATATATCCCTTGCAGAGGAATCGGACACCTTCGATGAGCCCTTCTTTGCGGAGGACGGTGACGAGATCACGAACAATGTGACCTCCACCATCTCGGGGACCTCCATCACCTTCGATGATGAGGACTACTATCAGATCAACCTGACAAGCGACGGCCCCAACACCACCGTGGAAAAGCTCGAGCTCACTGTCACCTCAACGGAGGCGGAGGAGAAGAACGCCTCGCTCACTGTTGAGGTGTTTCACATAAATTTTCTACTCCAGCAGTGGATGGATGCCGGTTTCGCATCCGTTGGCAAGTACCACGGCAACACCACAAAGTTCGTCTATGTCCCGGAGGGTGACAGGACGGTCAATTTCGTCTACCCCATCATGTTCCGGTTCCGGTCCTGGAACAGCACCATGCTGAACTTCACCTTCGATGTGGAGATCACTCAGACCACCAGGAGCGAGTGGAACGGTCTATTCGGCGGTGGTCCACAGTACAACAGTACCAATAAACCTGCCAACATGCAGAGTATCAACCGCTCGCATGATTACTGCGACTGGTTCGACCTGAGCGGGACCATCGCCGACGAGGGTCTTGATACCGAAAGGGGCGACAACGTGGAATACAGCCTCAGGGTGGAAGTTGCCACCGAAGAGAGAGGAAGGATGTACAACCCCTACGGACTCTACGGACAATCCTCTCCTACGACCTCCATCATGTTTGTTTTCCTGGCCTGGTACAACTACACTTCACAGGAGCTGAACATATACAATATCGAAGGAAGCCTTCCCTACGCTTCGGTACTGTTCGGAAGGGACCCGGTCTCCCTTGGTTTCGAATCCCAGGCCGACCACGTATGGCTGGGCATGTCACCTCTGGCACTGTGGGGGGACCCCAACGGCCAGTACAGTCAAGGTGCGGAAGGCAATGCGGAGATGTTCTACAACATAACCCGCATAAACGCCAAGGTCATACCTCCCAACGGGCCCCCCAGATTGGATGCCGAAATAGACGACCAGGTGTTCTACGAGGACGAGGGGCCGTGGCTCAACATAACGGACCTCAACGATCACTTCTCCGATCCGGAGCCCGAACACGATGCAAAGCTCAGGTTCGAGGTCATTGTGGTGGATGCTGATTCGGAGCTCCGCCTCTCCATTTCAGATGACGGGATGCTGTCCGTGGAGGCTCTGGAAGATAACTACAACGGCTGGGGGGAGTACAAGATCAAGTGCTATGATTGGGGTCCCGACTGGGTATACAACAATGCTGATGACCTCTCGGTGGTCTCCAACGTGTTCGAGATAACCGTACTGCCGGTGAACGATGATGCATATATCGCCAAGGTGGATGTGCAGGCGGGTTCCGTGAAGAACGAACATGAACCCATCCACATAACAATTCCCCAGGGTTTCACAGGTCTGAAATCCAAGAAGATCTATGCTTATGACAATGATACTGACGATGTTCTGGAATACTCGCACAACGCCACCACTCCCTCCTTCACCATAAACGTCAACGGACAGTACAATTTCCTACCCACCAACGATGACGTGGGAGTGCACTGGATAAAGGTGACCGTGGATGACGGGCATGCTCCGAGCGAGGATGACTACTGCATACTGGTCTTCCACGTTACCAACCGGAACGACGCCCCCTCCCTGGTCTCCATTGAATGGAGGGAGACAGCCATCGTCTACGACGATCTCGGGTCCGGCACCACCCCCACCTTCAGGAATGTGCAGGAGGACCTGGAAGTGAACTTCACCCTGGAGGCCTACGACCCGGATATCGACATCGGCATATCGGACTCCCTCCAGTGGATGGTCGGCGGCTCAGGCTGGGAGGTACATCCACATTCCTTCGATCCCATGAAAGCATACCTGACCTACACCCCCACCAACGATGATGCGATAGCGGGAATGGTCACAACATCCCTCCAGGTGATGGACTCCCAGAACGCCCAGAGCGACAAGATCGACCTGGAGATATACGTGGAGAACGTCAATGATGATCCGAGGATCCTGTCAGTCAATAATGAGTTCCCCGAAGATGGAGCGGTCTTCCTGAACGTGGACAACGAACAGAACGGTTACGAGGACAGGCCCTATGTGCTGACCGTGATCGCTGAAGATATAGATCCCCGGGACGACATAACCTTTTCCGTCAACGATCCTTCGTGGCAGCAGTCCCCTGTGATGGGCAACGAGATGGCAAGGAACTTCACAATTGTCCCTACCCAGGACATGGTGGGCAACCATACTTTGCGGATAACCGTGAGGGATGAGAACGGCGGGGAGGATACGGTGGTTGTGAACTACCAGATCGTGAACACCAACGACCCGCCCAACAAACCCATAATCAAGTATGATTCCGACCAGATAATGTACACAGATCGCAACCTGACCTTCCGGGTGGAGAGCCAGGGGGATCCTGACGGAGACCCGCTGGAGTTCGTCTGGGACTTCGGTGACGGAACCGAAAAGGTCAGGGGCGAAGAAGTAACCCATGTCTACAGGGCAGAGAAGAGCTTTACCATCACTGTATATGCTGTTGACCCCTCGGGCGCCAATTCTCCTGATGCCACCACATACATATCCACCATAGAGGAGCCGGAGGAGATAGACCCGGACAAGGACAGCGACGGTGACGGCATGCCCGATATCTACGAGGTGGAGAACGGCCTGGACAAGGATGATCCCAATGACAGGATCCAGGACCCGGACAAGGATGGTTTCAGCAACTATGAGGAGTATCTTGCCGGAACCGACCCCTTGGACCCGAAGTCCCATCCCGAAAGGGATACCACCGAAGAAGACGGCATGGATTCCTGGATATGGGTCCTTTTGATAATCGGAGCCGTGTTCATACTTGCTGCTTTGGGGTTCCTGCTCTTCGTGCTCATGGCAAAGCCCAAGGAGGTACATAAGCAGCAGGCCTACGGTGCGGAGCTCCCCGGCACTCCTCCCCCCCAGCTTCAGCAGGAAGCACCGCAACAGCAGCAGCTACCCGATAGCGGCTCGCCGGGGCTTCCACCCGCTGAGGAGGAAAAGACAGAGGAGCCCGAGGAGGATCTGCTGGAGGATTTCATGGAGGATGCTCACCAGGAGCTGGAGAGGTCCTCACAGGGCTCGGAGGAGGAGGAGAACGTGTGGAAGCCGCCTGCCTCCGAAGAAGCCTCTCCGGAGGAGAGCCAGGTCGAAGACCTTTTCGATGATGAAGGAGAGGAGAGCGGCCAGGATGCTCCACGGATGAGCGAGGAAGAGCCAAAGAAGAGCTCAGGACTTCCTGACCTCCCTCCCCCACCGGAGATCTGAAACGCTGTAAAATGGATATAACATACCACCGATGATGGTGTATGTCGGACCTCGTCCTTGAACTGGCCAATGTTTGGAAGGAGCTCATGCCCCATGAGTCCTACGTAGGTGGGTGGACCGACTCCGGAGGGAGGATATTCCTGCCGGACAAAGGCACCGTGGGGTCGATCGAGGAACGGCTATCCTCTCTCTGGTCGGAGACCAGCGATCTTTCCCACCGCTCCCTATTGAGATGGGCAAGGACCAGGGTCAGGGTCCCGGAACCCCATCAGGGCGTGGAAGAGGTAATTCAGGCTGCCACAGGCCATCTCATGAGATCAGGCCCCGGCTCCCCTGACATGGGCAGGCTTTTGATCTCGGCATCAAGAAGGCTGGATCTCGATATGGACAGGTTTCCTGCTGATGATGTGCCCCTTGAGATGAGATTTCTGGTCCTTGACCGGCTCACCCTTCTTGGATCACTTATAAAGAACCTGCCGGAAAGCTTCCAGTATTCGAGGGAGAGGGATGCTCTGCTCTCCGGGATGGAGCGGATGTCCGCGCTTTATAAGATCCCCGATCTGAAGGAGTCCCGGGTCCACGAGCCACTCCAGTTGCTGGACACCGGTGACGGCACCCTCGGCAGGGACGCCACCTTCGATACGATCCTTCAGGACCTCCACTCGTTCTCCATCAGAAAGGAGCAGATAGAGAGCGAACTTCAGGTGGAACTCTACAGGACGATACCCCGGTTCAAGGTGAACATGAAGAAGATGTCCGATGAGCTCGGGGTCGAGATGGACATGGACGAGATCGATACCGCCATGGTATGGGAGCTCAGGGTGGGGAAAGGACACATCATGGATTTCATCTCCGATCACAGGGAAGCACTTCTCTCCTGGCTGGATCGGACCTTCATGGATGTCCCGAGGACGGCCCCGCTCAGGATGGTAGAGGCGCCCCCTTACCTCTCGCCGTTCGTCGGGGCAGGCTTCATGTTCAACTACAACGGTCTTGTGGGCTCTCCATCTTCCCTTTTCTTCATAGATAAGAGGGACAGAAGGTCCAGCGAGCTTTCGATACCCCGGCTTTCGTTGATGGTGCTCAGGGAGGATGCGGCCTCAAGGACCGCATATCTGAACTCCTTCAGGAATATCTCCCTTGAGGAAACACTGCCCGACCTCCTGGAGCGCCCCTCGACCCGGTCCACTGCCGATGCCTTCATCCTTTTCGTGGAGGATACGGCCATCTCCAGGGCATTCGAGCTCATGGATGAGGGATCAGAGGTCCTGGGCCGCACTTTGACCTCGGTGAAAGGGGATTTCCGGGTGGAGGACCTGGTGATCAGCATTCAGTACCTGTCGGTCAGGGACCGGGTGTTGTCGCTCATATCCGGGATATGTGATGTGAGGGTCAACTCCGGAAAGCAGACCCTGCCCGATATGGTAAGATGGGCCCATATTATTACAGGAATAGGGACCGGTCCGATACTTCGCGCCTGCACGAAGGCGCTGGTCTATCCGGGGCGACCGTCCACTTCGCTCATGACCCACAGGAGCATCAGGGGTCTTCATGAAAAGTGGCTCGGTGAGGGGGCCTCCACCAGGGACTTCCTTCGCCGTCTGTCCTCGGTGGGCTACCCCGAGCTCAGAAGACTGGTCGACATCATGGACTATAAGGAGAGCAGCACCTTCTCCAGATAATCGATGAGCTCGGCCACAGGCACGTCCTGTATGGTTATCAATGTGGTATTGCCCACCGTTCCCTTACCGGACCTCTTGGTGGAGATAAGGCCGAAGGCATCCATCTCCTTCATGTACTGCCAGAACTGGGTATGTCCCAGCGGTTTCTTGTTGATCTGCTCGCAGAGTGCCTTGTACTCGGTCTCCAGCTCCCCTGTGGAGCAGTAGGCGCTCTTCCTGAGCAGTCTGGAAGCTGCCAGCAACATTATCTGTTCATGGACGTTCAGCTGGGTGATGGTGTCCTCGAACACGAAGGGCTTGACCTCCGCCTTGGCCCATCTTGCGTGTTCGGGTCCGACCATCTCATCACCCTTCTCCTCGGCCACCATGCCCGCCTTTTCCAGCAGTTCTATGGCAAACCTGGCATCACCGTAATCCTCGGACATGGAGGCTATCATCTCGGGGACGGTGTCCTCCACTATGTTGGGATGAAAGGCGAGAGTGACCCTCTGATCCACTATCCGGGCAAGGACCTCCTTGTCGTACTTGCCGAACTCGATTATATTGGTCCTCCTGAAGGTGGAAAGAGAGGCCCTGTCCATGAGCTGGACGACGGACTTCTGGGAGATGAGTATCAGTGAAATGGCACCCAGCAGCTCAGGGTCCTCCTCCTGTATCCTGGTGAAGGAATAGACCAGGTCCGATCCCGACCTTTTAAGGAGCACGTCCGCCTCGTCGAGCACTATCACCAGATGCACTTCCCTCTTTTTGAGATGTTTTTTCAGTATCTCGATCATCTCGGGAATGGAGAACCCCCTGTCGGGGAACCTCTGGTCGAAATGGTTCAGTATCGAGAGAAGGACCATGGACTCGGACTTCCTGTTACGGCAGTTGACGTGTACGCTGGTGATCCTCCTCCTGTTCTCCATGCCGGCCTCCGAGAGGATGGAGCAGAACCTCTTGACCACTGCCGTCTTCCCCGAACCGACAGGCCCTGTCACCAGTGCTGTCTGGCTCATCCGATCGTATATCACCGGTCTGAAGAGCCTGCCCAACTGGTCCAGCTCCTTCCCCCTTCCTGGCAGGGTATCCGGAACGTAATCGAAGGAGAGCTTTGACTGGTCCTTGAATATCTGGCTTCTCTTCAAGGCGCTGAGGGATGTCTTCATAGAGGACCGTATCTACAAAGGTATAGAAGTACTTTCGGTGAGGTGCTGCCCTACAGTTGCTCCTCCGATATCGGTCTGGCCTTCTTTTCTCTCTTGATGTCCTCCTTCTTCCCCCCCTCATCGAAGGACCGGTTGCAGAAATAACAGAAGTTCAGGTCCGATTCGATCCTTCTTCCGCAAAAAGGACAGGGTTTGAGGTCCTGCCGATGGTCCTGCCCTTTGAAACCGTTCCAGCCCGTGAAGAGCCACATCACTCCCACTGCTGCCATTACCGCACCCAGCGGTATGAGGGCCGGTCCGCCGACCAGCGGATCATCATTTATCTCTCCAGGCTCCCCCACACCTGTCTGCCATGCAAAGCCCCACAGGAGCAGAAGCAAACCTATTATGGACATGCCAACTCCCAGGAAGATGGCTATCCAGCTGACCCAGGGGCCGGTCTTTTTCTCCCCCTTTGTGATCCTGGATGATGCGGGCCGTTCCCTCTGTCCTTTCTGTCTTGGATATGCCATCTCTAACACTCTTGGGATGTCTATCCCCGATATGCCTAACCATCAGCAGAAATAAAAAAATAACCCAAGCCCACTCTACCCTCAGGGCGTGGCGTCATACCGCTGCTCCAAAGGGGTGAGCTTCATGGGTCTTTTCGGTAAGAAGAAGAAGGTAAGGTTCGAGACCATAACCGTAGAGAGGGAGAGGGATGTCTTCAATGCCCTGGAGCAGAGAGGATATGTTCTATGTACAGACCCCTTCCAGTTCGATATGGAAAGATCCCATCAGAAGCTCCGGAAGGACGCTCTGAGCATGGCAAAGGACCTCGATGCAGAGCTTCTCGTGGAGGTCTGGGACCCCATCTTCCAGCACATGCACTGGAAGGGTCTGAAGTATGCGGCCTGGAGAAAGGCGACACCAAAGGAGCTGGAGGAGAAAAGAAGGGAGAAGGAGAAAGCGGAAAGACCGGATTATTCGGATTCGATGGGATCCTACGACGACCTTCAGAGGAGGATCGATGAGAAACAGCTCAAGGTGGCCCAGGAGGACCTGCGGTACTTCGACAGCTCCGTGCAGAAGGAGGAGGGACAGGAGGTCTCCGAAAGGGGAGGCTCCGAGGATGAGATAGGCATGACCTCCGAGCAGATGGAGACCATATCCTCCTACAACCCTTATGATCACCAGGGGGAGGACCAGGATATATACGGGGAGGCGCACATAGACAAGGAGGCCGCCCAGACCGGTCCAGTCTTCGAAAAGAACATGGAGCTTGATCTTGAGGCGGTCGATACCAAGGACCCCACCGAGGATATCGACCCCCTGTCGATGATGACGGAGTCTGTCCCGTCGAAGGAGCAAGAGAACGGGGAGACCTCTCGAGAGGATCAGATCCCATCTCCAGGAGCACCGCCTCCCGTTCCTGAGGCCAAGAAGAAGGAAGCGGACGAAGAGGGAAAGTGATAACCTGAACCGCGAACCCGACCTTTCCATGGACGGCGTCGGTCTAAGGGGAGTGGGGGCAGGAAAGGTCTCGGGCGAGGTGGTCTTCCACGACGGTCCGCTCTCCTTTCTCGGCGATGTGGACCCGGATAAAGGGACCCTTATCAAGAACGGTGAAACGATCGATATCCGGGACAAGGTCCTCATATTCACGGAGGGAGCGGGCTCTACGGTGGGATCGTACGTGATCTACAACCTCAAACTGAACGGAAAGGCCCCGAAGGCACTGGTCATGCGGAGGGCCGATGCCATTATATCCATAGGCTGCATTCTCGGAGATATCCCCCTGGTCCACAGGGTTCCGGCGGAGGGGTGGCCGTTCATTTCCAACGGGGACCTGGCGGAAGTGGACCCCTCCAACGGGGAAGTACGGATCTGGAACCGACATACGGGATCTGCCCGGGAGTGATAAGATGCTTGACGAGCTTCAGAAGATAGTTGACAATGTGAACAGCAGGATAGAGACCGATGAGAAGGTCAGGTCCGTTGCGGAGGCCAAGGATAGGACCATACAGCTCGAGTTCACCGACGAGAAGAACTATGTGGTGGAGATGAAAGGAGGCCGGGCCCTTCCGCCAAGGGAAGGAACAGTGGAGGACCCCACGATAAAGGTAAGGACCGATACCAAGACCATGGACAAGCTGATAAAGAAGAAGTTGAACCCGCTCATGGCGTATGCCATGAAGAAGATAAAGGTGGACGGCTCCATGGACGACATCATGATATTGAAGGATTTCTTCTGACGAGAAGGTATTCACCACGGAACTGCCAAAGCATTTATATCGTATCCTTTCATAAATCCTCGTTGTACAGTGTCAAGAGAAGGAGTGGATAGTTTGGAGCCGGAGACAAGCAAGGACCAAAGGCCAAGAGGCCGTGTGAGGGGACATCTGTTCGCTGCTCTACTGCTGGTTCTCCTTGCCCTTTCGGCAGTGGCCGTTCCGCCCTCTGGTTCCGGCTCCATATTCCAGGAGAATGAGCCTCCGGTGGCCGATGCCGGTCAGGATATGACCGGCGTTCTCGAAAACGATGTGGTCTCCCTGAACGGCTCCGCATCCACCGATGAGGATATAGAGAACTGCACATGGGTCTGGGAGAGCACCACCCACCCCAACATAACCGTGACCCCTTCCAATTCATCCACACCGAGCTTTACCGTTCCCGAGGCGGGGACCATCGTGTTCCGGCTCAATCTCACGGACCCCCATGGTCTGTACTCAACGGACGATGTCCGGGTAGTGGTGGACGAAAACTCCGATCCGGACCCCATGATCGCCTCTCCGCCCCCCTCGGGACCGGATGGACCCTTCATCCAGATATCCACACCCATCGAGTTCTCCGCCAACGGCTCCGCGGACCCCGAGGGCAGGGAGCTCTCCTACAGATGGTCGTCGAACCTCTCGGGACAGCTCTCCACCAGTAAATATTTCACCACAACCCTGGGTGTTCTGGGATGGCACCGGATCACACTGAATGTATCGGACCCCAATGGAGGATGGGCACGGGAGAGTGTTGACATCAAGATAAGGGAGGACATGCTCCCCCCTGAGGCAAGCATATACATCTCGCCTTCCCGTCCCAGCAAGGAATATCTAAAGAGCGAAGTGATCACGCTGGACGGCAGGCAGACCACGGATCCCAACACCGACGAGATCCTCAACTTCACCTGGAGGAGCAATGTATCCGATCTTCTTGGATACGGCGAGGTCCTGGAGGTCTCCCTGGGAGAAGGATACCACAACATCTCACTGCAGGTGGTGGACAGCGACGATCTCCAGAGCATTGACTGGATACATATCAGGATAGTGAACACCCCTCCGAGAGCGTTCATCTCGACTACGGAGATGAAGTTCAGGGATGGTGATCCCACAGTGAACGTATCCGAAGAGGCGTTCTTTTCGGCCTACACATCATCGGATGATGACGGCGACGACCTGGAGTTCCTCTGGGAGTTCGGGGATGGGGAAACAGCCGTGGGACAGAACGTCACTCACAGTTGGGATGACAACGACGTATACAATGTAACACTCACGGTGGACGACGGCTCCATGGAGAACAGCACGGATTCCGCCGTGTTCACCATTCACGTGAATTCCGTACCCGCTGCATCCGCGGACCCGGGGTTCACGGTGGAGATAGACGAGCGTTTCACCATCTCCGCCAACGGGTCCCATGATGATGACGGTGACGACCTTGAATATCTCTGGGACTTCGACGGCGAT
Organism: Thermoplasmatota archaeon; assembly: GCA_046483845.1. Lineage (GTDB taxonomy): Archaea > Thermoplasmatota > Penumbrarchaeia > Penumbrarchaeales > Penumbrarchaeaceae > JAYEPK01. The sequence continues at coordinate 8,286 of JAWOCK010000061.1, read as the reverse complement.
GATCAATGGGACGCTTCGGGGTTCGAGGTCACCTGGAAGTATGCGGTGGAGGGTGAACATCTGGTCACCCTCAGGGTATCGGACGGTTTCGCATGGGACGAGACCACCCTGACGATCGAAGCGGTCTTCCCCAACGACGCCCCCGTCGCGGCCATTGCCAATGAACTTGTGGACGGCGACGTGATAGTCACCATGAGAGATGACAGGGGCAGTGTGGAGCTCGATGCGTCCCCCTCCATAGACCCGGACGATGACGTCAACGGCAACGGGGAGATAGATGGAGATGAGGAGGACAACCTCACCTATACCTGGGATCTGGACCTTGAAAAGGATTCCGACGGCGACGGCATCAAGGACAACGACCGAGATGAGGAAGGGAAGAGGATCAGAGTGGAGATGCGAAAAAGCGGGATAATGAGGGTTGTCCTACGGGTGACGGATCCGAGAGGGGCGTTCGATACCATGGAGATCACCCTCAAAGGGAACCATCCCCCGGATTCTTTGAGCATACGTGTGGGCCCTTCCTACAGGGTTCTCGTAGGGGCGCAGGTCACGCTCACCGGTTCCGCAAGGGACCCGGACAGGTCGGACATGAACAAGCTGCAGTACCACTGGGATTTCGGTGACGGGGAGCAGAGCCAGGTATCGAGCTTCCAGGTGTTCCATGTCTATGAGGAGGAGGATACCTACGAGGTAATCCTCACCGTGACCGATGGGCTTCTGGAGAGTGAGATCAGGACCAACATCAATGTGGTGAAGCTCGAGGAACCGAGCCTTTCCTACCCCAAGAACGGGACCGAGGTCTCCGGTGTCGTGAACCTCAGGGGAAGGATAAGGGAGGTCAAGGAGTTCTACGTCGATAAGGTGGAGATAAGGATAGAGGGCGGCGAATGGAAAGAGGCGGACGGGACCGCCGATTGGTCCTACGATCTGAACACTGCAAGGTACCCCAACGGAGAGCTTACCATAACCATTCGCTATACGGTGGAAGATGTAAAGCCCATACGCTCCTCCACCGAGATCACACTTTACGTGTCCAACGATACAGGTTCCGATACATCCTATCTGATATACCTGGGAATTCTGCTGGTTGTGATCATAGTTATGGCGGTAATATATTTCCTCTTCATAAGGAGAAAACCCAGGAATATCGAGGAATATCTGCCCCCTCCCCCACCTCCGCCGGGAAGAGGCCCCCAAGTGGTGGCCCCCGGAGGTCTTCCTCCCTCCTCCGCGGCAGGCAGCTTCTCAACGCCTCCGGGTGGTCTGGCTCCACCGAAGAAGGAGGCCCCGGAACAGGTCGAGCCTCCCGAACCGGAGGAGGAGAAACCGCGTACCATCAGGATAAAATGTCCCAGCTGCTCCAAGATCTTCCGCTCTGTAGATAACGGGGAGCGCCCCCTCCATCTCTCCTGCAAGCACTGCGGTGCCAAAGGGGTCATCGAAACCGTTCCCGACCACCATGAAGTGGAAAAGGAGGAGCCTGAAGAGGAGGAAGAGGCACCGGACCCCCTTCCTCTTGTATGCCCTTCCTGCTCCGGGCTCTTCGAGCTCACCGAGCTCACCGATACCGCGATATGTCCACACTGCGGGGTGGAAGGGGAGCTCGACGAGGAGACAATATCATTGCTGGAGGAGAGGTTCGGCAAGGATGAGGAAGAAGAGATCACCCTCAGATGTCCCACCTGCTCCGGGACCTTCAAGGCAAAGGGGGAAAATGGGCCTATCATCTGCCCTTACTGCGGGTCCAAGGGGAAGGCGGCATCATGAGCCAGATGTCCGGTGAAGAACCCGTATACGTTCCCTTCGACGTGCTGGAGGGTTTCATGAAGGATGTGTTCTTGACCCTGGGGGTCCCCGAGGAAGATGCCTCCATCTGCGCGGATGTGCTGATAACCGCCGACAAGAGGGGGATACACTCTCACGGGATCAACAGAATGAAGCCCTTCTACTACGACAGGATTAGAAAAGGTCTCCAGCATCCTGACAGGAAGATGGAGGTTGTAAGGGAGAGTCCCACCACTGCAGTGGTGGACGGAAATTTCGGCATGGGGCATGCGATATCCAAGAGGAGCATGGACATGGCCGTTGAGAAAGCGAGGGATTACGGCATGGGAATGGTGGCGGTAAGGAACTCCACCCATTACGGAATAGCCGGGTACTACGCTATGATGGCTGCCAGGGAGGGAATGGTTGGGATGTGTGGCACCAACGCGAGACCTTCGGTGGCCCCCACCTTCTCCACCGAGGGGGTTCTCGGGACCAATCCCCTGACCATTGCCTTTCCCACCGATGAAGAGTTCCCTTTCGTCCTTGATTGTGCCACTTCCATATGGCAGAGGGGAAAGATCGAGTACTATGCCCGGGAGGATAAGGAGATACCCGAGGGGCTTGTTATAGGAAAGGACGGGTCCTATCTCACGGACAGCAATGACATCCTCCGGCGGCTCATCTCCGGTGAGGCCGCCCTGCTGCCCTTGGGTGGGTCGGAGGAGACCGCCGGTTACAAGGGATACGGATATTCCACGGTGGTGGAAGTCCTCTCCTCCGCTCTTCAGGGAGGCCCTTTCCTCAAGGCGGTGACCGGGATGAACGTGGGGCATTTCTTCATGGCGGTGGATATCCGTGCCTTCACCGACCTTGAGGATTTCAAGAAGTGTTCGGGGGATATCATGAGGGAGCTCCGATCCTCCAGGAAGGCCCCCGGCGCGGAGCGGATAATGACCGCCGGCGAACCAGAGCATGTCTACTGGACGGAGAACAGGAAAAAGGGGGTTCCGCTGAACGAGAGCCTGGTCCGGGACCTCGAGACCATGAAAGAGGAGCTGGGTCTGGAAGGGCACGATCTGCCTTTTTGAAGTTCACTAGCCCTGTTCCAATGTATTAATAAACAATGTCCCTTTTATTGTCAGGGAAGGGAATGACAGGAGCAAAGTACATCCTAACAACACTATACTTGGGCCTGGCCTTGATATTCTCCGCCGCCGCTGTCAGCGGCGAGGAGAACCCGCCACAGTCCCTGCCAGGAGGGTTTTACGAGACCGCAGGGGACTGGACCATAGAGGACGGCGATGTTGTGAACTGGTCGGCGGCGACCATCACTGTCAACGGCAACCTCACCGTTGAAAGCGGAGGGGTCCTGGAAATGGACAATGTAGAGCTCATCATCAACTCAACCGTCGATGGGGGTTTTGGCATCGAGGTCCGGGAAGGAGGGGTGTTGAGGATGACCGATGGGTTGATCACCTCGGTCAACCCGCATCTGCACTACAACATGACGCTGGACGGTGAGGTCTACATGAGAGGCGTCCAGGTGAGCGAGGTCTGGGGGGACCCGGAGGAATACTGGAGACACGGTATCGCGGTGAACAGCGATGATACAACGCTGGAGGAGTGCAGCTTCATGAACAACAACGGCGCGGTCCTCCACATATACTCCTCCGATCCCACCATAACCGGTTGCAGGTTCTACAACAATCAAGGAATGGCAGCGGTCTACGAAGGACGCTCCGGCGGGCTCTTCAAAGGGAACCGCATCTACAGGCAGCCCTTCGGTATGTTCGTTTTGTACTATGCCTCTCCGCTGATCGAGAACAACAGCATATACCAGCTACAGGACATCGGCATCACCTTCAACGGGATCATGTCGCCCCGGGCGGTGAACAATACCATCCGCGACTGTCCTCTCGGTATGCTGTTCTGGTACTCCAACGCCGTTCTTGATGGGAACCTGATATACGACTGCGAGACAGGGATGCAGATCATGGTGGATTCCGAACCGAGGATCACATCGTGCACGGTCAGGAACAACCTTATGACAGGGGTCGTGATGAACGGATCGAGTGCCATTGTCAGCGACACAGTGATCACGGGAAATTCCTATGACGGCCTCAGGATGCTAAACGACAGCAATCTGGAGGTCACCGGTTCCGTATTGTCGGACAACTCCGATGAGGGACTGCAGATCACGGACTCCTTTGCCAAGATGAGCGACACCGTCATGGAGGGCAACAGCGGGGATACGATATATGCCAGGGGCGGGAGCAGTGTCGAGCTGTTCCGTGTGGATATCGACGGTGAACCTGATGCAGATGAGAGGGAGCTGAGAATGGAGAACGGATCGGAGATCGAGGCATACGATTCAACCTTCGATGGAAGTTCCGTATCCTTCGGCGATGCTGCTTGCAGGTTGACGGTTAACAGGAAGGTCCAGTTCAGCGTGAAGGACCCGGACCACAGGAGGCTTTCGGATGTCCTGCTCCGGCTCATCAATGAGACCGGGACCGACAGGACCATCAGGACCAACGCCGACGGTCTCGCCTACAGGTATCTTGAACTCTACCAGCAGTCCGACCTCACCGGTGACGCCGATGGGGTCGATCCCGGGGAGCTCATTCAGCACGGTTACGATCTGAGCATAGAACATGAAGGTTTTCTGCCCTATTCGTCGGAGGTGGTGATGGACATAGACCACCTCCATGAGATAGTCCTTCGACCGGAGCCCGAGGTCCACGTGATCTTCAACAATCCGGGCGACGGGGAAAGTGGTGTCGATGTGGGCTCTTCGGTGCTCATACGTTTCGACAAGGACGTGGACCCCGATACCATCGAACTGGATATCCAGGGGCCGGGCGGGTCCCCCCTGTTCTATGATGTGGAGTACCTGGACAGGAACAGGACGGCCAGGATAAGGTTCACTGAGGATCTCGAGTTCTCTTCCCGGTACACCATCGTTCTCAAGGATGTGAAGGGGACCCGGGAAGAGGTGTTCCACGGTCCGTTCACATTCAGCTTCAGCACGGAATCCGAGCCCCTGCCGGACAACGACCGGGACGGTATCCCGGATGAGGTCGATGATGATGACGATAACGACGGCTTCAAGGATTCAGTGGAGCTATTCTACGGGACGGACCCGTTTGATCCCATGGATCATCCGGAGATACCCGAGGAAGACAAGGAGGAAGATCCGCCGGACGACGTCGATCCCATACCACCGGATATTAACATAACACCAATCGATGATGATGAAAACATACTTCCCAGCCCGATCCATGATGACGACCTGGAACCCGTCACCAGGACCGAGAACTCGACCTCGACGGACGACGGGGAGAGCTCTCTCCTGCTCCTGGTGGTCTCCGGATCGGTGGGTCTTTTGATACTTGCCGGGACCATCGTGATGATCTTCGTTTCGGGCAGGAGAAGAAATCCTCTTAAGGATGATGAGCTTTGATGCTACATGGTCCTGTTGATCGGCCACAGGGGAGCTGCGGGGCACTGTCCCGAGAACACACTGATATCCTTCCGGAGGGCATTGGACCTTGGTTGTGACATGGTGGAGCTCGACGTTCGTCTCTGCAGGTCCGGGGAGCTCGTTGTTATCCATGATGATACGGTGGACAGGACCACCGACGGTGAGGGAAAGGTCGCCGATCTCGATCTCACGGAGATCAAGGACCTTGATGCAGGAAAGGGGCAGAAGGTCCCGACACTTGAAGAGGTGCTCGATCTGGTGAAGGGCGGATGCTCGACGAACATCGAGCTGAAGGGCCCGGATACCGCAGGTCCCGCGGGTAGGATATTGGCGGAGAGGGGTATTGGCCCGGAGGATGTGCTCATATCATCGTTCATGCCCACGGAGCTGTATGATATCCATTCCTCCTTCCCCGGGTTCCGTGTAGGCTATCTGATCGATGCGGATCCCTCCGGTGCGGAGGATTTCGTGAAGGAGCTCGGCGGATACTCCGTGCACCCCCGGTTCGATCTCATCTCCGATCATCACATTGGAGCATGCCACGATCTAGGTCTGAAGGTATTCGTGTGGACGGTGAACAAGAAAGAGGATATGCGGAGGATGGTCCGGCTGGGGGTCGATGGGATCATCACGGACCATCCGGAGAGAGTGCCTGCATAAGGGCCAATCTTTTATCCGTGTTACAGTATGATACTTCGATGTCGAAGGGAAATACGGGTTGGAGAAACCGGTTGTTCAGGGTTGCACTCGTCCTGCTCGCATTATACCCCTTTTTCTTCCTGGAGCCCTTCACGGAGCATGTCCAGGCCCATTTCACAGGAGCGATCCATGGGAATATGATAACCGGCCAGTGGCATATCGTGCTTCTCAACGTCCTTGCATTCACGGCGTTCCTCATACCCCTTGCCTTCAGGAGGAAGGCCAACTGGAAGGAGTTCGGGCTTGTTGCGGCTTTTTTCATCTCACTTTTCATCGAGATGTACGGGATCCCGCTTACCATAATGTTCGCATCCAAGGCCTTTGGCCCCGGGCCTACCTCCGATCTATCATATGTACTGGTGGTAAGCTTCATGGGGGTGGAGTTCGCCTTCACGCTCCCCATGCTCTACGGCTTCTTCCTCATGGCCCTTGGTACCATTGTAGTGATCGCCGGATGGATCACCTTGTACAAGGGCATGAAGAAAGAAGACCTCGTTACAAGCGGTATCTATTCTGCATCCAGGCACCCGCAGTACCTCGGGTTCATACTGGTGATAATGGGATGGATAATAGGCTGGACGACCGTTCTCACCGTGATATTCGGTACGGTATTGATAGTGATGTATCTCCGGGTGTGCTACAAGGAGGAAGATGAGCTGGGCAAGGACCATGATTATGCCTCCTACAAGGAGAAGGCCCCCTTCATGGTATGAACCGGTCCTTGACACTCTCGAGTGGCTCACAACGAAAACCTCTATACACAAGCCTTACGTTCCCGTTGACCGTGGAGCCTCTTCTCGTTATCATTGTCATGCTCGTTGTGGTCCTTGCTGGTTTCGTCCAGGGTCTGGTGGGCTTCGGATCGGGGCTCGTTATGGTCCCGATACTTGTAGTGTTCATCGAGCCCTTGCTTCTGGTTCCTGTTGTTTTGCTCCATGGTCTCATCATGAATTGGTCATTGACACTGGGGACCAGAAGGCATCTTGAATTTCGCAGGATACTTCCTATCCTCGCAGGAGGCATCATCGGGATCCCCTTCGGGTCCGCTCTTTTGATTTTCCTCCCCCAGTCCATACTGAAGATAATGATAGGAGTGGTTGTTGTCGTCTTCGGGGGAGCACTGCTTTTGGGAGCTTCACTCAAAGTAAGAAGGGAAGGTCCGCTTTCGTTCCCACTGGGTATCGTGAGCGGTGTGCTCAACGGAAGCGTTTCTCTCTCGGGGCCCCCGATAATATTGTTCTTTTCAAACCAGAAGCTTGCAAAGGAGAACTTCAGGGCGAACCTTGTTTTCTATTTCTTTGCACTCAACGTTGTCACAACGCTGGTATTCCTGCTTACGGGATTGATCACCTGGGATGTACTGTATCTCTTTTCCATTTTGCTTCCTGCGGCCCTGATCGGGACTGTGATGGGGAGCAGGATATCAAAAAAAGTGGACCAGAAGCTCTTCAGAAGGATAGCATTGGTCCTTGTGATAGGTGCAGGTATACTATCTCTGATCACTGGGATTTTCTCCTTGTGAATAAATTGAAAATATAAAATCTTGTGAATTTTATCAGAAACAAAGAGAATAATATGTTACATTACATTTATTTCTGAATTTGAATTGTCTTTCGAGTAGATGAAATCGCGGGTGGAAATGATCTTTAATCTTCCATGTGATACTTTACCAAGTAAACGCTTATCACCAGTGATGAGCAAATCACAATTTGCCGAACTTGCAGTTTCCAATATTCGTATGTCTTGATCTCTTAGAAGTATGTGATCTTCGATCTCATCTTCTATCATAGACATGGATATGATAACATCCAAGACCCCATTGACGATCTCTCTGGAAAATCCAAATTTCTCAGAAAGGACAAGGTCTAACTCATTGATTATCGTTATACAGATAGATGGCTGGATCCCTTTTATAATCATGTCCAGTATGATCTTCATCTCGTTTCCATGGAATAGAAAACCCGATATCCAGATATTGCTATCGATCATTATCTTTGTGTCCGTACCTAACTTCATCGACCCAACTCTGGACATCTTCTGGAGTATAACCTTTCTCCTTTGCGATCTTTGACAGCTTAGAGGAGATTTCCAGGAACTCCCTTTTCAACTTCTTCCTGTCCACCTTTTTGATATATATCATACTACCATCAGTATAGACAGCAAGGGGATCCCCTTCCGAGATCCCAGCTTCCTTCCTTATGGAACCGGGGATCACGATCTGACCCTTTGAAGATACTTTTGTCATCTCTACACCTGACATATTATCGTACATGTAAGAATTTCTTACATACATAAACATAATGGTGTGGGCAGGGCCCTGAGAGCGGACCCTG
>JAWOCK010000057.1:0-6087 GCA_046483845.1 Thermoplasmatota archaeon | reverse complement strand
CAGCGGCCACCACAAGTGATACAACTATCAACAGGACCACCAGGGGAGCGATCGGGAACTTCTCCTTTTGCGCACCGTTTTTATTTATGGCCGGCGATCCATCGTGCTTTTTTCGATCCCTTTTCTTCATCTTTTCGGCATACGACCTTCCCATGACTGTGCAACACATTCACACTTACATAAACATTCAGGCTGAGATATCAGGGGAAAGCTGCCCGGATGATGTCTACAGCACCCTCTTGAACCATCTTTCCAGAACTGAAAGCGGCAACCTGATCATGGTCGGTCTGCCATGTGCGCAGTGGAGCGGGACCTCGCATTCAAGGAGGTCGGATATCAGGTCCTCCATCTCCTTCAGGGACAGTTTCTGATGTGCCTTTATTGCCCCCCTGCAGGCGGTCAGCGCTATGATCCTCTCCGTGATAGGAAGGTCATCGGGGGTGAAATCGGGGTCGGGAGGGGAGCAGTCCTCGTGTGTCTCGTTCCCGGTGAGCAGGTCCTTGAGCACCGTATGCGCTTCCATCCTGCCCATGAACTCGGGGAGCGCCCTGAGAACGATGCAGTCATCACCGAAGTCCTCGGTCCTGAAACCCATGTCCCTCAGTCCTTTCCCCATGGACCCCAGCCTCTCCAAGGCGGCGGGGTCCAGTTCAATGTGGATCGGTTCCAGCAGCTCCTGGATGCCGTGATCGTTGTCGTTGGACCTCTTCTTCAGCCTCTCCAGTCTTATCCTCTCGTGGGCGGCATGTTGGTCCACCAGCAGCAGGTCCGATCCTATCTCACATAGGATGTAGGAGCGGTCCAGCTGACCTATTATCCTCACCCTCAGTCCGTCCGTTGACTCCGGCAGTGCGGGGGGCAGCCTCTTCATCCCCTCCACCACAGGGACCTCCATCCAGGGGTCCTCGCCGGTCTCCTGGGGTCTTACCTCCCCTTCCATGAGCGGGACCTGGACGGGTTTTCTGTCCACGCGGACCCCGCCTCCCGATCGTGCGGTGGAGGATGGCGCCTCCGATCCCTTCTTTGAGATGTTACTGTCCATTGCCCTTTTTGCGGACCGAAAAAGAGTGGATGAGACCCTGGATTCGATCATATTGAGAAGTGCCCCCTCGTTGCTGAACTTCACTATGTCCTTGGTGGGGTGCACGTTGACATCCACCTGTTCACCGTTGATCTCAATGAAGAACACGGAAATGGGAAAGCGTCCTTTCATCAGCCTGGAGCCGTAGCCCCTCTTGATGGCCTCCACCACTGCCCTGTTCTTCACCACCCTTCCGTTCACCGAAAGGGTGATCCCGGCGGTGTTCGACCTTGTCTCCCAGGGAAGGGAGAAAAGACCCTGTACCTGGACCGGTCCCTCGGGACCGGGTTCCATCCATATCATGGACCTTGCCGTCTTGGGCCCGAGGACCGCCGCCACCCTCTTCCTGAGATCCTTCCTTGGCGGGTCGGACAACCTCTCCTGCCCGTCCACCAGTAGTTTGAAGCCCACCTCCGGGTGGATCATCATCATCCTGGAAACGATATCTATGCATCTTGCCTTCTCGGCGGACCTGCTCCTCAGGAACTTCTTCCTGGCGGGAATGTTCTCGAACAGAGCGCTCACGGTTATGGTGGTTCCCTCGGGGCAACCAACATCATCGAGCTCCAGAAGCTCTCCGGCGGATACGACCGCCCTGCTGCCTATCTCGGAGCCGGCTTCCCTGGTCACCAACTCCACACGGGAGACCGCGGCAATGGAGGCCAAGGCCTCTCCCCTGAAACCGAGGGTGATGAGATCCTCCAGGTCCTCTATATCCTCTATCTTGGACGTGGAGTGCCGGGTGAAGGCGATCTGGACATCATCACGGGACATCCCCGAGCCGTTATCCGTTACCCCTATCCTCTTCAGGCCGCCCTCGTCCAGCTCCACCGACACACTTCTGGTCCCGGCATCCAGGGAGTTCTCCACGAGCTCCTTGACCACCGAGGAAGGTGATTCTACCACTTCCCCCGCAGCTATCTTGTTGACCGTGGCCTGGTCCAGAACCTTTATCCTCCTTGTCATCCCATCCCCAACGTAGGGGGAAATATTAAGGATTTCCAGTGATTTGGTCCGGGGAAATGGAAAAAGAGAACAAGGGACCGGATGACACCATACATGGTCTGGAGGAGCTAGAGGCCCATATCACCGCACACATGAGACGCAAGGGCATCACGAAGGCCACGGGGCCTCAGACGGAGGCCCTGGGCCCCATATTGGAAGGGGCAAACGTGCTTCTGATAGCACCAACCGGTTTCGGAAAGACGGAGGCGACCTTCGCCCCGCTCCTGCAGAAACTTTCGGGAAGGAAGGAAAAAGGGATCGGTCTGCTTTACATTGCCCCTCTCAGGGCCCTCAACAGGGACATCTGGGAGAGGATGAACGAATGGTGCCAGGAGCTCGGTCTCAGGATGTCGGTCAGGCATTCCGACACCACGAGATATGAGAGAAGCAGACAGTCAAGGAACCCCCCGGATGTACTGGTGACGACCCCGGAGACCCTGCAGATCATGTTCACCGGGTCCAGGCTGCGAAAGGGACTTGAAACGGTGAAGCACGTCATCATCGACGAGATACACGAGGTCTTCGGGGACGAACGGGGAGCACAGCTGGACATTGGGTTGTCCAGATTGGAGGAACTCACCGGGAGGAAGGTCCAGAGGATAGGCCTTTCCGCCACCGTGTCCAATCCGGGGGAGATGTCACGTTTTCTCGGTGGAGGCTCCAGGGAAGTCACCATAGTACGCGGGGGCTGGAAGAAGGAGTACTCTTACCTGGTGGACTCCCCGGAGATCACCGATGACGACAAGAGGATCGCCGTTGCACTGGGTTGTTCGGCAAAGGTGGCGGCCGTGGTCCGCAGGATCAGGGAGACCCTGGAGGATGTCAGGTCGGCACTGATATTCGTTAATTCAAGAGACCTCGCGGAGGCACTTACTACCAGGTTGTCCGCCTTCGACGAGGAGCTGCCTGTGGGCATTCACCACGGCTCACTGTCAAAAGAGGCTAGGGAGGACATGGAGAAGAGGTTCAAGGGAGGGGACATCAAGGCACTGGTCTGCACCTCCTCCATGGAGCTGGGAATGGACATAGGCGTGGTGGACCTGGTTATCCAGTTCAAGTCCCCCAAGGAGGTTTCCCGTCTGCTCCAGAGGGCAGGCAGGGCAGGCCACCGGATCGGGGACGTATCCAGGTGCGTCGTGATGGCTACCGAGGCTGATGACGTGATCGAGGCGGGGGTCATAGCCTATCTGGCCTCAAAGGGAAAGCTGGAGAGGAGGCATGCCAGGTCCAACGTGCTCTCGGTATTGGCCAACCAGGTGCTCTCCATGGCGGTCTCCGAGAAGGACATCTCACTGGAGACCATATTCAGGATCGCAAGAGGGACCTTCACCTTCTCGGGGATCAAGATGGAGGAGGTGGAGAGGATCGTGGATTACCTGAACGATACGAAGGTCATCTTCTACGACCCCGAGGAGAAGGTGGTCCATGGCGGAAAGAGGGCACGTGAATACTTCTACGATAACATATCCATGATACCCGACGAGAGGATAATGCTCATCAGGGACCTGTCCACCAGATCGATAATAGGCTCCCTTGACATGGACTTCGTTCTCTCCAACCTGGAGCCGTTCTCCAAGTTCATTGTAAGGGGCCAGCCCTGGAGAGTGATCGATATAGGTGATGAGGAGATCACGGTTGAGCCGGTGACGGAACTGGGTCCTGTCCCGGCGTGGTCAGGTTCTGACATACCGGTCCCCTGGGAAGTGGCCAGGGAAGTGGCGTCGGTGAGGAGAGATATCGTCAGATACCTGCAAGGGGAGGGTCGTGGTGCGGTCTCCTTTGACCGACTCCCTCTGACCGATCATGCGAGAAAAAGCATACTGGACCAGTTCGGGGAGATGGTCAGGGAGGATTTCGTGACCCCGGACATACGGACGGCCACCATCGAGATAGGCATGGAAGGGGTGGTGATCGGAATATGCGGCGGAACAAGGGCCAACGAGACCCTGGGCAGGTTGATCGCATCGCTTCTTATGGCCAGGCACGGAGGGAGCGTCATCGTGGATTACGATCCCTATCGGATACTGCTGATGGGGGACCTCAGGCTTAAGGCGCCCGATATAGAGTGGGCACTCAACAACCTGCCCTCCCGGGACATGGAGAACATGGTGCCGCTGCTGCTGAAGAACTCTCCGCTACTCAGGTGGCAGATGCTCCACGTTGCAAAGAAGTTCGGGGTGCTGGGCAGGGACGTGGACCCTGCAAAGTTCCCCCTGAGGAGATTGATGGCAAGGTGGAGGGACACCCTGATCATGGAGGAGGCCATGAGCAAGATAATGCACGAGAGGCTGGACATCGTGCATGCGACCAGACTGGTCAGGGAGATCGATTCCGGTAAGGTGGAGGTCTCCCTCCAGAGGATATCTCCTCTATCCATGTCCGGGTCCATGGTAAGGGGTGAGTTCATGACACCTGAGAACGCCGGGCAGGAGGTGCTGAACTCGGTTTTCGACAGGTTGATGACCACGGCGGTCAGGCTGACCTGCATGAACTGCGGGGCGACCTTGAGGGCCACTGCTGAGAGGGCAAAGTCCGTGGTGGGGTGCCACAAATGCGGGTCCAGAATGCTTGCCCCGCTCCCCACAGGCGATATGAGGACCAGGATATCGGTGGACAAGGGGTTGAAGAAGAAGGAGAGATTGAAAGATGAGGACAAGAAAAGGTTCCAGGCGGCGGCAATGGCCGCCCAGCTGTTCTCGAACTACGGATACAGGGCGGTCCTCTGCATGTCGGCCAGGGGGGTGGGCCCCAAGAGAGCGGGGAGGATACTCGAGGTCCCCTACGAGGACGATATGGAGCTGGTGAAGAGGATATTCTCCGAGGAAGTTAAGTTCGCCCGGACCCGGCGGTTCTGGGATTGAGGGAAAACCGTTTTACATCACTTTTGGACCAAATATAAAAAAGCTGCTCGTTCGGCATAGGATAGCTTCTAATAAACTGCTGACAAAGATTCTTCAGGATGTGTTTCAGTTATTGTCCCAGCAAATATAAATTATACGTATTACGTTCTCTTTCCTGTTCACCACTATTCTGAGAGCGAAACAACTATATTCTCTGACCTATTTGATGATATTATTGAACATTGAAAGACCATAATAGAATTGTATAGTCGAGGTGTAAAATGCTGGGTAACCAGGATCTTATAATTATCGCAATCGGGTTCGACAACATTTCCAGTATCAAATCATTATCTAGTGATCTGGGAATCGTTGCAAATACTGTGAAGAGACACTTGAAAACGCTATTCAATAGAAAGGAAGTTGATATCATTGATGATGATCAAATCATTCTTACAGTTCATGGCGTGGAATATTACAATGAATTGGTATCTGAAATAATGGATCATGAACTCACACCGGAACAGCATTCCGTTTCAAAGGTTTGCAAGATAGGTTCTATTTTTACAATGATACCAAATTCGAAAACTTTGATCAAAATATTGAATTCACTCCACACAGATCAAAAACTGGATGTTATAGAATTAATAAGATTAGATAATGCGTTAAAGCCGGGTTCATATGATAACATATTCTTCGATGAATTGATGAAAAAGGATGATTCGATCAATATCTCGACGGATGAACGATACAAAGATCTCACAATGCTTGGAATGAAAAAAGGTAATGAGATCCCGGATGAGCAACCTATAAAAGAGATTCTTATAATGGCCGATCTCAAAAGGAGGAGCGGCAAAGTATGGGAGGGATTCGAGATGTTCTCCGACCTGCTTTATTCAAGAAAGGGCCTCCTTCCCGGATACTGGATCATCTGCCTCATCGGTTGGTTAACCTGTATAAAAAATATATATGATCCAGAAAAGTCTCTTGAACTGATAGATAAATATCTCAACAGGGTCAATCGAACCGAACACAAAGCTCTTCTATTGTATCTAAAGGCTGATATCCTTTCAGATTCGGGACAAAACGATGAAGCAGATGTTTTGTTCTTGAAGAGTCTCCGAATGATGAGAGCATTGAACATGAATCTATCAAAAGCTGAAC
>JAWOCK010000119.1:0-35326 GCA_046483845.1 Thermoplasmatota archaeon | reverse complement strand
GACGACGAAGAAGAGGAAGAGGACCTGGAAGAGGACGAGGATGAGGAAGAAGAGGACGACGAGGAAGAAGATAGCTATGATGAAGAGGAAGAAGAGGAGGGGAGCACATCCGGAAAGAAGAAGGATGTGGACATGTCCAAGTTCGAGAACATAGGAATGATCCTGGGGATTATAGGTCTGGTAATACTCGGTATAAAGATCGTCGTCGATGTGATAGGCTGGTTCTTTTCATTTGCCGCCTGGTGCATGAGCTGCCTCCTGTGGCCTTTATTTGCATTTGGCTGGATACCTGCCCTGGCCGCTGTTGGTATCGGAGTATATATAATGATCACACAAAAAGGCAAGGAGAACAAGAAGGCCATAATAATAATAGCCTTGGGAGCGGCATATGTGGTCCTTGGCATCGGTTGGATCATAATAGATTGGATAATGAGACGGCTTATTTAACTCCAATAATACTCGACATGTATGGTACTTGTTAAAGGGTAATCTTCCATAGGTTCAACTCAGTGGTTGCTATATGAAGCGTGATTTATCATCAACCGCATTGACGCTTAGAAGTTGCGATTAAAATCCATTTTTGATGTTAAATAGCTTTTTATATGTTGATGGAATTAACAGATAAGGGGATTCATGTGAAAAAGAATCTTGTGATTGCTGGAGCTATAATGATGGGGGCCGGAGTCTTTCTCCCTATCATATACTTCCTGTTGATGTTCGTGGGCTTCGTATTCGTTTCAATAATTACGCTTGGACTAGATTGGGTGTGCTGTCTAACCGTATCACCTCTTCTTTTCATCGCCGGATTGGTACTTCTTATAGTTGGACTCGTTCAGAAAGATTGAGCCCCGGTCCGACATCTCTTGTTGGAACCAGAATACAGTAGGTCTAAAAAACATTTATAAAGGACCTGCCACTACGGAATGGTAGAAAGATCAGGAGTGTAAAGAATGGCCTGGACCCAGCAGCAGGTAAGGGAACTGAAGGTGAACCGCTACATCGTCATCGATGATGAACCCTGCAAGATCATAGATCTGACCACATCCAAACCCGGGAAGCACGGAGAGGCAAAGGCGAGGATCGTTGCCATCGGTATCTTCACAGGGAACAAGAGGTCCATGGTCTCACCAGTGACCCACAAGGTCCAGGTTCCCATCATTGACAAGAAGACAGCCCAGGTGGTCTCGATACAGGGGGACGAAGCCCAGCTCATGGATATGGAGACCTATGAGATGTTCAACCTGGAGATCCCGGAGGAATTCAAGGACGATATCGAGGCCGGTCAGGAGATCAGCTATCAGGAAGCAATGGGTAAGAGGCAGATCACGAGGGTCTGAACCGGGGATACCATGGAGACCACGGCTGTCAAGATGAAACATGTGGAACCTGCCTTCGCCGATGCCACATCACAGCTGGATATATCAAAATATGTTATTTTCGGGGTTCCCTTCGATGCAACTGTCTCACACAGGCGGGGTGCTGCAGGGGCACCCGAGGCCATAAGATTGGAGACGTATAACTTCGAGACCTATCTGATGGAACTCGAGGTGGAGCTCAAGGATGTCGATATCTGCGATCTTGGAGATATCTCCGTGGCCAATCTGGAAGAAGAGCAGGGGAAACTGCTGGAAAAGATAGATCTCCTCAGCGGATCGATCCTTGACAGAGAGAAGACACCGTTCATGATGGGAGGCGAGCATTCGATCACGGAGGGTGCCGTGGACGCTTTCATGAAGAGATACGCAAGACATGGGGGTTTGGTGGTGGTGTTCGATGCTCATCTGGACTTCAGGAGTGAGTATATGGACAATCCCCATTCCCATGCATGCACCTCGAGAAGGATAGCGGAGAAATGGGGGACAGATTCCATCTGCGTGATCGGTGCCAGATCAGCCAGTAGAGAGGAGATGATGGCCGCAAAGAAGCTGGACCTGAGATATGCTTCCGCAAGAAAGGTCAGGTCCCAGGGTATCATAGACCTGCTTGACCAGTGGGATACCGGTTTCGCTATCAGGGACAGACCGATATATCTCTCCGTTGACATAGATGGTCTGGACCCCTCCTTCGCTCCGGGGACCGGAACGCCGGAACCGTGGGGTCTTTCTTCATTTCATTTACTCTCCCTGGTGGAGGGATTGTACACAAATATCCAGGCCATGGATGTGGTGGAGGTCTCCCCCGGGATAGAGCCTTACATAACTCCCGGGATCGCCGGAAAGCTGATCAGGCAGGTGATCGGACTCAAGGAGATGAAAATAAGGAACCCCACCTGGCTGGAGAAGGTCTGAGAAAATAGATTTGGATAACTCCCCGGGTCCCTTTTAAAACCATATCGGATCATTCTGGACAGGATGGGAGTAGATTACGAGAGGGAGCTAAAAAAGCTTCTTGAAGGGGACCTCGAAGCAGTGGTCAAGATGAAGAAGACATGCTCGGCCATGGAGTGCATGGGATACGGGACCGTTGAGAGATACCCGTTCATGGTGATACGGGGTGCCGGCTCCTTCGGTGTCGACCTCGTCGCTCTGAGAGGAGAGCTCTCCTTTCCCATCGAGGTCAAATCCTCCATACATCCCAAGGTCTACCTGAGCCAGCCCCGCTTGAAGGAGCAGCTGGAACAGTTCATAATGGAATGCAAGAGAGCGAACACCTTCCCCCTTTACGCGTATCGCTACAAAGGATTCAGAGGTGATCCGTGGAGGGTCTTCACCATCAAGGTCGAGGGTCTGAAGTACTTCTCCAGGATCCTGAACCGGAAGGTACCGGGCCTGAGGTCCACAAAAGGGGGGAATTACGTCATGCAATGGGACGAAGGTATGCTTCTCTCATCCTTCCTCTCCGAGATAAGGTCCATACTCTCGGAGATCGGAAGCAGGATCTCCTGAGATCTCCTCAGGATAGATTCAACGGTTATCATTATTAATAAGGGCGTCCATAAATGTCAGGTCCCAGGAGGGTATTCTCTGTTCGGAAGATATGATGTACTGTTCGCCATCTCAGTTCTTCTCTTATCAGGAACCATATCGATACCCGGGTCCTCCGAGTCAGGAGAGGGGCTCCTTACGGGATTCCAGCCTGCACCGGCCGGGGAATATCATACTCCGGCCGTCGGCGGACTATACGGCGGCCTCGTGGGATACGATGATGTTGCCCTCATCGTCAACGACAATTCGGAGATGTCGATGGAGATCGGTACATATTTCGCCGAAAAGAGAGGTGTTCCCCGGAGCAATATTATAAACATCTCCGTTCCCGAAAAGGAGATCATAACCTTCTCCGAGTTCGATGAGCTGGCAAGACAGGTAAAGGAGAACCTTTCAAAAAGAGGGCTGACCGACAGGATAGATTACATGGTCACCACCAAGGGTGTTCCGTTGAAGGTGACATCGGGTGTCTACAACATGAACCATCAGGAGTATTACGAATCCGCATCCGTGGATTCCGAACTGATGCTCCTTGACAGCCAATACGAGGGTCAGATACACAGGAGATGGTGGGCCGAAAACCCCTATGCAGCTTCGGGTGAGCCCTTCTCAAGGGACGATTACGGAATAAGGCTCGTCACCCGGCTGACCGGTTTTACCAAAGAGGAGGCCATGGCCCTGGTTGACAGAGGGGATGGATCCATTGGCTCAAGGGGAAACGCATTCCTGGACATGGACCCATCGAAGAACGGTTCGAGCGGATACAAACAAGGGAATATCTGGATGACGGATGCCCATACCTGGCTTGTTAACAATGGACACCCAAGCTCGCTGGAGAGCACAAGGGATTTTCAAACCGGCAAGCAGGGCCTCATGGCCTATTATTCCTGGGGCTCCAACGACGGCGATTGGAGCGAGGGACAGATGTCAAACGGAGGATTCGAGTACGGAACAGGGGAACAGGCATCGGGATGGACATACGTAACCGATGGAGGAGTCATCGAGAGGACCTCCGAGAACCATTACGGCGGTTCATGGTCCCTCAAGGCACAGAGGAACGGAACCGGGGTTCTCAGGGCATATCAGGACATCGGTCTGAACTACCTGGACCACCGCTACCTTCCCGATGCAAGGATGTCTTTATCGGGCGTTAGCTCGCCCGGGGCGAGGATCCTTCTGGAGGGTTATGATAATTCCTCTACCCTCATATGGTCGCACGAACTTGCCAACAGGAGCGGGGACCGCGGTTTCGATGCATATCAGGACCCACTGGAGAACGATACAAGGATGGTCCGCATCAGGTTCATAGTGGAACTGCTTGGAGAAGGAACAGCTTACTTCGACAATCTGAACCTCAGGGTCATAAGGCCCCATAACACCTGGGTCAACGGGTCCATAGCAGAGACCATCGTATCCACGGGCGGGAGGTCCATGACCTATGGCACCTGGTACGGCCAATCACTTGTGGCGGACATCATCAGGGACGGTGTCACGGGTATAAAGGGTTATACATGGGAACCATTCATAACCGCCGTATCCAGAGCCCACATCCTGTTCCCCGCATACTATCAAGGTTTCAGCCTTGCTGAATCCTTCTGGATGGCCTCCCCGTATGTCTCATGGATGGGCACAGTGATAGGGGACCCGAAGGTAACCCCCTTCATCAATGAGAGACCTGACATGGGCCCATCTTTGGACCGGGACCCGCTGTACACGTGGGTAGATGAGAAAGGCACCTCCTGGCTCACCCTTGTCCTACACAATAAAGGGGGAAGAACGGTGGAGCAGGGCAAGGTCAAGCTCTATATGGAGGGAGGAATTCTCTTCCACGAGCGCACTTTGGATCTCGGTCCGAACGAGACCATCCATATCAACATCTCCTCTGAGGATGCACCAATACTTGGACCCCACCGTTTCCGTGCGGAACTGGACCCGGATGATGAAGTATGGGAGTACGACGAGACCAACAACGAGATAGTCAAGAACCTGACGGTGAACCACAGACCTGAACTGGATATCAGTATCTCCACCAATGAGGTGAGAAGGACGGAGTCACTGCGGTTCTTCATCAATATCACCGACATGGACATGGATCCTTCCACCGACCGACTGGACCTTGTGATAGAAGGCCCCGGGGGAGATATCATGGAACCGGAGCTGGTATCCTTCACCGGGGAGCAAGAGATCCTCAGTGCCGTCTACTCCTTTTCACCTCCGTGGAACTCCACATTGGGGTTCTATTCCGTTCGGGGCCACTACACGGACCCGGAGGACAGCTATGATGAAGAGGTCCTGTTCGGGGCGTTCAAGGTGGTGAACTTCGTCCCGTCATTGATCGGGAGCATAACGTCCGATGACGTGCCGAGGGGAGGACAGGTCGATATCGAGCTTGAATGGGACGATCCCGATACCCCGGACGGATCACTGGAGATGGAAGCCCATGCAGAGGATCCCATGGGTTCTGAGATCGACCCCGATGAGATACGATACGGTTCCAACCATAACGCGACCCTGATATTCTCGATACCGCCGGAGTATCCTGCACGGACCTGGCAGTTCTTTGCTCTTGTCCAGGACAAAGACGGCGGATACGCTGAATGGTCATCGCTTTTGCGTACCTACAACAGGGAACCCACCCTGGAGGTCCTTGAGGGAGTGGGTTCCAGTATCACCAGGTTGGAGCAAGCCACCTTCCGGATCCGGTACACGGACCCGGAGGGACAACCGAGCGATGGGGTCTCCGTGACGGCCTACGGTCCCGAGGGTGCACCGTCCACCACCGTCATCTACCAGGAGGACCACGACCTGAGGTCCAATGAGGAGCTGGAACTGAGAATATCCGGTTTCGGACTCCAGCCAGGCAATTATACCCTGGAGATCGAATATTCTGACGATCAATCCCTCGGTGACATACTGGTGCTCCCCTCTGCTCTGGAAATAGTGAACATGCCCCCGACCTTCGAGAACATCACGGTGAATTACCCTCTGGGCGAAGGAGAACCGGGCGGCATCCTGATGAGGGGAGAGAGCATAACCTTCACTTTGACCGGTATGGACCCGGATGGGAGCGGGGATCCGCTGGAGGTGAGCGGTCATCTGATCCGTGGTTCCCAAAAGATATCGGTCCGGTTCGATGCAAGGGGGAGCTCGGCATATGGCTCAAGGGTCTCCACCGACGGCAGCTGGGATGTTGGTGAATATTCTCTATCGGTTGAGCTCGTGGATGCCGATGGGGCCGTCGTCAGGAAGGTGTTTGCTCCGATATTCCATCTTGATGCCGAGATGCCCACATTCCAGTTCGGGGAGGTCCGCGTGGACCTGAACCTCTCCGCCGATATCGAGGTCATACTGGGGAAGGCCATCGGTGCCACCGAACCCACCATGGTAGAGGCATATTTCCTCGACATTAACGGCTCCGGGATCATCGAGACGGCCCTTTCCGGACAGTCGGATATCTGGACGGGGCACGTTCAGCTTGAGAGGAGACCTGAAACGGTGAACATAAGGATCATTGATGAACTAAACCGCAGCACCTGGGTTAACGGATCGGTCTCATTGGAGATCGAAGAAGAACCGGCATCTTCAGGATCGGAAGACACCACCGAAGAGAACGGAAACGATCTTTTCCTTATACTTCTGATCCTTCTGGCAACGATCCTCGTCCTCATGGCTCTCCTGATACTGGTGCTTTTGGCCGGTCGGAAACGTGAGGATACGGAACTTACCCCTGCCCCCCCAATGGGAGCTATCCGGAACGGGGATACCGGAGAAGGCCTTCCTCAGTCTCCTCATCCATCCCTTCCCCCATCGGGAGGTGGAGATGAAAGCAACACCGCCCTGCCCCCCGGAAAAGAGCTCATCGACGGCTCCTCCTACCATAGACCGGAAACAAGGGGTAATGGAGCAAAGGAGAAAAGTCCCGGTGACCGACAGGTGTTCAAGGAACCAGGGGGAGGTATGTCATTGCAGGAGGAGCACTCAAAACCTACTAATACGGGAAGTGTTGTGGAGCCTTCGAAGCAAGATGTTCAACATACCAACGATCCTGACATCGGAGGAGATACTGGAGAAGGCGAGAAGGAGGTCCGGCAAGGTCCAGGTGGCGGACCCGGACTACAGGTTCAGGATGCAGAAGCTCAACAGGGCAAAGGTTGATTCCTTCGCTGCCACCATAAACTCGACATTTGAGAAATATGTGAGCTCGTTCCCTTCCTTTTCCAATCTCGACCCTTTCTATCTGGCACTCATGGACCTCATGGTCTCGGTGGATGATATCAAAAGGATACTGGGAAGGATAGACGGGGCAAGGAAACAGATCGACAGGATCAAGCTCAAATCGGTGAGGCAGATCGACAGGACCTCCAAGGCCGAATATATGAGCAAGAAGCGCAAGGAGGCCTTCGGGAGGATCTCGTCCATGGTGAAGGACCTTGACGAGGACCTCAGGACCCTGGCGGACGCGAGAGAGAGGTTCAAGCAGATACCTTCGATACCCACAAAGCACCCCACCGCCGTTGTTGCCGGTTACCCGAGTGTTGGAAAATCGCAGCTGGTGAAGAACATCTCCACTGCCGATCCGAAGATAGCTTCCTATCCCTTCACCACCCAGGAACTTACCGTGGGTTATTTCGAGCATCACAGGCAAAGATACCAGATAATAGATACTCCCGGTCTGCTGGACCGTCCCTTCAAAGAGAGAAACCCGGTGGAGAAACAGGCCGTCCTCGCACTCACCCTGCTATCCAAGATATGTATATACCTTGTGGATCCCACCGGCCACTGCGGTTACCCGCTGGAGCCGCAGGTGGATCTTCTGCTCAGCATATCCAAGGCGTCTCCGGAAATGGAGTTCATCATATTGCAGAACAAATCGGACCTCGAACTGCCACAGGGCGTGGACCTTGAGATACTTCGAGCGGCCATATCCGAGCTTGGCGACAGATGTCTGATGGAAACAACGATCTCGGCCCTGGAAGGAACCGGAATGGACCGGCTTAAGAAGGCCGTGGTCGATACAATTCTTGCTGATGAGGAAAAGCCCTGGGAGAACTTCCAATAGCGGCTGCCAGAGCACGACCCGGAGATCGGTTCTTCTTATACCCTTACATCAAAATCAAGGGGGGAACCCAGATATTGTACTTTGCTTATGTGATATATGCCGGACACTTCTTGAGGTCCCTCGTCTCGAAGATGGAAATGAAGGTGCCAATCCTGAAAGCCCTTCACCAGGAATCCAAGGATGGGAGTGGATGAACGACCTATCTCAACCGTGGATCAGTTCCTCGATATCCAGGTGGTCCTCCAGATAGTTGATTATCCTTCGGAGCATCTCTCCGTCTATCTCACCATTGATCTTGATGGTGATGTCATGGCCCAGTTCCGTATGCACCTTGTCCACCTTGATATCGGCATCAGTGTCCCCTTCCTCCCTCAGGATGACCTTGGCGTACGCCTCCTCCAGTTCCCCCTCCCTGGTATTTTCTCCCAGTTTCTTGAGGACATCCCTGAGGTCCCATTCCAGTTCAGGATGGTCGTAGACCAGCTCATCATTGAACCTTAGCTCCGCCAGGTTCTTGAACTTGGCCTTTGCCATTGCACGGAGGACCTTGTCCATGGTGGATACGACCTCGAAATCACCTTCTCTGGGATCGAGACCGATAATGTGCAGCATCTCCCTGAACGGGCCAGAATCCTCATTCACATCCTCCACCTTCAGATCTATTTTCAAGATGGGATCCTTTACACCCTTTACCACCATGGTCCTCTCTTTTTCCCTGCCTTCCTCTTCAGCTCTGATCTCCGGTGCGGGGATGATCCCGAGGAACTGCCCCTCGAGCCTTGCATTGTGTCTGCTCGAGTTCCCCTTCAGTACCTTGAGGTCCTTTTCCACACCGTACGGTTCCTCTTTGCTCATGATGGTTGATGAACATTTAGATATTAATGGGCTCCCCATACGATGAACCGATCGCACTTATTTCACTCGCACCTACCTAGAAAGAAATAAAACCAAGTAGGACAATGGTATTAGGGGGATATGATGGCAGGCATTGCCGATAATCTACACCTGATAATAATTGGCCTTCTTGTATTGATGGTACTACTTTTTGGCATATACATTTTCATCGCCATAATCAGGAGGAGGTTGAAGGTTCGCGACGCCTCCCGGGAGATAGCCCTTTTGAAGATGGACCTGCTCTCCAAACAGGCGCATCTCGAAAACCTCATAGAGGATTCCATTCAATGGTCCAGAAACGACCTGGGAGATCTGGATGAGACCATGGGGGACAACAAGGTCCTCAAATCGAAGCTCGATACCAAAATGCAGGTATCGGATACAAAGGTGAAGAGATTGGAGCTTATGAACGAGACCGCCGAGCTTTTCGAGACCCTGGAGAAGATAAGACAGTATGAGAACAAGGTGTTCGACGGGAAGGTACAGAATGGAAGGAGGTCCGCTTAGATGGCAAGAAAGAAGGTTATCCGCAGGTCCCGTACTGGACTGACCCGAAGGGCAAGACTTGTGATCAGGGCCTTCGGAATGTCTCACCTTGACGGATATTCCAAGACGCACCTGGAGTTCCTGCAGGCCTATCTCAGCGACAAGTATCACGTTGACCTGAAACCGGGTATGCTGAAGGATCTTGTAACCGAAGAGCTCAGGAACGTTGAGAAGGAAAGGAGATTGGAGGACATCGACAGGGAGCTCTTCGCCCCCGACATGGACCCAGGCGATATTAAACTGGGTTCGTCCTTCTGTCCATCCTGCGGTATGTTCAAGAGATACAGAAAAGAGTGCCCCTGGTGCGGACACCATGAAATGACATTCGAGGTGAAAAAATGAACTGGGTCCCAGATCCACAGATGTCCACCTTATCGGCAGCCTCGGCGGTGATGGACAATCTTCTCCTCATACTGATCATTCTGGCCATTTCCGTCCTGATCATAGGGATACTCAAGGCCGTGGACCTCTGGGACAAATACAGGAACAGGATCAAACTGGATGAACTGGAGACAAAACTCGAGAAGTTGAAAAGGTTCGCAAATCAACAAAAGAGGAGGACCCTTAGAGACGCCATTACCATGCTGGAGCCCCGGGAAAGGGAGCATCTCTATTCCATCTGGGAGGACAATGCGGTGGTATCCCGAAAAGCACTTTTCAAGCTCAATGAACTCGAAGACAGGCTGAGAAGAGCAGAAAGGGGAGCGGAGCTCAAATGGGCGGAGTCCAAAATAGACAACGTACGGGACGCTGAGAGGAAGGTGTTTCCCGAGCATTTCCCTGACCAGCGGAGGAGGCGCAGGAAGTGAACCTCCGAAAGAAAAAGGAGAAGGAGAACCTCTTCGGCAAGGTGAAAGAAAGCATCAGACCGGTTCGAAGACAGGGCGACCCTCCCGAAGAGGACCTAGAGGACATGGATGCATACATCTGTGATCTATGTCTGGTAACCATCAAAAGGTCCGAGGTTACCCAGTGTCCGTTCTGCGGTAGATGGGTCTGTATGAACGAGTGTTACAACGACGATGAACTTTGCTGCAGATCGTGTGCCGGGGTGATCCGGCTGATGCGGGAATCCATTGTGCTGGGCGATATGAAAGGTACATCAGATGATATAAAAGAGGAGAAAAAGGATTGAAACCCGAAATGATCGTGTTTCTCACGTCATAGTTGTAACCGGTATGACCATATAAGATCGGTTCACCGATCATCCACTCGGGTCCACCCAGCATTATCCTTTAGATTGTCACGCCGGAAACCTTTTAATAACCTTCCAAAAGTTCCGATCATGATGAGGAACCGGCTTCTGTCTCAGGGTATCCTTCTGGCACTGGTCATTGCATTGGCGGGTGTTTCGATCTCTGTATTCTACCTCTCGCAGGGTGATCCTTTCGGCGACAATGATGCCGAAGAGGTGGATGAGGGTTACAGACAGATACCTGGTACACAGGGAGAACCTGCGGGCAACGAAGAGGAGGAAAGGACCCCCGCATGGATGTTCTCCGTGATAGGCGCTACATTGATCGGGGCGATGGTCTTCGTTGCGCTTTCAGGCAGCCTATACATGAGGTCAAAGCGTGGAGAGAACCTGGTCAGGAACGACCTGCTGGACCTGATAACAGTGAATCCCGGGATCAATCTCGCATCCATCAGGAAGGAGCTCCAGCTCTCGCAGGGTGCTGTATCATATCATATAATGAAACTGGAGAAGATGGGGAAGATATTCTCGGAGAAAGGGTCCAAGGAGAGGAGGTATTATCCTTCCTCCATGGGTTACAGGGCTGCAATGGAGCTTGCTCAACTGGATGAGATCAGATCAATACTCGAGAACGACACCTCCCAGATGATAGTAGAGATGTTGAAGGGATCCCCCCGGACCCAGAACGAGATCGTCAAGGAACTTCATATATCGCCCTCCACGGTCCACTGGCATATGGAGCGGATGAAGAGGGTCGGTATGGTCACCAAGGAGAACCATGGGAGATCTGTTCTCTATGAGCTGGATTCCCTCCCTGACCTGAACACCTGAGCTTTGTTCTCTGTTTTTCACATTCCGATGGAAAGATTAATGAGAGGGGTGCTGCTTTTTACATCAGGTGTCTCATTGACAGTTATTGTTCAAAACCCCATGGATGTCATCATATCACTCGATGCCGATGACGAGTTGACAGGAGCTCAGATGTTCGCATTGGCAGATGCTCTGGACGGCTACGAGATAGAACAGGAGATAGAAGATAAACTGGTGGTCGACATAGTGGAGATCTCCTCGGCCGGTGTTTTCGCGGTACATGTGATACCGAAGCAGATGCTAACCTACAAGGACCTGGTCTTCTTCATCGAGGATATGGTATCCTCTTCCCTCAAGAGGGACGATCTTCCCTTCGGGACCTTCAGTATAAAAAAGGTCCTGTTCAGAACCACCGAACCTGGAAAACCCTCGGAATCCGTCGGTGATATCAGCGATATCAAGGACAAGGTCGAGAAGATGTGGAAGGGATACAAGAAGGATTCCATGAGGTCCTACGCTTGAGACATGGTGGTTTGCCAGATGGAGATGTCTCCCTGCAGATACAGGTACCGGGTCCTTGACGGACCAACCCGTATGGGTTCTTTGGAAATGGATAAGAAGAGATTGGGATTTCCCATACTTATCCGTCAGGAGACCTCGGATCCATATCGGTTCCATGTTGTCTCCGGTGGTTCGGAATGGAAAGATATCGGGTTGGTCCTTGAAGAGGAAGGTTCAATCATCCCCGAACCGATCCTGGGATCTCATATCGACGAGCTGGGGAGGTTGAATGCCGAAGCCCTTTCAGCTTACGTTTCCAGGTCCAGGAACAGGCTTTCCATCCTGTCGGATGGAGAGCTGAAAGATACGGGGTGCCTGGTCCTCTCCCATGTTCAACTCCTTGCCAGGGAGCCCTCCAAGCTGATGACGGCTGTCCTGAAGCTCAGGGAAAAGATCCCCATGCATGCTCCCCTCTATCTTCCGGGGGTCCCGTCCTTCGCTAACCTGGAGTTCCTGGTCTATCTGGGCATAGAAGTAATGGACACCTTGGCCTTCGAATCGGATGCTGCCAGGGGTCTTTATTATACAAGACGGTCCGCGGTGGACCTGGACAAGGTCTCGGCGCTTCGGGATGTGACATCGTTCTGCAACTGCCGCGCCTGCAGAAAACTGAACGATGGTGCCGGGTCCGGGAACGAACGCTACCGACTTTTGAAGGAGCACAACATCAATAATATGGCGAAGAGGATGGCAGAGGCGACACTGGCATGTAAAAGGGGAGTACTGAGGGAGCTTGTGATGTCTTCCTTGGCCGGACATCCTGAATGGATGACAGCGATGAAAAAGATGGAGAATGAGCATTTTCCCAGTATAATGCCCACAACACCCACCTACAGAAATATAGACCAGATAAAGGTCACCTACAGAGAGGACCTCGCCTCACCGGACCATCAACTCTGGAGGTACAGGATCCAGAAGGAATATGCTCCATATCATCCGAGACCCGTAATACTCCTGCTCCCCTGCTCTGCAGGGAAACCATACTCCAGGTCCAGGACCCACAACAGGATAACGGGCTACCTATCATCCATCAGAAAATGGAGGAGATACATCCACAGGATAGTTTTGACATCCCCACTGGGAACCGTTCCGATGGAGCTCGAGGACCTCTATCCCGCCTCTTTTTATGACATTCCCGTGACCGGGGAATGGACCCATGAAGAGGTGGGGATGGTGAGAGGGATGACCTCGGCCCTGGTAAAAAAGGAATCACCGGATAAGGTGGTGATCTTTCACGAGCAGGGGGATATCTTCTATCCTGAAGAGCTGCATGAAGATATCTTCCGTGGGGCCGATGTGACGGACGTATGGAAAGAGGCCAAAGCAAAGGACTCCGATGGCCCCCTACTTCTGAAAGAGGTGGTGAGAGGTTCTGTGGAAGAAGAAAGGGCAGCGGGCAAAGAGGGAAGGGACGAGGACCTCAGGTCCCTGGTACGCTTTTCCCTGGGATGTTCCGTGGAGGACCTTGATGATCTGTATGTGCGAAATACCCGAAAGGGGCGGGTAGCATTCAGGGGCCGCGTTCCCCTGTTTGACCTTAAAAGAGGGGGGCCGGTTCCCACGAAAAGGGGGGGGAAGACCATCTGGGACCTTGGAAAGGCAAAAAGGGGTCGGGTTGTGATAATAGATGATTTCGTTCCCAGGGGAACCGTCTTCGGTCAAGGGATACTGTCCATCGAAGGTGTCATTCATCCGGGGGACATCGTCATCGTGGGAGACGGGGATGAGTTCAGGGGCGTCGGCAGGGCACTGGTCGATGGCAATACCATGCTTACCAACAACCCCGGTCCGGCTGTTCAGATGATCTCTCATGTGAGAGAGAGGCGCTGATCCTCTTTCAATGTGATGTATAGGGTGTCCAAAGATTCCACATCCTTGATCCACTTGCCGCATATCATGGCCAACCTCTTCCTCATTGTCATATCATAGGGGATGCCGAGCGAAAGGCATTTGTCACCAAGACTCCTTGCGAGCCTTCCCCCTGTCCTGTCCCAGTCCGTGAGTATCACCAGGCCCTCGATGTACTTGAACCGCCGGAAATCACCTTCGGCCCTCCAAAGTTTCTCAAGAAGATCGAGATTGGAGAGCCCTTTGTTAAGGTGGACCACCGGAAGGTCCACCCCCAGGTTATCGAGTGCAAGGACATCTTTTATTCCCTCCACGATTATCAACCAATCCGAGAACTCCCTCAGCATATCCTCTATCCATGTATCGATATTCTCCAGGGCCTCTTCGTTCTCCTGTCCCATCGATCCATGGAAGAAACCGCATCCTTTATCATCCTTGTGCTCCACGTCAAGATGGCATGAACGAACCCCGCAAAAGTCTGAACGAACCGCCGATGTGCCCCATGAGGGACATTACTTTCCATGATCTTGAATTCGGTCCGAAAGTAATATAACAGGGATTGGCGATGGATTGTACCTGTTAGATCGGGGTGAAAATGATGCTCAGGGACGGCATCGATGGAATGGAGAATATATTCTATTCGGATATATACCAGGGATCCATCGTCATTGTATACGGACCACCTGGTTCACTGAAATCGGGAATGGTATTTTCAGCGATGACAAAGTACTTGGAAAAGAGCGGTGAGTTCGGCATGTATCTCACGGTGGAGGAGAACACCATGTCGCATTTGAGGAACATGGATTCACTGAGCATAGATGTTCCCGAGAACCTGCTGATCTCCGATTACAGTGACATAAGAGGAAGGTTCGATAATCCCGGCAACAATGATCATCCGAACTTCCTGGAGATGGTGGATGGGGTCATAAAGTTCTTCAAGGACAAGGAGGGGGATAACTTCACCATCTTCGGTCTCGATTCCCTCGGCGGGCTCTACTCGCTGATAGACCAGAACAATCTACGGCCAAAGATGTTCCATTTCTTCAAGAAGCTGAGGGAATACAATCTGACCTCCTTCATCATCATGGAAACACCGCGTTTCTCCAACATCGTCGAGGGACAGGGGTCCGAGATGTTCCTTGCGGATGGGATCATAGAGATGGGGCCAATAGAACATCAGCACGACATCCATCTCTACATGCAGGTCATCAAAATGAGGTCATGCCACCATTCAAGGAAGAAGCATCTCATCGACATAGGGGAGAACGGGATATCCATACTGAGCCCCGTGGTCAACTGATCGTTTTCCATCAAGTATGGGCGGCACCTTCATCGTGGAAGATATCCTCGACAATGATTAAATAACAGATGTTGTTTGATGTTTCGGATCTACAAAATATCTTAGGGGACCCTAGAAGTGAAAAAGGATACGGCTCCATTGGTAAGGGCAGCACTTGCAGGAAACCCGAACGTTGGCAAGACCTCTCTGTTCAATCATCTCACTGGCTCGAATCAGAAGGTCGGGAACTGGTCGGGGGTGACGGTTGAGAAACTATCAGGCACCATGAGATCGAGCGCCGGTGAGGTGGAGATCGTGGACCTCCCCGGTTCCTACTCCCTGAGCGGGTTCTCCCAGGATGAGATAATCGCCAGGGAATATATAGTGAACGAAAGACCGGATGTCGTGGTCCAGGTCATTGACTCCTCGAACCTGGAGAGGAGGCTCTACCTTACCGTTCAGCTTCTGGAGATAGGTGCGCCTCTCCTTCTGGTCCTCACCAAGACCGATATTACCAGGTCCCGGGGAGATCGGCTGGAGACCGATCTACTGTCAAGGACATTGGAGGTACCCATACACCAATGTGACCTTGTCAAGGGGACAGGCATAGATGATCTGAAGCTGAGCCTCGCTACTTTCAAAGGGCAATGGAAGGAGGCGCCCAAGGTCGTCGACTACGGACACGTAACAGAATCCATCATTGAGCGTCTGTTGGTGGTCCTGAAGAGGTCGGGCCATATACTGGGACCATATCCCAAGAGGTGGCTGGCAACCAGACTGATAGAAGGTGACAGCGATCTGGTCCGGAGGTCCCGCAGGTCTCCCATACACAAAGAGATAGATGAACTACTCGATGGACTCGACCATGAAGAACTCGAACTCGACATGGCCGATAAAAGATACGACCTGGCCAGCTCATTGGCGAAACGGGTGCTCATATCAAAACCCCGAAAGCGGACATTGAGCTCCATGATAGACGAGGTGACAACCGGCAGGTTCACAGGCATACCTTTCTTTCTTCTGATCATGTGGGGCATGTTCGAACTGACCTTCGGTCTCGGCAGACCCCTGGCTGACCTTGTCGACATCGGCTTCGGATATCTTGGAGAACTCGCCCTTGATCATATTTCACCGGGGTGGCTGGCTTCCCTGATCGGTGAAGGAATGATCGGAGGGGTCGGTGCTGTGCTGGTATTCCTTCCCAATATCTTGATCCTTTTTTTGATAATCTCGGTCCTGGAGGGTAGCGGCTACATGGCAAGAGCGGCCTTTATCATGGACCGTTTCATGACCAAAATAGGACTATCGGGAAGGTCATTCATTCCAATGGTCATTGGATTCGGCTGCAACGTTCCTGCCATAATGGCCGCCAGGACCATCGAGAACAGGAAGGACAGGCTGATCACCATACTGGTGAACCCTTTCATTTCCTGCAGTGCCAGGCTACCTGTCTACATCCTTTTCACCGGCATATTCTTCCCGGAAACGGGAGGGACCGTGATCTTCGGACTTTACCTGCTCGGCATACTGGTAGCGGTTGGATCTGCCAAACTATTCAGGATGTCAATACTCAAAGGAGAACCGTCCCCGATGATAATGGAGCTACCGGACTATCGCCCCCCTTCCATGAAGGATGCCTTGAAGAACACCTGGGAGAAGGGGTATCTGTATGCCAGGAAGGCCGGGACCCTGATCCTGCTGGGATCGATACTTATGTGGTTCTTGGCCAATTATTCCCTGGAGCTTTCCGCTGTGGACTACGGCAGCAGATCGAGCATCGCCGGACAGCTGGGGGTAATTGTAGCACCCGTGATCGCTCCCCTCGGGTTCGACTGGAAGATCGGAGTGGCCCTGATATTCGGGTTCTTCGCCAAGGAGATCGTCATCGGCTCTCTCGGGGTTCTCTACGGAGGAGAGGCCCACAGCGGTTCTGTCACCGAGGGAATTGCGAACGATCCGATCTTCTCGCCTCTTTCATCACTCGGTCTTATGGTGTTCGTTCTCCTTTACATGCCCTGCTTGGCAACGGTTGCCGTTATCAAACAGGAGACCGGTTCCTGGAAATGGACACTGTTCTCGATACTGTACGGAACAGCCGTGGCATACACGGCTGCTCTTCTCATTTATCAAGGGGGGTTGCTGATTGGACTCGGCTGAAAATGTAGATCACGGGGCGCTCCGGACCAGATCCGTCGTCCTGGGAGTGGCCTATTTGTTGTCCGGACTGGTGAACTATGTCTTCCTCATCATCACCCCGCCATCCATCGCGGGCACCTCCATCGGTCCTGCCGACCCCATACTCTCCATCTTCCTCTTCCTGGTGGGTCTGATCCATCTCAGGGGAGCCTATCTGCTCCACAAGAGAAGGATGGAAGGTCTCGGTCATGTCCTCGTGGCCTGGTTCAGTGGCCTGTTGATCATGATAGTGGTCATGGTCATCTTACTGGCCTCGATCATGGAAGGCATTATTGACGGCCATCTCTATATTTCAGAGATCATCGATGTGGGAGCGGCCACCGCTTCATTCTCCGGAATACTTTCGATGCTGCTGTTCAAGAGGTACAGGAAGCTCATAAACTCCAGGGGACACGGGGAAGACACGAAGGAGGTGAGGCAGTCGTGCTGAGGAAGGTGCTTGCGAGGATCGCCAATGGTGATCATACGATCGGCTCCATATCAGATGACCTCGAACTGGAGGAGGAAAGAACAATAGATATCATCCAGCAACTTTCCAGAATGGGGTATGTGATCGATATCACCGAAATAGAGGGGTGCTCGCCGACCGCGTGTTGGAGCTGCCCGATGAGAAGGTCGTGCGGTGATGGGAAGCAGAAAAGAAGTGAGGCAAGGTTCTATGTTCTCACGGATAAGGGCAGGCGCGTCCTTGGATAGAAGATCACTTTCCTGTTCCATCCTTACGTATATGTTCGTCCACTTGGTGAACAAGTTTTAATATTGATTTCACGTTTACATCGTGTTCCGTATTCCAAAACGGAGGTGTGAAAATGAAAGAGCTCGAATTCTACGACGTCAAGGCGAAAAACAAGTTCAAGACCGAAAAGTACGACATTAGAGAAAAGAAAGGCAGGCATTTCGCGGTGGCGAAGTCCCCCACCGGCCCACATGAGTGCTGGAGGATCCTCTCGGAGAAGCAGGCAAAGGAGCTCCAGTAAAATCCTTTCCAGGGGATGTGCCAACGGCACATCCCATCCGTTTTTTCGTTGGTCGAGATTTTCATCTGCCGTAACCGGCAGATCTTCTTTTACTGTAGATGAGCTCTATGTCCGTTATCCAATTTTAAACCTGTAAGATGATATGAACAATAGGAATGGACCGGACGGGATCTTGGTGTCGGAGATTATAAGCAGATCGAAAGCAACGACACCAAGGTGTGACTAAAGGAGTTCAACAATGATATATTATCAAACCTTTAGTCTACAGTCCGGTCCACGTAATTAAGCAAACAATAATTTGAGTGGACCGGACGGGATCTTGGTGTCGGAGATTATAAGCAGATCAAAAGCAACGACACCAAGGTATGACTAAAGGAGTTCAACAATGATATATTATCAAACCTTTAGTCTACAGTCCGGTCCACGTAATTAAGCAAACAATAATTTGAGTGGACCGGACGGGACCCCTGAACCGGCAATAAAGTAACAATGGACCAGACTCAAAGGCCCTGATCAAAAAGTTAAGGAAGAATATCAACGTCCGTCGGACTTTGGCAGAGAACCACCAGGAAGGTGGGATAAAGAACGAAGAGGATATTGGGCGGTGGGAATTCGTTGGATAGCAAAGATTTATCTTCGATACTCGCAGTGTCTGTTCGAACGGCGACAGTGTTAAATAGAGATCACGCATGACAGCCTCTCATGAACCGGAATATCGATGATCTTGACTGGGAGATCCTGAAACTTCTAAAAACAGATTCCAGAAGGTCCAATGTCTCGATAGCCAGCGAACTGGGGATCTCCGAAGGATCCGTGAGACAGAGGATATCAAAACTGAAGAAGAAGGGTACCATCACCCGTTTCACCATAGACACTTCCTCCAGAGGATTGAAGGCGCTTCTGGAGATCAACATCGAGATCAATGTACACACCAGCGAGATCGCTGAAAGGATCAAAACTTTGGAAGGTGTAGAGAAGGTCTACGAGATATCCGGCGCTTCCGACATCGTTGCCATCATTGACGTTTCCAACACCAACGAGCTCAATGACACGATCGAGGCCGTGAGAGGAATGGGGCACATAATGAACACAAGGACCAAACTGGTCCTAAGCGAGATATAGACGGAAGGGGTTGAAGAAATGGTGGAGATCCTTGATTCAACCCTGAGAGAAGGCGAACAGACACCTGGTGTGACTTTCTCTGTTGATGAAAAGCTGGAGATCGCATCAATGCTGGATGACTTCGGCGTAGACATGATAGAGGCGGGGCACCCGGCCGTTTCAGAGGGCGTCAAATTTGCAGTAAAGAAGATCTCGGCTGAGGGGTTGAGAGCCCCCATCATCGCCCACAGCAGGGCTTTACAAAGCGATATAGACCTTGCACTGGAATGCGATGTGGAGTGGTTGGGACTTTTCATAAGCGTTCTTGATAACAGATTGAAGAGACATTTCAGGAAGGACCTTGGACAGATCTGTGACATCGTATCCGGGGCCGTGAGCTATGCAAAGGAACATGGATTGAAGGTCAGGTATACCCCGGAGGATACCCTGAGGTCCGATATGGAAAGCGTCGTTAGAGTGTCCAAATGCGCGCTTGAGGCGGGTGCGGACAGGATAAGCGTGGCCGACACGGTCGGAGCTGCACATCCCGGGAAGATAGGGATGTTCATCAAGGAACTAATAGATAGAACAGGGTCCGAGGTGAACGTCCACTGCCATAACGACATGGGCCTCGCACTTGCGAACTCACTTTCCGCTTACGAAAACGGCGCTGTCCTCATCGATACCTGCGTCAATGGGCTGGGGGAGAGGACAGGGATCACGAGCCTCGCGGAGCTCGTCATGTCCCTCAAGGTCCATTACGGTGTCGATAAGAACTGGAAGCTCGACATGCTTCCCATACTGTCGGACCGCGTGGAACAGCTCTCCGGCATGAAGGTCGCTTCCAATGCCCCCATAGTTGGTACGAACGCTTTTGCCCATAATGCCGGCCTGCATGTTTCCGCCGCACTTCTGGACCCCTCGTTCTACGAGGTGTTCTCCGCAGAGTCAATAGGCAGAACCAGAAGGTTCGAAATGGACAAATTTTCAGGAAAGGACCTATTGAACGAGATACTCGAGAAGAACGATATCTCCCTCGATGAAAGTAAAAAGCTGAAGCTCATGGGAAGCATCAAATCGAAGGAAAAGGGTTCATTTTCTGAAACCGAGATCGTTGATGCTGCAAGGTCAATGCTCTGACCAACATATTCACAGAACATCTACTGATACATTAATAATACCGACCGTATAATCCGATTCTCGCAGCGGAGGGGCGATGTTCGATGGTTTTATATAATGTATGGGCTTACACTCGAACGCTCCATACGAAGCAAGGAGATGAAAAAGATGTCGGAATGTCCCGTATGCGGATGCATACTCGAATGTGAAAGTGTAGAGCTCAGCGAACTGCTCCCATGCCCTGACTGCGGCACGGACCTCGAGGTGACCTCCACGGACCCCCTATCCCTGGAAACAGCACCCGAAGAGCAGGAAGACTGGGGAGAGTAGGGGTTGTCAGGATTGAAGCTTTCCATGGTATACAATCTCATCAGGAAGGATGAGAAGATGCTCCTGGATGCCGCTCGGAGAAGAGGGGTCGACCTGGAGCCGGTAAGGATACAGGACCTGATCTTCAAGCTGGATGATAACGGTCCACATGCAGATGGCATCCTTGACAGAGGAATGAGCCAGTTCCAGACCCAATACGTTCTGGACCTGATGGAATCAAGGGGCGCGGTGACAGTGAACAGCTCCGAGGTGGTCAGGAAATGCGGCGATAAGGCCGTTACCTCCAGGACGCTCGCAAAAGAGAACATCCCCATCCCCAGGACCTCCGTGGCCTTCGAGACGGACACGGCCATATCCGAGATGGAGAGGATGGGGTTCCCCGTAGTTGTGAAACCGGTCATTGGTTCATGGGGAAGACTCCTTGCCAAGATCAACGACAGGGATGCTGCGGAGGCAGTCCTTGAGCACAAGAACACACTTGGGGGCTTCCAGCACTCGGTGATCTACATACAGGATTTCGTGGAGAAGAACGGCCAGGACATCAGGGCCTTCGTCGTGGGAGGCGAAACCGTTGCGGCCATTTACAGAGAGTCGCCCCATTGGATCACCAACACCGCAAAGGGCGGGGTGGCCTCCAACTGTCAGGTATCGAGGGAGCTTGATGAGATCTGCCTCAGGAGCGCTGAAGCTGTTGGTGGAGGAGTGATCGCCGTCGACCTCTTCGAAACCGAAAATGGTCTGCTCGTTAATGAGGTTAATCACACAATGGAGTTCAAGAACAGTCTGGAGCCCACAGGAGTGGACATACCGGGAAAGATAATTGAATATTTCGTAGGGGAGGTGAGCAAGTGAAGAGGGTATGTATAATCGGAGGTTCCGGTTATGTCGGAGGAGAGCTTGCAAGGCTCGTCCTCATGAGAAGGGACCTGGAACTGGTACAGATCACCTCCTCCGGTCTACTTGGAGAGCAAGTCCACACGGCCCACCCGAACCTGAGGGGAACAACGGATCTCAGGTTCAGCTCCCCGGAGGAGGTGGAGGATGTCGATATAATCTTCTCCGCGCTCCCCCACGGAACCTCGAATTCAAGGATGAGGGGCCTCGTGAAAAGGGCGGAACACGTTATCGACACCTCTGCGGATTTCAGACTCAATGATCCTTTGGAGTACAAAAAATGGTACGGGCGCGATCACGGTGCTCCAGACCTTCTTTCCGGGTTCCCTTACGGCCTTCCCGAATTACATCGAGAAGAGATCAAGGAAAAGGGAAGGGCGGCAGCACCAGGATGTGTTGCCACCTCCACGATACTCGGATTGTACCCATTCCGGGAGATCTCCGGAAGGGTGATCGTGGATTCGAAGATCGGATCATCAGCAGCGGGAAAGGCACCATCGGCATCTTCACATCATCCGGTGAGAAGCGGGGTCATCAGAGCTTATGCCCCTGTCGACCATCGGCATAGAGCAGAGATCATCCAGGAGACCGGTTTGGATGTAATGATAACCGTTCATGCCGTGGAGATGGTTCGTGGGATCTCTACGACGATACATATCGAGCTTGATGAAGAGCTCAAGGATAGGGATATATGGAATATGCTGCGAGATGCATACGACGATGAACCGTTCATCAGGATGGTCAAGTCCAGAAAGGGAAGCTTCAGATATCCAGAACCTAAGATAGTTGCAGGGTCCAATTACTGTGATATCGGTTTCGAGTTGGACCCCAACAGAAGGAGACTGGTTGTCTTCTCTGCAATGGACAACCTGATGAAAGGGGCTGCTGGTAGTGCCATGCAGTCATTGAATGTGATCATG
The DNA here is from genome assembly GCA_046483845.1 of Thermoplasmatota archaeon. GTDB lineage: Archaea > Thermoplasmatota > Penumbrarchaeia > Penumbrarchaeales > Penumbrarchaeaceae > JAYEPK01. The sequence goes on along the minus strand of JAWOCK010000119.1, from coordinate 12,673 downwards.
AGGGTGGAGGAGACGAGAGGTCTTGAGTTTCCAGGCCTCCACCCGGTATGAGGTGACATTATGATCGTAGTAAAGATAGGAGGGGCTGTGGGAACGGAACTGGACAATCTGGTGCAGGACCTTGTGGGAAGGAAAGATGTGATCGTGGTCCATGGAGGTTCGGATGAGATGAACCGGATCTCGGAGAAGCTGGGAAATCCACCCAGGTTCATAACTTCCCCCTCGGGACATATCAGCAGGGTGACCGACGAGGAGACACTGGACCTTCTGCGCATGACCTATTCGGGTCTCGTGAACAAGAGATTGGTGGAGATGCTCCGGTCAAAAGGTGTTAATGCCATCGGAATCACGGGACTCGACGGAGGACTCGTCAGGGGCAGAAGAAAGGCAGCCGTAAGGTATCTGGACAACGGAAAGGTAAAGATATTGCACAATGACCATACAGGGGTGGTTGAGCAAGTGAACACCAACCTTCTCCATCTGCTGATGGATGCGGGATATGTACCCGTTGTTACGATACCGATAGGATCCGAGGAGAACACCGCTCTCAACGCGGATGCGGACAGGGTGGCAGCATCGATCGCTTCGGCAATGAAAGCCGATGAACTTGTGCTCTTGACCAACCAGCCGGGTTTACTAAGGGACCTTAGCGATCCGTCATCCGTGGTAGGATCGGTTCCAAGAAGTGATCTCGATGAAGCCATGGAGCTCGCAGAGGGAAGGATGAAGAAGAAGGTCCTCGCATCCCGGGAAGCGTTATCAAACGGTGTCCCGAGGACGATCATCTCCAATGCTAACAGTCCCACGCCGCTTTCCAATGCATTGAAAGGAATGGGTACCATAATATGCTGAGCGAGGGTGAAATTGAATCCGGTGTTCTGAGCAAGAGAGGCATAGAGATCGTCCGGGGGGAAGGATGCCGGATCTGGGATTCGAATGGGGTGGAATATCTGGACATGGGAGCCAGTTTGGGCGTTTGTAATGTAGGGCATCGCGATCCCGAGGTCCTTAATGCGATCAATGAGCAGGCGGGGAGATTGTTGTATGTATCTTCCAGCTACGATAATCCGGTAAGAAAGGATCTGATGGAGAAATTGATATCAATCTCCCCGCAGGAGATGTCAAAGGTGTTCCTTTGCAACTCCGGAACGGAGTCGGTCGAGGCGGCCTTGAAGTTCGCATTCCATCTGACTGGCAGGAAGAATCTGGTAGCCGCAAAGAGGGCTTTCCACGGAAGGACATTCGGTTCGCTGTCGCTTACCTTCAATCCCACCCATCGAAAGGGAATGGATGGCATGTTACTCCCTGTTGATTTCGTTTCCTTTGGTGACATTGACGAGATGAATGAGAAGGTTAACGAGGAAACCGCTGCGGTCATACTGGAACCTGTCCAGGGGGAAGGCGGGGTCCACATCCCTCCGGAGGGATACATGGAGGAAGTGAGGAGGATCTGCGACGAGAACGGGGTCCTGCTCATCATCGACGAGGTGCAGGCCGGACTCTGCAGGACCGGGAAGATGTTCGCCATCGAACACCACAATGTGGTGCCGGACATCATGTGCGTGGGCAAATCCCTGGGCGGAGGGCTACCCATAGCAGCAACACTTCTGAATGAAGGGCTTGGGTCGCTCCCCTCGGGTCTCCATGGTTCGACCTTCGGCGGCGATCCACTTGCATGCGCCGCTGCCAATGGATGCCTGAGGTCCATGATCGACCAGAGATTGGACCGAAGGGCGAATGAACTGGGAAAACACTTCATTGACGGATTGAAGCAGATCGAAAGTCCACTGATAAGGGATGTGAGAGGGCAAGGGCTCATGATAGGAGTTGAACTCAAACAGAGAACGGGCCCGTACCTCTCCACACTTCTGGAAAGGGGCATAACCGCCTTACCAACCGGTGCCACCGTGATAAGGTTCCTCCCCCCACTTGTCGTGACCAGGAAAGATATAGATCGAACCGTGGATATCTTATCGGAGGTCCTGGATGGATGAAGCCGTCGATCTCCTGAAGGATATGGTGTCGATACCATCAGTGACAGGAAGTACCGAAGATGCTGTCGATCTCTTGATGAACAAATGTTGCAGCTGGGGAATGGAGACTATCATTGACCGGGGAGCACTTATCGTAAATCCGTCAGCAAGGAAACTGCTTCTTCTTGGTCATATCGATACGGTCCCGGCAGGACCTCCGGTCCGGATTAAGAACGGGGAGCTTTGGGGCAGGGGGTCCGTAGATGCGAAAGGACCCTTATGTAGTGCGGTCTCAGCCCTCAGGGATGTTCCGGATCTGTGGGACAATGTGATGCTGATGGCCGTTCCAGATGAGGAGGGGGGTTCCGAGACCGCTTACAGGCTCAGGGATGAGATCGAGGAGATGCCGGTGGTGATCCTGGAACCAAGCGGTGCGGAGGGGATCACCATATCATACAACGGTAGATTACTGGTGAGGTTAGAGGCCATTGCCGAAAAGAGTCATTCGGGACACGGCGTCCCCTTTGCTACCGAGAAAGTGATCTCCCTTCTGAATGAGATCAACGGGATACTGGGTCCGAGGATACTTGAGTTCGGGGGAGGAATGGAGAAAGCATACATGCTCCTTGATATTCGATATCCCAAGGGAACGAAGCCAGAGCTCCCCGAGGCAGAAAAAGGTGTGAAGATCGAGATGATCGAGGATGTCAAACCTTATCGATCGGATAAGAGCTCCATGCTGGTGCGTTCCTTCATGAGAGCGATAAGGAGCACCGGAGGGAGACCGGTCTTTAAAAAAAAGACGGGAACCTCCGACATGAACATCATCGGAGAGAGATGGAGCTCCCCGATGATCGCTTACGGACCTGGTGACGGGAGGATGGACCATACCGATGAGGAAAGGATGAACATCGATGAGTATCTCCAAGGTATCGAGGTACTGAAGCATGCAATAAGGGACCTCGCTGACTTGTGAACCATAGAAATGATGTAAAGCGGCGGATACAGAGAACACCGGATAATTGAAGATAGTTATCCATCGTGGGACCTTGGTGTCGGAGATTTTTAGCAGATCGAAAGCAACGACACCAAGGTATGACCAAAGGAGTTCAACAATGATATATTATCAAACCTTTAGTCTACAGTCCGGTTCACGTATAAAAGCTAATAATAATTTTAGTGGACCGGACGGGAGGAGTGGCCACACCTGGCCACGACTGTGACTAAAGGAGTTCAACGATGATATATTATCAAACCTTTAGTCTACAGTCCGGTCCACGTATACAAGCAAACAACAAGTTGAGTGGACCGGACGGGATTTGACGCAGCAGCAATTCCTCTGGAATTGTGCGCGCCTGCAACTTCCGAGAAGCAAGCGAAACTCGGAAGTTCCAGGACCAAGGTTCAAATCCTACGTCCGGACAATCCTATTTCCACTTATTCAATAATGAAAATCAATAGGATGGTGGACCGGACGGGATTTGAACCCGTGGCCTCCTCGTTGCAAGCGAGGCGATCTTCCGAGCTGATCTACCGGCCCGAGGATGAGCGAGGATAGGTCTATTATGGTTCGATATTTAAGATTTGGCCCTTTGGTGTTATAATGTTCACATCTTGATCGAAGTAAAGAGCGGAGAATTGGTCCGAAAAGTAATGGAACTGGTTGAAATGGACCGGCAGATGTCCATAGATTGAGACCGTCAAATTTAACTATGAAGGGTTGATTCATATCAACTACATAGGGAGGGTGCAGGAGTGAAAGAGACAGGAAGACCACTGACACATTTCGTGACAGCGTTATTGATCATCTCGTCCATCGGTTTCATTGTACATTTCTCCGACCACGCTGAGGGGAGCACTTTGACGGTGGGTTCGGACCAGAAGTATACCACAATACAATCCGCCATCAACTCTGCAAGCAGTGGTGACACCATACGCATACATGCAGGGACATATGAAGAGGATATCAAAGTTTCGAAAAAGCTCACCTTAATAGGGAACGGGAGCTCCGAGACCAGGATAATCGGTGTCTCGAACAGCTATGTGGTGACCATCGGGGCCACATCTGTAAAGATATCCGATCTTTCGATAAAGGGGGACCCCGATTCGACAATCACCTGCGTATTGATCAAATGGGATTCACACAACCTGACCCTGCAGAACATATCGGTGGTGGACAGCTACCGTGGAATCAAAGGATGGGGGAAAGAGAACCAACGGCTGACCGGTCTCACCATGAGGAATTGTACCGTTTCGGGCATGAAGTACTACGCAACCTACTTCAGCGGTCTCGAGAACTGCAGTTTCATCAACAACACCTTCTTCGATTGTCAACACGGTATCTATCTTCCGGGTGAGTTCAATGTCGATAGCATCTGCATCGAGGACTGCAATATCTCAGGCAATCTGGCTTATGATTGCGAATACGGTATCAGTCTTTCAAAAATAGATTCAACCTGCATTACAAACAACCGGATAAAGAATTGCGACCAGGGGATATACATCGAAGAATCAGTATCTTCCCTTGTCTGCAGCAATCTGGTCCGGGATTACAACAAAGAAGGGATCGTCCTGAAAGATGACGACAATATGACCCTCCGCAACAATACCATAGACGGTCCCGGATATTCAAAGAGCAGCGCAAACAAGGGCTCCGGGGTTAGACTGCTGAAGAGCAAACGGATCAAGCTCTTAAACAACAACTTCAAGGATTCGGGCATATTCCTGGAACCCACAACGACCAGCGAGACGAAATGGTATAACACTCACAACTTCAGCGGGAACAAGAACAACGGAAAGGAAATACAATACTACCATAACAGATCTTCCTTCTCACCCGCATCAAATGCCGGACAGATCATAATGGCCTACTGCGATCATGTCAACATCGAGGACCAGAACATCAAAAATGCCACTACCGCCGTCCAGTTGTTGGAATGCTCCGACCTCAACATTTCCAATGTTACGACCGAGCAGTGCTATTTCGGCATCTACATCTACAACCACCAGAGGGACCTTTCAGTCTATGATCGGACCATCAACACCTCCAACAACAATACAGTGATCATCGATAACAGCACCTATACCAACATCACGGAATGCTGGTCATCCGGCAATATACGCAATGCTATCAGGATAAGCACCGATACAAAGTGTGAGAACGTCCACATATGGAACAATACCATAGATGAAACCAATAACGGGATCTATCTGGACAAGCATTATCAATCGACATCCAGTGCAAAGTACTGGAGGATAGAGAACAACTCCATTGGCAATATATCTTCCCACGGTATGCGTCTCAACATGTTGAGGGATTCCGCGGTGAAGAACAATACCATCCAGAATTCCAGCAACGGCGTCAGTATTCTCGGCTCCTACAAGGGATGGATCAAATGGCCCGCGGACGGACATGAGATATGGGACAACAGGATAAGCGGGGGCGGAACCGGCATCCATGTCTATATCTCCGATGACACCAGGATCGCGAAGAACCACATAACCAACACCGAGGACCACGGCATCTATGTCGAGAGCAGTGGTGACCCGATCGTAATGAAGAACACTGTAAAAGGGTGTGATGAGACCGGGATCTACCTCAGCGGTTGGGACCCCGAGGTCAAATACAACAACATCAGCGGACCCGGGAAGTACGGGATACGGGCCTATTCAAACAATGGAATGAAAGCCTGGTACAACAGGATAGACAACATAACCAAGTACGGTTTCTACATGGACAATTCCAATCACTGCTCTGTGAAGTACAACAACCTCACCAGGTGCGGTTTCTTCATCTGGGGAACGGACCTGGAGGATTGGAACACCAACTCCTACTCCCAGAACAAGGTGAATGGGAGAAGAATGTACTTCAACAGGGGAAATTCGGGGGTCACCGTCCCTTCCGGAGTTGGGCAGGTCATACTTTTCAACTGCAATAACTTCAAGATAAAGGATCAGAACCTCAGCCATGCGAGTGTGGGAGTGGAGATCGTATACGGTAACTACAATGTCATAATGAACTGCTCCATGGACGATAACTATTACGGCGTCTACACCGACCGGGTGGGAGTATACACCAATACATACTGTACGAACAACAGGATAGAGAACAATATCATAAGGAACGCCGCTCATACTGCCGTTAGACTGGACCATGCAGGTGGTTCAAAGGTGATCGACTGCAATCTTTCCGGTGCTAAAAAGTACGGTATCTGGTCATACGAATCCGACAATCTGGAGGTTAAGAACAACACGATATTCGATGTGGGTTTTCCCACGTTCCGTGATGGTCACTATGGATTTCATATGGGGAAGGGGTGTGGAAACTGCGACATAGAGGAGAACAGGTTCAGGAACTGTGGACTTCATCTTTACAGGACGGACAGCATATCCGTTACCAGTTCCCATACCATCATCAACAATACCGTAAACGGCAGGGACCTGGTCTATATCTCCCAGAAAAATCCATCCAACTATACAAAGGTCCCTTCAGGCGCCGGTCAGGTCCTGATCGTAAAGAGCAGCAAGGTAATAGTGGAAAACCAGAACCTTTCCTACTGCGGGATCGGGCTATATGCATACTCATCATATTCGATAATAGTGAGGAACTGTACCTTCCACTGGAATATTGAGGGGTTCGGAATTCATTCCTTCTATCCCAAAACAGATTACTGTCTGATAGAGAACAACAGCTTCAGTCATGCCAAGAAGACCGGAGCGAAGTTCCATTCCTACTATTCGAACTCGCCAAGCCACAACATTTTCCGTAACAACACGGCCACAGATTGCGGAGGGGAGGGCTTCTCCTTCAAGTTCCTTGCCAATAACAACACCATATACAATAATCATGCAGCAAGGAACGGAGGTTGTGGCATATATATTCAAATGGGAGGCGATGGTTCCAGAAAATGCTATGTTAAGAACAATACCATCACTGAAAACACAAAAGGTGGTCTGTACAATACCTACGGAGAAGGGGGAACGATATCAGGGAACACGATCAGCAGAAACGGTGGTGACGGCATCTATATGTTCGAGACACACAAGACCAAGGTGCACCACAACCAGGTGTTGGGGAACGATGGTCACGGGATGAACCTCAGTTTCGGCAACTACAACGAATTCTACCGGAACCTGATATCAGACCATCCCAAGTACGGTTTGAGGATCTATAATTCATGGTATGTTAACAAGGTCTACAACAACTCCTTTGTCTACAACGGTGGATCCAACAGCCAGGCATTCGACGAAGGGACCTACGGGGAGTGGGATGACGGAAAGTACGGCAACTGGTGGAGCAACTGGACAGGCCCCGATTCCGATGATGACGGCATAGTGGACGTTTTCTACAACATCGATGGTGATAAAAGCAGGCAGGACAGGTATCCCAGGATGTGGGTGAACCATGCTCCCGAGATAACCACCGAGGACCAGTTGACGGCCGTGGAGGACATCCCATATCATGTGAACTATGATGCAGAGGACCCCGATCCCCTGCGGGACACCCTCACCTGGACCAAGAAGAGCAATGAGGATTTCCTTACCCTCGATAACGAGACAGGGGTGCTGACCGGGACCCCGGACGACTCCGACATCGGCAGTTTCTGGGTCAACATCTCCGTATCCGACGGAAAGGGAGGGACGGACCATTCCAACTTCACACTCACCGTATCCAACGTCAATGATGATCCGGTCATAACCAACAGGGACAGGGAAGGAGCCCTTGCAGGGGACCATTACGAGAACTTCTACGATGCCACCGATGATGACCCGGGGGGGGACACTCTCTCGTGGTCCGTATCCACGAATGCTTCCTTCCTCAGCATGGCCTCTGCAACAGGCCGGCTTCACGGAACCCCAACACTTTCGGATGTAGGTTCCTACCGGGTCAACGTATCGGTCTCTGATGGCAACGGCGGCATCGATTGGAGCGTTTTCACGTTGCAGGTCTTCGCATCGAACGGTCTCCCCGCCATTACAACATCGGATATCACTTCCACCCTGGAGGACGAGCGGTATTCTGTCGATTACAACCACACCGACCCCGAGGGGCTTCCTCCTTTCTGGAGCGTGAGCACGAATGCAACATTCCTTTCCATCGGTTCCTTGTCCGGCATACTGTCCGGGACCCCGGAAAATGATCATGTCGGAAGCTACTGGGTCAACGTAACGGTGGAGGACTCACTCGGAGGCGAGGACTGGTCCAACTTCACCCTTGAGGTCATCAATGTCAACGACGATCCACAGATAACCACAGAGGACCAGAAGACCTCATACGAGGATGTGGTCTATCTTGTTGATTATGAAGCGGTGGATGTGGACCCCACGAATGACACCTTGACCTGGAACATGTTGACAAGCTGTGATTTCCTCTCCATATCCGGAACGAATGGAACGGTAGCGGGGACACCTGATAACGATGATGTCGCATCCTACTGGGTGAACATATCGGTCTCCGACGGCAGGGGCGGCAGGGACTGGTCCAACTTCACCCTTGAGGTCATCAATGTCAACGACGATCCGAGGATAGTGACCGACGATGTCCCAAATGCAACTGAGGACCTGGAATACTCCGTCGGATATTCCGCCGTGGATATTGATCCCACAGAGGACACCATGACATGGTCGCTCGGTACAAACTCCACATTCCTGACAATTGATCCCAAAAGGGGATCGCTCGAGGGACTGCCGACCAACAGCGACGTGGGAAGCTGGTGGGTCAATGTCTCGGTGTCGGACGGGAACGGCGGCAGGGACTGGTCCAATTTCACACTATCCGTCTTGAACGTGAACGATGCCCCGGTGATAAACACCTCCAACCTGCAAAGTGCACTGGAGGACAGCGAATACAGGGCCGATTATGATGCCTTCGACATCGACCCCACCGGTGATACCCTTATCTGGTCTGTAAGGACCAACTCGGATTTCCTGTCCATGGACCCGACATCGGGGGTTCTGAACGGCACCCCTGACAACGGAGATGTGGGCCAATACTGGGTGAATGTGACCGTGACCGATGGGAACGGGGGCATGGATTGGACCAACTTCACCCTTACCGTGGTCAATGTGAACGACAGACCCGTTATAACTTCAATACCACCGACCATAGCAACAGAGGACCTGCAGTACTATTTCCAGATGGAAGCATATGACGTGGACCCCACAATGGACGATCTTGTTTGGTCCATGGATACCAATGCCTCGTTCCTTTCCGTGACAAGATCGGGGAACATATCGGGCATACCTCTAAACGAGCATGTTGGCACATGGTTGGTGAACGTCTCCGTGACCGATGGGAACGGGGGAGAGGACCACCACAGCTTCCAGTTAACCGTGGAGAACACAAATGACGCCCCATCCATCTACACGGACCCCCTCAACCGGGTGGATGAGGACGAACTCTACTCCGTAACCTTCTCCGCCCTGGACGTGGACCCGACCAACGACACGCTCACCTGGTCCCTGGAGACGGATGCGGAATTCCTTTCCATCGTTCCAGGGACCGGGAGGCTTTCCGGAGTCCCAGAGAACAGAGACGTCGGGGAATGGAGGGTCAATGTAACGGTTGTCGACGGGAAAGGAGGAAGCGACAGTTTGACCTACACCTTGTGGGTTATAAATACCAATGACCCTCCGGAAATCGTCACCACCAATATCGAGACCGTGCTGGAGGACGAAATCTACAGTGTGGATTACCAGGCGGTCGATGTTGACCCAACGGAGGATACGGTGGAATGGGATCTCAGCACAGATGCACCTTTCCTCAGTATGGGAAGAAGGTCCGGGAGCCTCAGCGGGAATCCGGGCAACGAGCATGTGGGCGAGTGGACGGTGAACATCAGCGTGACCGACGATAACGGGGGAATCTCCTGGACGGTGTTCATCCTCAACGTTTTGAATGTAAACGATGACCCGGTCATAGAGAGTAGTCCAATTGCCGAAATAGACGAGGATACCCCATACGAACAGATGCTCACAGCCTCTGACGTTGACCCCACCAACGACACCTTGACCTGGTCGCTTGAGACGGACGCCCAATTCCTATCCATCGATCCTGCCACCGGATATCTATCCGGAGTCCCGGAAAACGAAGATGTGGGCGAGTGGATCGTCACGATCATCGTAAGCGACGACAAGGGAGGCAACTCCTCCCTCACCTTCCCTCTGAAGGTATTCAACACCAACGATGACCCCGAGATCATAACCAGTAACATGGAAGACGCCACCGAGGACATTCCCTACGAGTTCACCTTCCAGGCCGTTGACCCTGATCCCACTGGCGACAGATTGTACTGGAGCCTGGACACCAATGCATCTTTCCTGGAGTTCGACGACGACACGGCAACCCTCTCCGGGACCCCCGAGAACAAGGATGTTGGATATTACCGGGTCAACTTAAGCGTCGAGGACAAGAAGGGCGGCATTTGCTACGGTTCCTTCCAATTCCGGGTATTCAATGTCAACGATCCCCCCGAGGTGATCGGCCAAGTGAGCTCGATACGTGCGGACGAGGAGGAAAGGGTGGAACTGGACGTGGAAGGTATGTTCAGGGACGTTGACGGACCCGCTCTCACCTACCATCTCCATGCCGAGGGGGGTATCGATATCGAGAAGGTCGAGGGTTCCTACTTCCTGGTCCCCAGGGTGAACTGGAGCGGCAGCGGACAGCTCACAATAACAGCGAACGATACCTTCAGCGAGGCATCCAAGGTGCTGGATGTGAAGATCTCTCCCGTCAACGATGCTCCGGTTATACGCGGGATATACTTGAACGAGAGCTACACAGTGGGAGAACCGATCGTGGTGGTGGTTGACGCGATTGATTCCGATGACACCGATCTGGGATTCAGATGGAGCTCGGATGTTCTGGGCTTTTTGGGAGAAGGAGAGAATCTCGATCTTGAACTGCCGGCAGGGGAGCACAATATAACCTTGACCGTGATCGACGCAGAGAACGAACAGGACAGCCGTACTTTCCTGGTCAAGGTGGTGGAAAAGGAGGAAAAGAGCGGTGCTGCACTGTTCGTCCTGATCGCCATCATTATCGGAGCTCTTGTATTGCTTGCCATCATCGTTCTATCGGTGGTCTTGAAGAAGAGGGGCAAAAGCACCGAAGAAGATGGATCCAACTCATCGAGTGGTAACGGCGATGCCGAGGCAGAAGCGCAAACACCACCGGCTGAAGGGAGCAGTGAACCGTAATGGTGCTACTCTTCCTCCGACCTTGAGCGGGGCCCGGCCTTTCGGGCCAACAGCAGTACCACCGCAATGACCAGCAGAACGACTAACACCCCAAGGACGAGGCCCATTACCGTATAGGGAGAACCTTCACCGTCGTCATCTGCCGCATCATCATCCGTCGAAGTGTCATCGTCATCGGTGGTATCATCATCCGTCGAAGTGTCATCATCATCGGTGGTATCATCATCGACTATCGAACCGGGCTCAAGTACATTTATCTCGAAGGAGTCGGTAAATTCGAGCACCCCTGCGGAGACCAGGATCGAGACAGTATGATTTCCTGCCTCGAACCCATCAAGATACAGGGAGAAGGTTCCATCCTCTCCACTGAGGGTGGCGTTCTTGGTCCCGTTCTCCCCTATCCATATTCCTACCCCCACACCCGGGAGCACCGTGGAGTTCGAAAGCATCACGGTTCCGTTCACCCAGATACCTCCGGCCTCCACAAATGACCTGCCGGAGGTGTTGTAGAGCACGTCAAGGGTCGGCTCGGGCTCCTCTTTTGGTATGGTCCCGTTCCTTCTTATCTCCAGGAGACGGGAGACACTGCTCATATCCGAGATGAAGGAGGCCCTGAGGAAGTAGAGGTCATCCTGGAGATCACCTCCGTTCAATGTGTAGTTGAAGGAAGCGGGTTCCTGATCGGGGATCAATGTCAAGTTCATGTGGTGGAGCTCTCTGAAACCTTCCCCGACCGGCCCGAGGACATCCACCTCGAGTAGCCCTGAGGCAGGAATGTCCCCGCCGTTCTCCAGTTCCAGTGTTATGTCCAGGGTTGTATTCTCGTCAAAATCTCCCGGGCTCGCCCGGAACGAGCTCACCATGACATCGGGGGAGCCGAAACGGAGCCCTTGGAAGACCTCATCCATGATGACCCCCTCATTGTCCATGAGCTCAACGACATAGAGCAGAGACCGAAGCGGACCGTTGTAGGTCCAGTTCTGCTCAAGTTCGGTGGTATGATTGATATCTATGATGCTTCCGGGGAGCTCCTCCACCAGGTGTCCGTCAATTGAGGATTCGATCCTCTGTGCGATCCAGACCCGGCCTCCTTCACCGATGGGTTCCAGGGTCACATCGAACCCCACCGTTCCGAACTCCTGGGGTCCGGAAGGCCCTTTGACCTCGGCGATCATTGCGGGGGCCTCCACCAGATCGTAGGTGAGCTTCCATAAGGGGCAGAACCTTCCGACCATTGCACCCTCGTTGTACTGGAATGGGAATATGTCCAGGACCAGGGTCCCGCTCTCTGCCATATCGGACCTGAAATAATACTCGAATGCCACCCCGGGTTCCCACCAGGAAGTATCCGGATATTCCGTGGCCCCCTGCTTTGAGGGAGGGTGCTCACCTGCGAATTCACCTACAACGTACCGGCGGATGTCCAGATCGTAATAGTGATGCCATTCGGCCAAAGGCCTCAAGGACACATTGACCGGAGAAAAGCCGATGGGTATCTC
>JAWOCK010000059.1:0-13753 GCA_046483845.1 Thermoplasmatota archaeon | reverse complement strand
TTTTATCTTTTCGTAATTGATCACTCGGTAACTGATACTTTATGAACGGACATCATATGGTCAATATAAAAATAGGATGTCCGAGCAGCGCAAAATCTGCTTATAATATTATTATTGGGTGATTTTGCTGGCTTTTATCTTTTCGTAATTGATCACTCGGCAACTGATACCTTATGAACGGACATCATATGGTCAATATAAAAATAGGATGTCCGAGCAGCGCAAAATCTGCTTATAACATTATTATTGGGTGATTTTGCTGGCTTTTATCTTTTCGTAATTTATTATTAATGATATCAGAAAAGATAAAAGTGCGAGGGACCGGACCTGCGCTGCAGCAATTCCTACGGAATTGTGCGCGGTTGCAAGGTTTGCGTCAAGCATTCGCAAACCTTCCAACAACTACGTTCAAATCCGGTCATCGAACCTGTTGCATACTGCAACAGGTTGAAGTGCGAGGGACCGGATTTGAACCGGCGAACCACTAAGGAGCAGATTTTGAGTCTGCCGTCTTTGACCACTTGACTACCCTCGCATGAGAAACAGGGAAGGGGAAATCGGAAACCCTTATTTTAACCTCTTCCCCGGATAGGTTTTTATTATGGGGTCAATATCAACGAACATGCGTGTAGAAGAGCTGGAGGAAAGGACCAAGGAGCAGGGGAAAGGAGTTCATTACGTGGCAGAGGTCCGCAATGGTATGGTCGAAGGGCTCCACAGGGTCCATATTGCGGTGGTGAACAGCGGGGGAAAGCTTCTGTTCTCGAGCGGGGACCCATATCTGGTCACCTACTCCAGATCGTGCATCAAACCCATACAGGCGCTCCCCTTGCTCATCAGGGGAGCTGCGGACCGATACGGGCTCTCCGGCAGAGAGATCGCAATAATATGCGGTTCGCACTCAGGGCAGAATGACCACCTGGCCGCGGTGAGATCGGTACTCGATAAGGGTGGCCTGGAGGAGAAAATGCTCAAGTGCAAGGGGCACAAGCCCTTCGACAAGCAGACCGCCACAAAGATAGGTGAAGGATACACGCCCCTGCACGACAACTGCTCGGGAAAACATGCCGGGGCACTTCTTCTAAGCAAATATATGGGATGGGACCTGGAGAGCTATCTTGACCCTGAACACCCCATCCAGAAGGAGATACTCGAGGTGATCACATCACTGACGGGCATGGATGCCGATGACATCCACCTCGGCACCGACGGGTGCGACATTCCCAACCATGCATTTCCACTCAACAAGATGGCGATGATGTTCGCGCTTCTCATCGAACCATCGGACCATGTGCTCGAGCCTCACCTCAGGAGGATCGGAAGGGCGATGCTGGACCACCCTTTCATGGTGGGAGGTGAGAAGAGGTTCGACACCGTGATAATGCGGGACAACGGAGGTAGTATATTATCAAAGGCCGGTGCCGCGGGACTCCAAACGGTTGCGGTCAGGAGGAAAGAGGATACCATCGGCATATCCTTGAAGATAGAGGACGGTGCCTACTCGCCGATCCCTCCGCTCACTTATTCTATCCTCCGGGAGCTCGGTGTCGGGGTGGAGAGTTCCGAAAGGGGGGACGAGTTCGCTTTGGGCCCCATCAAGACCCGGTCCAAGAAGGTCGTGGGCAGCAATGTGGTGGTGGGAGAGATGGTGGAACATATATGATCTGTGGCAATGGCAATGAATAACTTAATTAGATAGCCGTTCCATTACACCCGTAGGTGAGAGAGCATGCTTATGGAGTTCACCTTCTACCCCTACGAAAGGAAGAATGTCGAAAAGGTCGAAGAGGGATGGGGAATATACAAGCTGGCCGACGACCTGAAGAAGATAATATTCATCGGAAGGGGGAACATCAAGAAACATCTGTTCAAACATCTGCCGGATGGACCTGAACCTGCAGAGGACGCCAAGTACTTCTCCATCGAATATTACGACTCAGGAGAAGATGCATACGAAGCCTGGGAGGAGATGGTCAGGAACCACAACAGGAAGTTCGGGAAGTATCCCGAGTACAATCAGCCAATGGACTGAAGAAATGAAGTTCCTTCCACGGTCATGGTTCAAACTGATCTGCTGGCCGTTCCATGGAACTCCTCACTTATCAACAAGATCTCATCCAACTCATGCGTTCGGGAGCTGGTAGGATGCCAAACAGGATCGGAATAAGAAGGGAGAGCAAGAACCGATGGGAACGGAGAGCGCCCCTTACCCCGAAACACGTTCTCAGGCTCGTGAACGACTACGGTGTGGATATAACGGTACAACCCTCGGACCTGAGGATCTTCCCCACCGAGGAATACAGCAATGCCGGTGCAGTGATAGACGAGGAGCTGAACCAGACGGACATGGTAATAGGCATAAAGGAGGTCCCCATCAGCGAACTGGAGCCAAGAAAGAGCTATATGTTCTTCTCCCACACCATCAAGGGACAGCCCCATAACATGCCCATGCTGAGGAGGATGCTGGAGCTCAATTGCACACTTATCGATTATGAGAAGATCGTGGACGAGAATGGTCGCAGGCTGATATTCTTCGGCTGGCACGCTGGTGCCGCCGGAATGATAGATACGCTATGGGCAATAGGCAGAAGACTTGAATGGGAGGGGGTCAGAAACCCTTTTTCCTCAATAATGAAGGCCCATGAGTACGGGAGCCTCCCGGAGATAAGGGAGCACATTTCCGCCATCGGGAGATTGATCGCCACCTACGGCATCCCTTACTCTATCAGACCGTTCGTGATAGGTATTGCCGGCAACGGGAACGTCTCTCAGGGAGCCCAAGAGATGCTGGACCTGCTTCCCGTGAAAGAAGTGAGCCCGAAGGAGCTCCCCACTCTGAAAAAGAGGAAGGATGTCGGGACCAACATCTACAAGGTGGTCTTCAACGAGTGGGACATGGTGGAACCCATAGATGACGTAAAGGATTTCGAGCTGCAGGATTACTACGACCATCCCGGAAAATACCGCTCCAGGTTCATGGAGCATGTTCCTTACATGACGGTACTGATGAACTGCATCTACTGGGATGATAGATATCCCAGACTCCTCACAAAAGGGGACATCATGGAGCTGTACTCTGACCACCGTTCACCGAAGTTGAGGGTCATCGGGGATATCAGCTGCGACATTGAGGGGGCAGTGGAGGGCACGGTCAAGACCACCACCCCCGAGGACCCTATCTTCATATACGATCCCTGGGAGGACAGTGCCATACCCGGGTGGAAAGGAACAGGACCCACAATACTGGCAGTGGACAACCTGCCATGTGAGATACCAAAAGAGTCATCTGAATATTTCGGCGAGTGTCTCAAGGAGTTCATACCGGCTTTATCAGACGCGAACCTCGACAGGGACCTGGACCACCTGGACCTGCCCGAACCACTGCTGAAAGCTACTATAATGTTCAAGGGAGAACTTACCCCCGACTTCCAGTATCTAAAGGAACCCCTGGAGGAACACGGAAAATGAAGGAAGTACTGGTTATAGGTGCGGGTCTGGTCTCGGGACCATTGGTAAGATATCTGCTGGCGGATGCCGGTTTCCGCGTAACCGTAGCAAGCAGGACCGTCGAAAAAGCAAAAGAGATCATCCAAGGCCACGAGATGGGTGAAGCGGTCTCCTTCGATATCACCCGGGATGAGAACCTTGATGATCTTATATCCGGCCACGATATCGCAGTGTCGCTCCTCCCATATGCCTACCACACAAAAGTGGCCGCATCCGCTGTGGAGAACGGAAAGCACATGGTCACTACCTCATACGTCAGTGACGAGATGAGACTGCTGGACAGGGGCGCCAGGGATGCAGGTGTGATACTTCTGAACGAGATGGGGCTTGACCCCGGCATCGATCACATGGAGGCACAGAGGATCATCGACGGGGTCCATTCGGAAGGAGGAAAGGTCACCGGTTTCATCTCTTTCTGCGGAGGACTGCCGGCACCGGAAGCCAATAACAATCCCTGGGGCTACAAGTTCTCATGGAGCCCGAAAGGAGTGGTCCTGGCGAGCAGGAATCCAGCCCGGTTTAGGGAAGATGGCAAAGAAAAAGTGATCCCGGGGAGCAAGCTTTTTGCGGAATATCGGATGATAGACATCGAGGGCCTCGACAGTTTCGAGGGATATCCCAACAGGGATTCCGTTCCATATGCCGACATATACGGCATACCGGATGCGGAGACAGTGCTGAGAGGGACCCTCAGGAACAAAGGCTGGTGCGATACGTGGAAGGGACTGCACGATATAGGCATGCTCCAAGACCAGAAACCGAAGGGAAGCACTTATTATGATATGATGGAAGAACTCGTTTTCGGCGATGGTGAATTGAAGGAGAGGTTGAAGAAGAGGATAGATACCAGGAACGATCCCATGGTGATCAGGAACTGGGAATGGTTGGGACTGCTTGAAGAAAAAGAGCTGCTGGACCACGGGAGCAGGATAGATGCACTGAGCAAACTACTTGAAAAGAAACTGAACTACGCCCCCGGGGAGAGGGACATGATCGTCCTGAAGCATACCTTCGAGATCGATATGCCAGAAGGAAGGAGGACACTGCACTCGACAATGGTGGATTTCGGGATCCCAAACGGGGACTCTGCCATGTCGAGGACCGTGGGACTTCCAGCGGCCATGGGTGTGGAGATGATATTGAACGGGGAACTCGACCATCTGTCCGGGGTCCACATTCCAATATTGCCCGAGATCTACGGACCTTCCCTGGAGAGACTGGGATCCAAAGGGATTGAATTTAACTGAGATGATCAATGATCATCTGAAAGATAAATAGGGGCTTTTCAGCCCCTTCCCTCTTTCTACCGTAAGGTCGGACGCCCTTATCACTTGGAGTTTTCACCGTGGTATTGGGATCCTTTTCCACCATTGACCTGGTCCCTGTCTCGGTCCTGCTGCTGAGTACCCTGGGGCTCCCCGTCACACGATCCATCCTGCACCTGCTCCCTCTCGCGGGTTTGATCAGCTTCTTCGGGCGCGTCGGACCCCTCGCTCTTCTTCTGGGTCTGTTCCGGTTCTCCGTTGCCGGAGCCGTCCTTGACCCTCTCCCGGACCTTCTCCGCATCCTCCGGATCACAGTTCTCGTCCATCGCCTGTTCTCTGTCTCCACTTCCGTTATCGCTTCCGAGCATGTCGCCGAACACGCCGTCTCCAACTGCCCCTTCGTCTACCGCTCCACCGGCAGCCACCACGAAGGCGGCCCCGATCAGTAGAGCAAGGGTGGCAAGCCCGGCGAAAGCCATTATTTTCGTGTTCATTGCTTCGACCTCCTGTGGTGCTCTATGCGCCACTGTGATCCCATTCACCTTGCTATTTAACTCCCTTATGGAACATGCCTCTAGTTGTGGAACACAACTCTAGGTTTACCACATGCAAAGAAAAAGAGAACGATAAATGTTGCAGTTATAATGACATCCGGAGCGATCAGATGCCTGAAGGAATATCTAGAGTGGTGTTCCAAATACAAATTATATGCTCCCCTGCGATAATGGTCCATGAAAGGAAAGATGATCGCGATCTCGATACTGATCCTTGCTGGGATCCTAACCCTCTCCGGGACCATCTCTGCGAGGGCGGCCGAACCGGGGCCAGGGAACGATATCGGACCCATGGGGCCCGGACCCATGAGGGACCAGGAGACCAAAGAGATGGAACTGGCGAGAGGGTACAGGTTCAGATACGGCATGGACACCCCCGTTACATCGATAGAGAATACTGACGATCGTGAAGGGGTCTCCATCGATATCGAGAGCTTGAGGTTCAGGAACTCATCCTCCGACATGACAGTGGACCTCTCTGACAGGGATTGGGAGGTCGACGGAACAGGGACCGAGAACGGAATGGATGTATCTTATTCCGCAACATGCGCGTGGAAGGAGAATGGAGAGCAGACACCGCACACCTCGAAGGTCCGCGCTAATTTCAGATACATGAAGAACGAAGAGAGGGAGAGCATCGATTATTTCCTGGAGGTAGAGGATATTCCCGGGGAAGGGGAATTGACCGCCGTCATGAGAAGTGGTTCTTCAGGCGAAGAACGGGGATGCTGCTGGAGGAGGCAGCCGGATGACCCCGTGCAAAACAGGTTCGTGTTCACTGATAAAGCGGGAAAAGGGATCTCGAGCCTGGAACTGAACGAGAAGGTACTAATGGGAACCGGCAACGGGTCCATGCAAAGAAATGCATCCGTAACCGAGGACCTTGAGAACGAGACCATATCACTTTCCGTTCGGGCCGAGGTGCCGGAGGATACAAGGTCCCTCTCGATCTCGGGAACGCTATCCTTCCTGGAAGGTTTCGATGATTTCGTATCAGGTGCTACCGGGGATGCTGCCGAATTCGTCAGGGACCACATCTATTCCTTCCTGTTCGGAGCAGCCTTGATAATGGCAGTATCCATCGGTGCCATCGCCGCCCTTTCCAGAAAACGAATGGATAGGGGCGGAGATGATCTTGACCTGAGAAAGAACAGATACTACAAAGGCGATTAGGAAACCCTATCCACGATGGTATCAAGAAGTGTGGAGCGGTACAAAAGGAGCAGTGACTGGACCAACCGTGGATCTTTTACCCGGTATCGTCTCTCTCTCCCCTTCTTTTCCGCTTCCAACATACCGGACCCCTCGAGCCTCCGGAGGTGATAGGACATGGTGCCGCTGGTTATTGAAAAACTGCCGAGGATCTCGGATGGAGTTGCCCCAGGATGCTCCAGCAGATATAGCACTATACCTCTGGGTATCTCCCTTCTCAGCACTGACAGGGCTTTCCTCTCATCCCTGGAAAAACGATCCCGAACGTAGTACCTGGTGTTGCCGGACACATTATCTCTCACCAGTACCTCTCCCTTTACCAGTGCGTTAAGATGAAAATCAAGCTGTCCAATGGCGAGGTCCAGGTCCCTTGAGATCTGTCTGAAATGGACCCCGGGGTTCCTGCGGATATATTCCGTGATCCTCTTCCTCAGCGGAAGCTCCAGGGGATCATGATCCATCCTATCTCCTCCACTTGAGAATGCCGATGATGAGCAGGATCGACGAAAGGACCAAGATAACAGGCGGAAGATATCTGGAAAACTGGACCTGGTCAGCGGAGATCAGAAGCCATATGATCGACGAGACCGCACCCAGGACACCGGAAAGGAGTAGCAGAAATGGTCCGATCTCACGTCGGTTTCTGAAAGCAAGGATGCCGATAACGGTCAGCATGAGCATGATACCGAGAACGACACCTGCCACAAGGTCAAAAAGAAAGATCCTCATCGAACATGAATCCATTCACTGCTATTCATTTCTTTTTGAACAACCTGTTCTGTATGCGCTCCCCTCTGACGACAAGGAAGACGGAAACGGTTATCAGTATGATGGCAATGGACCTCAGAAGGTTCGGCAGTTCGTTCAGTACAAGCACGGCAAGTACTGTAGCGAGGAGGGGTTTGAGATAGAGCAGTGAGTTTCCTTTTGCCACCTTCACCTTGTGCAGACCCAGGAAATAGAGGAGATAGGCGACCCCGACGGCAATGAGAGAGAGGTAAGCAACGTAGAGAATGGTGGAGAGGTCCATGGGCCTTATCAATGGAGCACCGTCCAGGACCAGTATGGGAATGAACAACAGTCCTCCCACGAACAGGCTCATGGAGGTGGTCACCCTGGCATCCATCTTCCTGTTGAGGGGTTTCATGAGAACCGCATAGACGGAGAAGCAGGATACAGCTATGCACATTAGACACACTGCCATGAGCGAGGTCAGACCCCTTTCCTCGGACAGGAATATGACCAATATCCCGACCCCGCCCATCAAGAGACCCGTGACAGCCACATATCCAATTCTTTCCCTGAGTATGATGTAGGAGATGGGGGCCGAGAAAAGAGGCACCATTGAGATCAAGGTCGCAACCGAGGATGCGTCGATCCAGACCAGTGCGATGTGATATAATGAGAAGGTGCAGGTTATCCCCAAAAAAGCCAGGAGGAACAGCTGGGCCCATTCCCTTGGACCTACTTTCTTCCAATTCACCTTCCTGCGGTAGATCAGGACCAGTGGAAAAAGGAAGAGTCCCCCGATGAGGAACCTCAGGAAGGCTATCGTCAGCGGGGGAAGTGAGGCATGGGCCAGTTTGGTAAAGACCTCGATGGTGCTCCAGAGGAAGACCGTTACACCAATGAGTGCCATACCTATGTCTTCATCGTCCATTGGGCATCCTCCCTTTTACAGATCGGCCCATCGACTGGATCGGTTATAAATTGTT
The DNA here is from genome assembly GCA_046483845.1 of Thermoplasmatota archaeon. Taxonomy (GTDB): domain Archaea; phylum Thermoplasmatota; class Penumbrarchaeia; order Penumbrarchaeales; family Penumbrarchaeaceae; genus JAYEPK01. The sequence goes on along the minus strand of JAWOCK010000059.1, from coordinate 5,500 downwards.
CCAAGGGGTCCCTAAGAGGGTTCCATGGTATCCATTTAAATAATGTATACCCATACCTGATGGAATTCCCATGTCATCCTCCGATAGAAAAGGCATAAAAGGTTTGTTCACCAGGTTTCCCGCGGTATTCTGGATAGTTCAATCCTTCGAACTGATGGAGAGAGGAGCATACTATTCGATGATGCCCATACTGGCCGTCCATTTCATCTTCAATGTCGGACTGCCTGTCTGGTTGGGTCTTATCCTGACCGTGTTCATGTATCCCTTCCAGTATGGAATGCCAATATTCAGCAGCGCCCTGGCTGAGAAGGTGGGGTACCGCAAACAAATGATAGTCGGTTTTGCGGTCCTGTTCTTCTCGTACATATTCCTATCATTCGCTAACAACTGGTATATGGCCATCATAGGGGTCATGTTGCTTGGTTTCGGTATCGGAACATACAAACCACTGGTGTCATCCACCATCGCCAAGGCAACACCTCAGGCTGACAGGAACGTGGCCTACAGCATCTATTACTGGACCGTTAACCTCGCCGCCACTTTCTTTGCAATGTTCTGGGGCGTACTGATAATCTTCGGTTATCTGGAGGAGTCCATGTATGCATGGGTCTTCAGGATAAGCTCGATATTCTTCATCGTGAACCTGCTCGTTGCCATCTTCGTATTCAGGGAAGTACCGAGGTCCGGTGAGGTCAAGACGGTCAAGGACGTTACGGCGAACATCAAAACGGCCTTCAAGGACCGCAAGTTCGTTGTCATGATCTTCCTTATAGCCGGCTTCTGGGCACTTTACTCCACCTCCCTTGCTCCTTTCCAGACCATCATGTATGGTTTCAATTTCCTTCCGGATTCCTTCCCGGTCATTCTATTGGGAGTATTCAACCCGGGGACCATCATACTCCTCGGCATACCGCTCTCGAAGTATGTGGAGAGGTTGGAATCACTCAAGGTCCTGATGTTCGGAGTGATCATATATCTCATAGGACTGACAGTGGTTGCTTTCTTCATGCAGCATGCCGTGATAGCGGTGATCGGCATCGTAATATATTCCATCGGGGAGTTCATGGTGGCGCCTGGCTACCTGGCCTTCGTTTCCAAGCTGGCCCCCAAGGAGAAGATATCGGCTTACATCGGGTGCAACTTCCTGGCCTCCTTCATGGGTATCTGGGGAGGGGCCCTGATATTCGGATTGTTATCCAACTTCATCGCAGTGGAGATGAACAGGCCCCATTTCTTCTACGGATTTGTCATCACCTTCGGTCTTTTGATACTGGTAGGTTTCATGGTCTACTACAAAAAATGGGGAAAGGATATCATCGAAAGGGCTGCGGAGATAAAGGCGGAGGAGGAAGGGATCCATATCGATGAGGCCAGGGAAGTCCATCACGAACCCGTTTACCTGAAGTTCTTCGAGAAGAGAAGATCGACCATAGTTCCCCTGATGATCATACCCATTCTCCTTTTCTCCACCTTTGCCATGGGCACCCATGCCTTCTACGATAACAGTTACAGGACGGACACGGACATAGATATCGTGGTACAGGAGTTCGAGACTGCCGTGGGCGACTCCGGCTATACGGCAGAGGGTTCATCCAGCGACATCAGCATAACGGTCCCGGGAAATGCCACATGGATCAATATCACGCTCGCATGGGACGATTCCGAGGAGCCCCTGGTACCTACCTGGAACAACCAGCCGGACTCCTTCTCGGTCGACCTTTCATCACCTGACGACGACACGGTCGCGTCCGGAGGCCCCTCGAACACGGGAAGCATTGAGCTGAGCTACGAGATACCTGACATAGACGAGGTGGAAGAGGTCGGCGAGACCACCTGGACCGTGGAGATAACCTGTATCGAAGCGGGAGATTTCACCGGCATAGCAGGAAGGGAGCCGAGGTTCCTCGATAATTCCGATAACGGCAACGACTGGCAGTTCTCGGCGGACATCGTGTTCACAAGAGCGGTAGAGAAAGGGGAAGATGACTCATCCTAATCCTATATCGACATAGAGTAGGAACATGAAAAGAGAGAAACCGATGAAGAGGAGAACGCCTGCGAACTTGCCCATCTTCCTCCACGAGAGCACTACGGCCAACAGAGTGATGAACATCATTGCCGGGATCATCGCACCCGCAAACAGGTGACTTACCTGCAGTGGTCTGAGCAATCCTGCGATGCCCGGAATAAGCAGTATGTTGAACAGATTGGACCCAAGGACATTTCCCACGGCTATTCCCTCATGACCCTTTACGGCTGCAATTATGGCGGTCAGGAACTCGGGGAGTGAGGTTCCCGCTGCTATCAGGGTCACAGCAATTATTGAATCGGTCACCCCTATTGTATCAGCAAGCTTTGTCGCGGAGTTCACCAGGATCGGGGAGCCGAAAAGGAGCAACAGGAATCCGACACCGATCATGAAGAAGAGGTAACCGTAGCTTTTCTGGCCCACTTCGATCTCGCCGGTTATCTCCGTTGATCGGTACAGATAAAGGACATATACAATGTAAAATATGAAAAGCACCAGGGCCTCCCAGCGGAATATTCCTCCCAAGGCCATTAGTGCAAAGAGCATGGTGGCGCCCCATACGAAGAAACCATCCCTCTTTACCAACCTATCAGATATGACCGGCATTATCATGACACTGAGGGCCAGTACGATACCGACGTTGAAGACGTTGCTCCCAACGACGTTCCCCACCGCTATTCCGGAATTGCCTGTGATGGACGCCGTGACCGCCGTTGCGAGCTCGGGGAGCGAGGTGGCGGTTGCAACAAGGGTGACCCCGATAACATGGCCGGATATCCCTCTCTTCTTCGCAAGTGCTGCCGCTCCGTCAACAAGTACATTGGACCCGTATATCAGCATGGCGAGTCCGATAATGGTGCCCAAGAGTCCGATTAACACAATGACTCCCACCTCAGAACAGATATTTTAATCCTGCCCGAACGGAAATATACATCCATGAAGGATATTATCTCACTTTCGCCGTAATTATTCCAGGATGAAAAAAACGATCTGTTATCCTATGTACATCGGATCAATGTCCTTACTATATCGATGAAGGCTCCGGGTCTACCTTGAGGTCGTATCCGGTGATATCCGGTCTTTCGATGAGATATCTCACTGCAGATGCCACAGCCTCGGGCCGTGTGAGTTTTCCTGAGGCGGCCACCTTCCTCATCTTTTCCCTCCAGGCATCCGTCCTCCACCGGTAATCGATCATTCCCGGAGAGACCATGTTCACGGTTATCCTGTCCTTCTTCAGTTCATTAGCCCATGACTTGGTGAGGACCAGAAGTGCTGTCTTTGCAGATGCGTGAGCGGCGACGTTACTGTATCCGGATATCTCCTCGATACCTGACATTCCGATGTTAACTATCCTGCCCCCGCCCATCTCTCTCATCATGCCAACAGCCCTCTTTACAATCAGATTAGAGGCGAAAACCGAGCTTTTAAAGGCATCTTCGAAACTCTCGACGGACATTGATAGCAGGGGACCCGTGGGGAAAGATGATGCATTGTTGACGATCACGCCCGCAAAGCCGTGATTGGATTCTACCCATGCGAAAAGAGCTTCCACCTCACCTTTTTCGGAGAGCTCTACCGGATATATGGGGATCCCGAACTCATCGGAGAACTCCTCTGCCTTCTTCTCGTCGGAGCGGTATGTTGCCAAGACCTTGTAACCGGCCTTCTTCATCTCAAGGGAGATGTACCTGCCTAGATTCTTGTAACCTGCGGTCACCAGTGCAACTATCTTTCCTCTTTCGGGTCCCATGATGGTTAAGGCGTTACCGTCATAATTATTGGTTTCTATATGCTCGAGCTTCAGATATCCTGATGGGATCAGCCTAATGCGGTGTCCCAAGGCCAAGGTTCAAATCCCTGGCACCGATATACCATTCCAGAATGATGATCCAACTGTGTGGAATGGTATATGGTGCGGGCTCGTGGGATGGAATGACGAAGCGACCGTGACGAACTGTTACGCCACTGGGACCACGAGCGGGAGGAATAGTGTCGGCGGTCTCTTGGGTTCCAATTCCGGTACCGTGAGAAACTGTTTTTGGGACCTCAATACGACCGGTCGGATCTCGAGTACCGGTGGAACGGGCAAGACTACGATTTAGATGAAAACAAGAACAATTTACACTAAAGCTGGATGGGACATATACATGTTCGGGATCACATTTCGGAGGTATGGCATATAGATGAGGGATATGATCATCCTCGTCTGCACTGGGAATCCTATGTGGATGAACATCCACCTATCGTCGATGCGGGTCCCGATCAGGTTGTTGACGAGGGGACTCTTGTTACATTCGACGGGAGCGCAAGCGTTGACAATCTTGAGATAGTGAGATATGAATGTTGTTGAGAACGATCAGGGCAAGGAGGATGATCAGCTTGTGGGGAGCATTCCCGATTGTGTATAGGATACTGTAATATATATCATAATGTCATAAATATAGGAGATAGTAATATATATGAAAACATTTACTTGATAAGAAACCGGAGGGATCCTCTATGGCATTGAATAAAGTGTATAAAGTAATGTTTCTCAGAAAGCTGAAGTACGTAACTTCCGATCAGATCGATGAGTTCTGCAAGGCTCTGGGAACCGACACTGCCGGAACCATAAAGACCCTTCAATCGAATGGTTATCTTGTAAGGATTCTTCGTGGTATCTTCTATGTTCGCGATCTGGAGGAAGCAGAGCTTGGAAGAAATAAGATATCAACATTCGAACTGCTAAAGAACGGTTTGAAATTGAAGAATGTGGATAGATGGTATCTGGGCTTGCAGTCCGCTTTGAAGATAAATGGTATGACCCATGAGATAACTTTGACGGAGTATATCCTGAATGATACGATCTTCCGACAAAACCCCATTAACATAGCTGGCACCCCCATCCTTTTTATCAAGGTTAAAAAGAGTCTTTTCGATTTCGGTATAGCGGATGAACCGATCCCTCATTCGGATCCTGAAAAGACGATCCTCGATATGATATACCTGGATCGCTATAAAGGAAGGAAAGATGCCTGGATCGCAACAGAGGTATCAGAGCACCTTTTTTCTCTCGATAAGTTGAAATTGATGGAGTATTCCAGATATTATCCAAAGACCGTTCAAACTTTTATTGAGGGGATGATCTGATTGAAGGAGTTCGTCCAGGAGATCGCATCTCGAATGGGATTTCAAAGGATGGATCTCGTTGAGAAGGACCTTCGGCTCCACACGTTGCTAAGGTTCATTTCCACATCCCACCTGTTCAAGGGTAGATATCTTTTCAAGGGAGGGACATGTCTTATCAAAGCATACATGGGATACTATCGACTGTCCGAGGATATAGATCTCACCTATGTCGAGGAAGGATTGGAGGACCTGACCCAAAAACGACTCCGGAAGAAGCTGGGGATCCAGATCGATGAGTTAGCCCAGGTATTGTATGATTTTTCCATCGAAAATGGTTATGATTTCAAGCCGATGAAGAAC
>JAWOCK010000118.1:0-3821 GCA_046483845.1 Thermoplasmatota archaeon | reverse complement strand
CGGCATTGATCCTTTCGAACTCCTGGACGCCTTCTTTATTTTTACCCTCCTTGATCAGGTTCTTGGCCTTTCTGATATCCCGCTCAAGATCACTAGTATCCATCTTCAATGATCTTAATTTCATCAAAAGCATTTTAGATTCCACCACGTTCCTTGCCAACTTCTTTCCCCTTGTGATCAATCTGGTTCTCAGTTTGGAGTTGAGATCCTCCAGGAGGGAGGCCCCGGAACGCTTAACCGTTTCCAGGTCCTTGTTCTGGTATGCAACTTTGATCTTGGAGTATTCGCTCTTATAGTATGCTGGATCATCCAATTCATCCACCTTGACTATCCCCTCTTCAAGTCCATCCAAGATACCTTTTACCTCGGCCATTGTTCTGACCTTTTCCAGTGACTGAAGATCATTTTCTATCTGCTCCCCGAGCTTTAAGACATCCTGGTATCTCTCGTCCTCAAGATATTTCTGGAGGAAATCAAGTTTCTTTCTTATCTCACCCAGTTCGTAACCGGAAGCTATGAGTCTCTGTACCTTGTTCGTCAGCTTGATATCCATTTCCTTTGCATTTGCATAAATCTCTCCCTTGTTCCTGATCTCTTCGATGGACCTCTCCAATCGGTCAAGAAGCTTCTCTGCATTATCGTGGTCTCTTTTATCCAAGAGGCTTTCGGCTTTCTTGATGGTCACAAGGAGCTCCTGAACTTCATCAGAATGGATCTTCAGCTGCTCCAGTTTTCTGAGGTCCTTTTTATAATCATCTATTCTTTTCCTTAGAGGCTCGTCCCCGCTCTCCGACATATCCAGAATGGTGTCCGTTACTTTCTTGACAAGAAGGTTGGATCTCTCGTACTCGTTGGTAAGATATGCTTTCATTGCCCGGTCGAGGGTGGTCCTCAACTCCTCTATTTTCTGAGGTTCAAGCTTCTCTTCGCTCTTTGAAATATCCTCTAACATTTCCTTGGCCTTGTACAATTTCTCCTGGATCTGGTTATCTATATTGTTCTGGACCTGTTCCTTTATCATCTGAAGGGCATCCAGAGCAGTGTTGTATGCTTTATGGAACATCTTGTCCCTGAACTCCTGGGTGGCCCTGAGATATGAATCCTTCACGTTATTGAAGTCTTCCTGGGATAGTGTGGAGTCCTCGATCAACCTATCAAGATGCTGAATAGCGGACGAGGCCTTCTTTTGCAGTATGGTGATCTCCCCGGCAAGTTCCGGCTCGAGAACGGTGGTCTCTGCGTCCGGGTCTATACCAAGTTGCTTTTTTTCGGCTTCTTCCACTCTCCTTATGATCTCCTCTTCGGGCATATCCATACCAAGTTTTTCTGTGATAGGTATGAAGTGTTCCCTGAAATACCCCGAGTCCGCACCTATATTCACAGCCATATTGAAAAGCATCCTTCCAGATTCGATCTCGCCCTTTTCTATCTTGATCGAGATCAACTTCATGAGCTTTTTCAGGACCAGATTAACATCCCTTCCGTACGTATCGGTCGATATGCTCTCCCTGGCTATCTCATATCTACCCTCTTCAATATCGGAATATGGAGTTTCGGTGGTTATGTGTATATGGCCTTCTTCGGTGTCGGGATGATGTTCCTTCGTCTCTGATCCCTTATCGTACTCTCCATCCGGTGAAGACTTCTCGTCGGGTCCTACATGGACTTCAGTCGTCTCCTTTTCTTCCATGGCAACTTCCGGTTCGGGTTCTTCCCGGTTCATGTAAACCATGTCCTCCATGGAACCTCTTTCCATTCTTTCTATCCTATCCACCGAGCTTACTACGTTCTCCACCCTTTCCGTGAAGTCGCCCAGATCGGAGTCCAGTTCCTTCCCCATCTCATCAGCATCTTCCATTTTCTTCATCAAGCGCTGGAAAAGCTCTTTTTCATCCTCATCGAAAACATCCTCCTTGCTCAGATCACCATCCCTGTCAACGACCTCCTGAATGATCTCGTCAGAGTCCCCCTCCTCCTTTTCGGTCTCTATCTCGGCTGACGCTTCCTTTTTTTTACCATTTTTCTTGTTCATGGGATCCCCCGCAATTGAAAGGATGTTCTGTCCTGATGCTACCGATATACGATAGGTTATGACATTTACCTTTAAAAAATGATTTGGAAACAGCAGGATCTCGTAGAGGTTAATCCTTGATGATGAGCTCTCCCAATTTGGAGTCATCTATCTTTATTATCCTTCTCTCGAGCCTGCCTATCTCCTTTCCTCTCTCAAAGAGCGTAATGTCCCCTCTGTTCGAGAGCGTGACCGCAACGGTCTTGGTCCTCTCTGTTATGAACATGGCGGCCCTCCATCTGGTTCCTGCACCTTTCCTATCCTGCCTTCTGTCATGGAATCCTCGGTCATCACGCACTCTATCAGGTACAACATGGATCATTCTTCCTGCATAATGTGCCAAACCCCTTGAATCGATGACAAATGCACCATCGAGCTGAGAGAAGGATTCGAAGGTAAGACGCTGTTTATCATCCAATATACTTATGTTCCTCCAGCCTTTAAAGGGGTTTATTATCATCTGTGATGTATGCCTTCTTATGCCTTCGATATCACCGATAAGAAAGAGAGCCCCTACAGATTTACCCTCATAACCTTTCAGAGAAAGACCGATGAGAATATCGATTATCCTCATTATGACCTCCTTTTTCTTGGATCTGGCGCTGGTTACATTGGATATGATCTTATCCACGTTGCCGGACATGGACAACATCTGCAGACCATTATGATAGGATGTCTCTCGGGCCTTTTTTGTTTTGTTCCCTTGTGACATGGGTGAACCTCTTTGGAAGACAAGATGTCTGATCGTTCACAGATGAACAATTGGAAGGGTAAGGGCCCGTTCTCCCCTGGAACGGACCCCCTTTGATCTTCTAACTCCCTCCCTCATGTTCATCTTCCTCGATGGAATAATATCCTCCTTTACTTATGGAGGTGGGGTCAAAGCGCCTCTGGCCGGAAGGGTCATTGTATCCTAGGACATGATCATCAAGGAACTCTTTTTCTGCGTATCGCTTGACGGCATCATATTCCTGTTTTAGGTATAGATCGAAAGCTTTATGGAAGAGATCCTGGTAGGACCTGAGGTAACCCAATTTCATCAATCTGTTGATCACCCGGAACTCGAGTTCTGTCATTTCGATCCTAAGATATTGACCGTTTTCACTTTCCTGCCTCATTCCGACATGTTCGATCATTGCTTTACGGATATAACTACTGACCGGCAGACCTTCGGAGTCTGCAAGCTCCTGGAGATGGTCCAGAAGACCCGGTTCTAGCTTCACTGTCACTTTACTGGTCAATTTCGGCATGGCTTCACCTTTAAGGTGGCCTTCTAATGGAAAGGCCGCTCCCCCGCAGTGCATCCCTGTTCACGAGGGCAAGGTCGGACAAAGACCGACATTGCAGTACTGAATATGTTTTCTCCTAAATATAGTTTACTTTAAATTATTAGCAATACCTATATATGTCTGAGCTGAGAATGATCCAACCCAGCAGTACTACAAAGGAGTACACTCGAAATAATCAATCATCTGGTTATAAAGAGATGATATTTTGTGGTAGTATCTTCCATCTCCTGGATGATCCTCTTGGCGAGGACCTTTTCAGGCTGATGAAGGGTATTGATCCTGTCAAGGAGGTCATCGAAATTGGAAAAAGGCTTCTTTCTCCTCTCTTCTATGATATGCCACATGGTCTTCTTCCCGAGACCCGGGATAAGCTCCAGCATATGGAGTCTTGTTGAGACCGCTTGGGCTTCGTTGAAGAACCTGATGAACCTGTCCTCATTACTCTTAATGATATCTTCAAG
>JAWOCK010000107.1:0-6966 GCA_046483845.1 Thermoplasmatota archaeon | reverse complement strand
ACATATCAGGAATACCTGGGATGTCTCCGATTTCAAGGACTTCAGGATCACCCTTGTGATGCACGGTCTTGAAGTGGAAGGAGAAGAGATAGTGATCAGATGGGACCGCGGTCTGATGATAATGAAGGTGGCCCGTGACCCCTTCGAATGGTTGGAGGTAACCTCCTCAGCAGTGGTGCCCGATGGAGGAGACGGGTTGAACATCTACATGAACCTCACCTTCAATTCCTACATCATCACCGAAGAGCCCTTCGACGTGTTCGTATCGCTATCTGCCGGAAGGGAGATGTCCCTTTCCAAGGCCTATTCCTCCATGTTCATGGTGGAGGCCGATGTGAAGCTCGACGGAGACCTAACCGTAATCGGGGAGATAAACGGCGTCCTGAGCAAGGGTTCCTTCGTCCAGCCTGGGGAGAAGCTGACGGTCACCGGCATGCGGGTCTTTTACGAGGGCACCGAGGCGGCTCCTCCAAACGAATATTTTTCCGTGAGGATGATGGACAATTTCGGAAACATCTTCCTCAACACCTCCTCGTCCGGTCTGGAGATATTCTTCACGTACCGGTCCCAGGAGAAGTCGGGCAGGGAGGAGATCAACATTACAATAATTGACCTGAAGGGAGAGGCAGATGACGTATCGGGTCTCATCTCCTTCTTCTATCTGGTTGATACGGACCTCCCCGATCCTCCCACGGACATACGGATCAGGGCGGATTCCGATATTGACACCCTTATGGGATACGATGACGATCCGGAGGTTTTTATCGACTGGTCACCGGCGAATGATGCTTCCTCCGAGATAGCAGGTTACATGTACAACACCTATGATGCAGGAGGCACGGATGATGGCTGGTTCACCCCCAACATCAACATAAGGTTCGACGGGCTTTCCGAGGGATGGAATACCATCTACGTATGGTCCGTCGATTCCGCCAATAACTACGGACCTGCCTCCTCGGCCTCCGTCTACTATGATGTGGGGGAGCCGGTCTTCGGGGAACCGGTTCCGGGGGACGGGGCCTGGATCCATGAGAGGACCGTGAACTACGAGATACTCATTACGGATATCGGAGGCTCCGGTGTGCGGGGGAGCTCGGTGGAGTATTCCATCTCGTACGATGGGGGTGTCACATTCTCCGCATGGGAGCCCACGAACATGCGAAGGAACGGCGAGATCATGAGGGTGAAACTGTTCCTGAACTTCCGTGAAGGGGAAGATAACTTCGTTAAATGGAGGGCCAAAGATGTTGCGGGCAACGGCTATGTGGAATCGGAACCGTTCCAGGTAAAGGTGGATACGATACCTCTGACATACAAGCAGGCCACTCCTATCGAACCCATGGATTCCAGCTATATCTCCTGCGGGATAACACTGTCGGACAGAGGATCTGGCGTTGATTCGAGGACCATCCAGTATTCCATCTCCCATAACGGCGTCTCCAACTACGGACCATGGGAGACCCTTGACCTGTCAGGTTCCTACTCGGACCTTACCGTGGAGACCCCTCCGATATTCTTCGAGAGGGACACACTGAACTATATCAGATGGAGGTCCATGGACCTTGCGGGTAACGGATATACCTATTCAGAGGACATACCCATTGAGGTGACCCCGGAAACGATCAACAGGGACCCTGTCCCGATAATCACATCTCCGGAGATCAGGACCAAGTACCTGGAGAGTCATTCCATCGTTTTCGACGGTTCCAATTCGAGGGACGCGGATGGAGATGAGCTCTCTTATCTTTGGTATTCCGACAAGGACGGCTACCTGGGAACATCACCTGTTATGAAGAAGAAATTGTCGCAGGACAATCATTTGATCACCCTGCATGTTGATGATGGCATATCCAACAAGTCCATTTCGGTGGAGATCTCCGTGGTCCCGGACATTACCCTGGTCGATACGGACGGGGACGGAATACCGGATATCATAGATGACGATGACGACAACGACGGACTCCTTGACATCGAGGAGGACACGAACATGGATGGTTTGGTCAACGGAAATGAGACCGACCCGAAGAATCCGGATACGGACGGGGATGGCGTCAACGACCGACTGGATCCGGAACCCCTCAATCCCAACGTAATAGAGACCAAGGACGAATCCACCCTCCCGGCCTGGCTTCTGGGTGTCCTCGTCGGAATAGTCATAATTGCGCTTGTGATCTTCGGGGTCGTGTTCTTCCTGAAGCAGAGAGCCGACAAGGACAAAATGGCTGCCAGACAGGACTTGGGGAGGACAAGAAGGAACGTGAAGAGGTTCGAGGTACTGACAGGGGTTCCAACCAACGATCTGCCTGCCATAGAGGCCATCCAGTGGGCACTTCCCGGTGTCATCAACGAGGCCTCGGAGTTCGTTCTCGATGAGCCTCCAAGCGATGATGTGCTGCCGCCTTCCGAGGAGGACCAGGAGGAAGCACCGGAGGAGGAGCTGGAGAAGCCGGAACTGGAGGACCTTGAAGTTCCGGAGGAACCGGCCCCCGGCGAGGTTCCCGAGGGACAGCAGCCTCCGGAGCCAGAGGAGGCCCCCGAGGAGAAGACCGAGGAGGAGCCCGCCCCCGAGGCAGCCGGGACCAATGTCCAGAACTGTCCTCTATGCGGAAGCGAGGTAGTGATACCGGAAGGTGCGGACCAGGCCGAGTGTCCCCTCTGCGGCGAGATAGTGAACGTGTGATCCACATAAGGAATGATGCCCCGGTCCCTTCGGCCGGGGTTCTTTTTTTATCCTCATTGATGCAGGCCTGATATCTAAAGAAAAAAGAGGGAGGATCACCAGCTTTTCCATTACAGATACAGGAAAAGAATATGTTGTTGCACCTTACTGTGAAATTTTAAAAAAGAAAATAAGAACCGGATATCATTGCTACATGAATGCTTCAAGTGTGGTCTCCTTGAACCTCTCGGGGAACATGGTCTCTATTGATCTGGACATCATGTCTATCCTCTGCCTGAGATAGTTGGATATCTTGTACTGTGAAGCTATCCTCTGGGCTATGCCCAGGTATTTCTTCACCGAACCTTCGGAGACGGTGAGGATCAATCTGTTATTGCATCTGTGGGGTTTGGGGGTGTATATCATATTGGTGCATTTGCCGGTGAGCGTGACCCTCCGGTACTTGGCACCGCACTTGGTGCACCTGAAGGACTGCTGTGAAAAGGACCTCAGGTTCCCTATGAGGTCGGGGAGAAGATGGGTTGTGAGCACTCTCTCCGCCACATCATCCTCGTCCACGGCCCTCAGAATCCTTGCCAGTTCAAGCTGTGTGTTTATCTTCTCCTCGGTGAACCCTATGGTCTTGTATGCGGATATCCTGGGGGAGAAGTTGATGTCCACGGTATCATTGGAGAACATGAACCCTTCGTACTGCTCCGGGGACCCCAGCCTGGACCTCACGGTGTCCATCCTCTCCATCCAGTATTCATTGATCCTGGTGCTCTTCATGGTGGCCATGTAGAAGTCCATGGGGTAGCTGGACCTCAGGTCAACGTTGTGTGCCTCTTTGTCCACCTCCATGGGGTCCAGCCTCATGGATAGGACAAGCGGCGCATCCATCTGTCCACCCCTTTTTTCGGGTAAGAACTTCCGGGAGAAGTTCAGCAGTCCGTCCATGAGGAGCATCACCGCATCCTCGTCCCCGTCGCAGTTCCTCCTCTTTGAGGCATGGAAATAGGGATGTCCCAGACATCCCTGGGCCTTGGTGAAGCCTATGATCCTGCAGAGAACACCTGCTGATGTATGGGGTGCAAGTCCCAATGCCAGGGCGCCGATGAGGTCCTCCTTCTTCTCCACATTGTAATAGGGTTCCTGTCCGTAGAGAAGGGTCAGCTCATCGTCAACGAACCCTGCCACCTTTACCAGGTATCTGCCCACATCCTCGTTCACAACTATATCCTGGACCCTGAGCTCCAGGACCTGGTCCTCATCCTTCAGCTCATCTCCGTGGATGTCCTTTGTATATCCTATCCTCCTCAATGTCTCCACAGGTGAGGAGATCTCGCTGGGCCTGAAATGGCTCAGGGTGATATCGGTCATATCCGACCTCACCGTACCGTCCCTGAAAACGAAGACCTGGTGTTTTGCCCTGAGAAGTCCCTTTTCCACCCGCTCGGGGATCTTCTCCCTTGATATCAAACCCTTCACCCCTTTCATCTCGGGGAGCATGTCGATCGAAGTGAAACCGAGCAGCCTGGCGGCCCTTTCAGCGTCCTCTCTGGTATGGAGTTCCATCATCTCCCTGTATCCGTTGCCTCCGGATTGGACCAGGTTCTCCACATTGCAGTCGGGACATTTCCTGAAAGGGGATATCTTCTTGCATTCGGGGCAGAGATGCGGTATGGTGTTTGCTTCCACCGCGGTGCCGAACGTCTTCTTGAGCAGTCTCTGCTGGCTCCCCTGCATTCCCACCGGATAGAGGCCGTGGACCGGTGGTTTCATCTGCCTCTTGTCGGCCTTTTCCGGGCGCCCCATCCGGGCCCCTATCCGTGTCGGCGCCCTCTCCATGATCCTTATGCCCGAGAGCATGTTCACGGCCTTCATCACGTTGTTTGCCCTGGAGAAGTCCCTGGGCACCTTGCAGGACCTCATGTCCTCCTGAATGCCCAGGGAGAGGAGCAGTGTTCTGGCATGCTTTTCTATCAGATATCCCTCTTCGATCTCCCTGTGGTGACAGCAGAGAAGAATCAGTATGTCCTTGATATCATCGTCCTTTTCAATGAGTAGGCCGGTCTCCTCGTTGTAGGAGCCGCTGTCCAGAACGTGCTTTCTTAATCGATTGAGCTGTATCATGTCGATATCATGCCAGAGCAGGGTCCATTCGGGATGCAGGGGGACACCGAACTCCCTGGATATGTTCAGTGCCTCGGAGCCGGTGCGCGGTTTCCGGAAGGGGATCCGCATCCTTTCCATCTCCTGTTCTCTCTTTTCCGCCCTTGCCGCAGCTTCCCTCAGATATGCATCGGAACTCTTCTCCGCATCTTCCTCGCACTCCTTCAACAGCTTCCTCAGCTCTTCCTTTTCCTCCTCGGAGGGGTTTTCAAGGGAACGCTTCCTCTTTACGTAAGGGGCAAGGGAATCTTCCCTGATACCTGATAGCTTATCCTCAAGGTGCATGGCCTCTTCGAAGGGATGCTCCGGTCCCTTCTCCTTCATGTAGAGGGCACATCTCACTTCCCACCTCCACCAATCTTCGGTGTAGGCCCCCTGGACCAGCGGGTGGTTGTTCTCGGCAAACTCCCCAAAGGGTATCAATATGTCTCCCAGGTCCGTGATGGACCTTATCCTGCCCTTCACTCTCTTCAGGACCTCCCTGGAATCCACCTTCACCAGGTCCCCGCTGTTCAGAAGGACCGTAGGGGCCTCCACCGAGTCCACGGAGGTGACAGCACCCGCCTTTCCAGGTCTCTCGATCTTGATCTGCGTCCCGGTGGCCATGAACTCCCCGGTTATGTAAAGGGTGTATGGATTGATCCCAATGGAAGCGAGACCGCATGTCCTCCCCCTCCCGTACCTGAGCCTGAAACCCCCCGGTCTTGAAGGATGGGAGAACACCGGTCTTCCTGCTATCAGGTCCTTTATGTACTTCACAGCCGCCTCCACCTTGAGCGACATGCCGTCATCGGTGAGATGGACCACGCGCCCCTTCTCTTCATCATCCTGGTCGAAGGTGAAGTCAAGGTAGTTCCCCTCGTCGTCCGTGTCCCCGATAAAGGTTTCAACATCTTCTTCCATATCCTTCATGGAGATCATGGACTCCAGCAGCTCGTTCTGCAGGCCGGTCCCTTCCTTCTTCTCCTTTTTCTTCTCCTCTTTCTTCTTGAGGTTGTCCAGGAACTCCCAGCCCTTTATCTCCAGCGCCTTTGTGATCTTGAGGATCTTTTTTGCCTTAAGGAGGACCCCTTCGGCTATGACCAGGCATATGCCGGAACGTACCTGGTTGGTGTGAACCCTGGGGAGGTCCCTGTTGCCGGAGACCTCGACCTTTTCGGTCCCTTCGCCGTTTATGCAAACAGGACAGTTCCTGACCACCATCTCTATCTCCTCATTGGATGGTTTGTACTGGAGGTTCTTGTAGAGCTGGAACTCCTCCACGTATCTGGAAACCTCCGTCTCGTAAACCTTGTACTCACCTATCCCCAGGGACCTTCTGACCTGGTCCGCGATCAGAACGGAAACCGCCTGTGCGGTTCCGCCAGCGGCCCTTATCGGTCCCGCGAAGTAGAGGTCGGCGTAGTCCGAGCCGTCGGCATTGGTGCCGATGGAGACCTCGGCTATTCCCTCCAGGGGGGCCACCAATACACCTTCGGTCAGAATTGCAAGCCCCGTACGGGTGGCCTGATCCAGTGCCTTCTGCTTGTTCTCCCCCTGGTCGGTCAGCTTCTTTGCCACCTCGCCGGCGATGACCATGAGCAGTTTCTCCCTGCTCATCGTCGGGGAGAGCTCCCTTATCCTCTCCGCCACACCGGGGGGCCCCACCAGTTTTTCGACCCTGCCTGCAAGGTCGTCCGCGAAGGGGATCTCCACCTCGTCGGTGGGATCGAGCCCCTTCATCCGGGCCTTTTGGGCAATATCGGCCGCTTCGTTGGCCTTCTCCTTCAGGGATGCAAAATATCCTGCCATCACAGCTGACACAGCGGGGCCGTCGCTCATCAGAATTGCTCCGTCTGGTGTTGATGCCTCATGGATTAAATGGTTTTCCGTGGCCCATGTGAAACATCGGTGCCGTCGCTCATCAAAGGCAGTTTCATGTTCCCTTGGAAATGCAACATGGTTGATAAAAAAGATCAGAATGAAAGTTCGGTTCCATGTTCCACCTCTTACAAGAACATTCGGAATAATATTTACTCTTGTTCGTAAGTCGGGACCAAGATCATTTGCCGGAACCCGATGTCGACCTATTCCTCGATGACCGTCTCATTGTTTTGCCCCATCAGCGGGCTCCCCTCTTCGATCGGACTGTACAT
>JAWOCK010000078.1:0-14838 GCA_046483845.1 Thermoplasmatota archaeon | reverse complement strand
AAGGGTCATACGATCCATGTTACCTATCATCGATATCCCCCGGAACTTGAAGCGTTATTCCAGAATATCAATGAGAAACTCAAGGACAAAGGCATTGATTCGAAGGTTCCCTGGTTGAACAATAAGAAACTACAATTTCATTTCAGGTGATTGAGGAGGTGTTAAATAAATACCCCCAACTATATCCCTGTGGAATACCTTTGAACCGCTCCTAATAAAACTTTGGATGCCCCTTCGGCGGGATGATCTTACTTTCCGTGCCTATATGGGCACTGAGTGAACGGTCAGGATCACGGAATTTTCCCGCATAGGGGCAAACCTAATTAGTACGGAAGACAAGGTAAGAAAGAGATGGCAAGATGAGGTACATGATCACCGGGGCCACGGGGTTCGTCGGCGGGCACCTGGCAAGGAAACTACTGGACCAGGGACACGAGCTGAACGCACTCGTGAGGGACATGGAGAAGGCCAAATGGTTGAAGGAGCGGGGGACGAACCTTTTCAAAGGCGACATCACGGAGAAAGGGACACTCTATCCTGCCGCCGAAGGCGTCGACGGCATATTCCATCTGGCTGCATGGTATAAGATAGGCGCAAGGGATAGCTCCAAGGCAGAGGATATCAACGTAAATGGTACCAGGAACGTTCTGGAGGTCATGAAGGAGCTTTCGATAGTAAAGGCGGTTTACACCTCCACCCTGGCGGTATTCTCCGATACCAACGGGAAGATGGTGGACGAGGGATACCGCTTCCAGGGGAAGCATCTTAGCGAATATGACAGGACCAAATGGAAAGCGCATTACGAGGTGGCACTGCCGATGATAAAGGATGGCCTTCCCCTGGTCATTGTCCAGCCCGGAGTTGTATACGGTCCGGGAGACACCAGCTCAACAGGTGAGATGATGGACCGATACCTCCAGAAGGACCTTCCAATAGTTCCCAAGGGTACAGAATGGTGCTGGTCCCATGTTGAAGATATTGTTGACGGTCACCTACTGGCCATGGAGAAAGGAACAAAAGGGGTATCCTATATAATTGCCGGCGAGCGCCGCTCGATACGGTCCGCACTGGGGACAGCCCGGGATATAACCGGGATCGAGCCCTCTGGTCTTGCTGTGCCCCCCTGGATGCTGAAGACCATGTCGTACGTCATGACCCCGGTCAGCGCCATCTTTCCGGTCCCCGCCATCTTCCGCCCGGAGTCACTCAGGGTCTCCGCCGGGGTCACCTATCTGGGGTCCAACGAGAAGGCGAGGTCGGAACTGGGATATGATCCCATGACCCTGAAGGAGGGTTTTGAGAAATACCTTCCTAAAAGGATGAAGGAGCTTGGAGTGGCAGAAGATGAGAGGACCTGAAATATTATATCAAGAATGAGGCATACACAATCTATATAAACCCTAAAATGGAGATATAATACCAACGATAGGAGAAATGATCATGGCAGCAATAAAGGGACTTTATCAGGAAAAGGACTGGAAGAACGAAAAGCACATGCCTGTTCTGGAGGTATTGAACAGGGGTGACGGGGCGGTCGAGGTCGGAGCCATCGTCGGGAAGGAGATACCGCATCCCAACGAGACGAAACATCACATAGAATACATCAGGTTGTTCTTTTTGCCTGACGAAGAGAAGTTCCCTTACCTCATAGGGGAGCACAGGTTCTGCGCCCACGGTGCATCGGTGGAGGGGCCGGATAACAGTACGGTATATGCCGAGCCAAGGGTCACGACTGCTTTCAAGACCGAGAAGAAGGGGAAGCTCATCGCGGAATCCTACTGCAATGTCCATGGTCTATGGACCAGCGACATAGTGATAGAACCTTGAGCCGGGTGTCCCCGGAAGGAAAGGAGGTTCCGTTAAAATGAAGGAATTCAAGAAGATACTGGTCCCCGTGGACGGGTCCGACCTGTCCATGAAGGCTTTCGAGAAGGCATTGAGCTTCGCCAAGCTGGTTGACGGCTCGGTGGACATCGTCCATGTCACAGATTATCCGACCACCGGTCCCATCGGGATGGAACAGCCAAAGGGACTTGAACCCGGAACCGACGATTACAAGCTCATGCAGTCCTATCTACAGGTTGCCAATGAGAGGGGAATGGATATAGGGACGCTGCTGAAGAGTGGCATACCGGCGGATGTGATAATCGGCATGTCGGACCGGTATGATATCATAATAATGGGGAATAGAGGGATGAACCCCATTACCTCTCTGGTCATAGGCAGCGTTGCAGAAAAGGTTGCCAGGTCGGCATGCTGTCCTGTTATGCTCATCAAGGACATTGAAAAAGAGGAATGCCGAAAGGATCAGGGCTGATCCGGCATTGTACCTATCTGGGAGCAGAAGGAGAAAAATGTAAAGAAGAATTCATCCCATCCGAACGGCTCTGTCCTATCCGATCAATGTTCGATGTACATGCCACTCTCATTCCAGGCCTCCAGGCCCCCCTGCAGGAGATGGACATCATGGTAGCCGTGCTGGAGCAGTACACTGGCAGCGATCCCTGTCTTGAAACCGGTATCGCAGTATATCAATACCTTCTTGTCCCTTGGGACCTCGTCTATTCTTTCAGGCAGCTCTCCCACGAATATCCTTAAGGCGCCTCCGATATGACCGCCCCTCTCCCAGGAGGACCGGTTGCGGACATCCAGTATGAAAGTATCCTCGAAGGCCAGAAGCTCCTTGGAATGCGGTATCGTTGCCATCCTTGCGTTGGCCAGGGGGAGACCTTTTCCCGCATAAGCATCGAATCCCCTTGAGAGATATCCCTTCACGTTGTCCAGGCCAACCCTTTCGAGAAAGATCCGTGCCTCCTCCATACGATCACCGTTCCAGTCAAGGAGAAGGATCTCACCTTCATCATCGAGCATCCAACCGGCAAATTGTCCGAGGCCATCCATCCAGATGTTCAGTGAACCGGGCACATGTCCTCCCGCGAATGCGCAAGGGTGCCTGGTATCGACAACCTGGGCCCCCGATGAGCGGACCCTCATGAACGTCTCCAGGTCCATGGGCTCGATATCTCCTCTTCTGGTGAGAAGCGGGGGTCCTTCGGTGTTCATCTTCTCCATCCTGTCGAAGTAAGACGGTCTTTCCATCTCCTCTTTCAGCTTCTTCAATATGAACTCCGATCGGTCCATCCCCAGAAGAGGATCCTTCTTTTTCTCGTATCCTATTGTCGAAACCTCCCTTTCCGTTATGGAACCGCCGCATACGGAGCCCTGACCATGGGCAGGGTAGATCACAACATGGTCCCCCAGGCCGAAGAGCTTTTGGAAAATGCTGTGATACATCTTCTCTGCATTTGCCTCGGACCTTTCCTCGCCGTAGAGGTCCACCCTTCCGGTATCACCGTAGAACAGCAGGTCCCCTGTGAAGACCATCAAGGGGACACTTTCCTTTTCCTCCTTAACCGAGATCGAGATGCTCTCATCGGTATGCCCCGGTGTTTCCAGCACCTCCAGTGAGAGCGAGCCGATATCAAATGTATCTCCTTCCTTGACCTCTTCACCGTATGCGAGCTCGGTCCCGCGTCCATGGTAGACCGGTGCCCCTGTCCTCTCCCATAGCTCGATACCTCCGGATACGAGGTCCTCGTGCCTGTGCGTCTCGAATATGGCAACTATCCTGTGGTCGATATCCAATGCATGCTTCAAGTATCTCCATACATCCCTGCCCGGGTCCACCACTGCAGCTTCCCTGCCGCTTCCCACCATGTAAGAGAAGTGGGAGAGACCCTCGGACATGAACCTCTTGAAAATCATTTTCATACCTCCCGTTCTACTCAGGGTCGGGGCCGGTCACCGTGGGGTTATCGGGGTGGGAGGTCCATTCGGTGAATGAACCTTCGTAGATCCTCACCTTGGGGAATCCCAGGAAATATTTGAAAAGAAGGAACTCTACCGTGGCTTCCCTCCCGGTACCGCAAGAGCAGATCAGATCAAAATCCCTGGAGATCCCTTTTTCCTCCAGTATGTTCTCGATCTCCGAGAAGGGCCTGAGAAGTGTGGGGTTTTCGGGATCCATCAGCGACTTCCAGGGAAGGTTCACCGCGCCGGGTATGTGTCCCGGTTTGATCCAGGGGCCCCTACCTTCGTACACTTCCTTGGGTCTGGCATCAAGGAGCATCACCTTCTCATTGTCCTTCACGTTCTTGAGCTCATTGTATCCTACTATGTTCTCGTACCTGACCTTGGGAACCAACCGTGAAACCTCGGTCCGGGGGAACTCCTTGGTCAATGGTTTGGATTCGTTCTTCCATTTGTCCAGTCCGCCGTTCAAAAGCAGTACATTTTCATGACCGAACCTGAGCAGGGAGTATGCGATCATGGTCTGCTCCAGTCCGTCACCCCATCCTTTGAAGGTGCCTTTACCCGAATACACCACAGTAGGTTCCTGCAGTTTTATTCCGATCCTCTCGAACAGTTTGCCGGCGGCCCCTTCGGGTATATAGTTGCCGGGGACACCTTCGAAAGGGACCCTCAACAGAGAGGGGTTGAAGTACACTGCACCCGGGATATGCTCCGCGATATAGTCATGTATATTGGGCTGCACGTCCACGATCCTCATATCCTCGTCCTTCAACCTCTTGGAAAGCCAATCTGTCGATACCAGCTCCACCCTGGCTCCTTCTTCTTTTTCCTTGTGTTCTGCCATTTTGAATGCCTCTTCCTTAGATCCTCCTTTTGTCCCTTTATATAATTTATTATCTGGGTCCTGTGGTATGGTTTATTGTCGAAGTGAATCCATGAGATCGAAGTGTCTCACATCTCTGTGATAAAACAGCCATAAGCAGTGAAAGGAAAAAATATATAAACAGATAGATCAAGGTTCAAACAGGTTGAAAGAATGGAAAATAGAACCACCATGACGGTCATTGCGATAGTGGCTCTGCTGCTCTTGATAATAGTGGCGGTCGCGATCGCGATAAGCGTGGACCAGGAAGATGATGAAGACATTGAGAACGCATACCCCACCGCAGTTGCCGGTGAGAACCAGATGGTCGAGCCCGGGGAAATGGTATATCTTGACGGGACCAACTCCACGGACCCTGACGGGGACGATCTGGAATACTACTGGGACCTGGACGGGGAAGAGGATGCTGACGAGGATGGGAACCCGACCAACGACAGGGACCTCACAGGAGCGAAGGTCTATTTCGAGGCCCCCATGGTGACGGAGACCGAGGTCATCACCGTGACGCTGACCGTGTCAGACGGAGAACTGGAATCGGAGGATGCAGTAATGATCACTGTACAGGCAGGAACCGAAGGACCTCCCGATGTCATTATTTCGGTGACCTACGGGGATCCCGTGGGACTTATTGCCGATCCTCACTACATTCTCACCATCGAGGATGTGAGCAGGCTCGAGCCCATAGCGGACTATTCATATATGATAAAGGACCAGGAGGACAACATCGTGCTCTCCGGCGGTCTCGAAGAGATCATTAACCTCAACGTGAACGAGACCGTGAGGTTCGTTGACCTTGCCACGGACCCGGAGGGCGTGGGCCAGGTCAGTGAAGAAGATCTGATATTGATAAGGGACACCCATCCGATAGAGGAGGGCATGACCTTCCATCTGAGATATCTTCAGGAAGAAGAGGACGCCGGAATGGCGACCCTGACCCGGGAGATAGTGCCGTAAGAATCCACAGGATGTGGTATGATCCCTTACGACAGCATAGAGGAGCTCCCTGAAAGCGTGAAGGGAGCCCTCCCCGAACACGCCCAGGAGATATTCATGAAGGCCTTCAACGATGCCTGGGACCGCTACGAGGACCCTTCCGAACGCAGGGGAGGCGATTCCAGGGAGGAGGTCGCCATGAAGGTCTCCTGGGCCGCCGTGAAAAAGAATTACAGGAAAAATAAGGACGGCGATTGGGTCAAGAAATAGTCCATTGGAGGAGCCTCTTCGGGTAGAGGACAGGAACCCTTGATATAGTATGCACTTTTTATCGAAAATATATATAAAAATATTCAGAGTCACAAGTTATATATAGGGTACTAGAGAAGATATCTATTAGTGATGGAAATGAGAAAGAAGAACAAGGAAATAATAGAAAAGAAGGAACAGGAAAAGGAACCATATCTCTACATGAAGCTCCCGGAGTTCGATGAGCTCATGGACCGGGTGAGATACGATCTCGAATCCTTCTTCAACCCTTCCGATGAGACAAGGATGCCGTTGAGGAGGATGTTCCATACCAAGGACTACCTGCCCGTGGATGTGACCGATGAGGGAGACCACTTCTCGGTGGCTGCGGAGCTGCCCGGCGTAAGGAAGGATAATGTGGAAGTGGACCTCGATGACAGGAAGTTGCGCATCTCGCTCTCAAAGGAGCAGGAGAAAGAGGAAAAGGAAAGGGATTATTTCCTAAAGGAGAGAAGGAACTTCTCCTCCAGCAGGACCCTGACCCTTCCCGACGAGGTCATCGGTGAGAAGGCGGAGGGAAACATGGAAAACGGAGTTCTGAAGCTGAAGATACCGAAGAAGAACCCGACACCCAAGAAAAAGCCGCACAAGATAGTGATCGAGTGATCGAAGGTCGGGGTCCACGGATCCCGAGAATGGACCGGATGCCTCAGGGCTGACCGGTCCACTTATTTTTTCTTCTTTAAGAATATCTCGTATATCAGAAGTAAACCCAGTACCATGAGGATGATCTGGGGTATCAGCGGATATTCGAACTTGTTGACGCTAACCAGCAGTCCGGCCATTATAACGGCGACGGCCAGTGCATTGATGGAGTTCACGAAATTGTCGATCTTCCTCTCCAGGGTTGGAAGTTTGAACTGCAACTTCTTGTTGCCCATTATCAACCTGTCGATGTTCCTGAGCTTTCTGGGTACCATGACCATGTTCCAGATGGTGTCCTCCTTCACCTGCCTGATCCTCTCCTTGACCACATCCGTGACCCTTCTCTTGGTGAAGTAGCTCTTCAGGAACCCGATGTATTCGAAATCAGGGTCCAGATGATATCCTATGCCCTCCACCAGGACGATCACCCTTGAAAGGAGGAATACCTGTGCAGGGAGCCTCACCTGGTGTTTTCTGCTGACCATGAATGAATCCACCATGAGCTCCCCGAAGTTTATCCTCTCCAGCGATTTCCCGTAATATTTGGAATAGAGCCTCCTTATGTCATCCGTGTAGGTGTCCTTGTTCTTGAGCCCGAAATTGTCCGATATTATCTCGGCCATCATGTCCGGGTCCCTCTTTGCAATGGAGATCATGTACTCGAGCAGGAAGGTCTGCAGTTCATCGTCTAGATATTTCACCCTTCCGAAATCTATGAAGTAGAGCTTTCCGTCCTTGGTTATCATGAGGTTGCCCGGATGGGGATCGGCGTGCAGCATGCTGTGCATGAAGATCTGCTCCAGCATTGTGAAACCGATCTTCTCCACCAGATTGGAGGTATTGATGGGATATTGCTCTTTATCGTAGTTTCCGGAGATTATCTCTGAGAGTTTGACACCTTCCACGTACTCCATTACCATCACGTTCTCGGTGCAGAGTTCCATGACAGGCTCCGGTGCCTGGACGATGCTGTCATCCTTGAATATGTTCCTGAACTTCATCGTGGAGATCGCCTCGGTGTAAAGGTCTATCTCCTCCATCACCGAAGCCCCGAACTCATCCACTATCTCGGTGATATCCTCGCTTATGAATATAACGAACCTGTCGATGAACCTGGATATCCTCTTGAGGGTCTGAATGTCGTTCCTTATGGTCTTTTCTATGTTCGGTCTCCTTATCTTGATGGCCACCCTGGTTCCATCCTTCATCCTGGCTCTGTGGACCTGGGCTATGGATGCCGATGCGGTCGGCTTCTTCTCTATATTGGAGAAGTACTTCTTCGGGTTTCCGTATGTATTGACGAGCTCTCTGCGGATAACGGAGTAAGGTAGGGGTCTGACCTCATCCTGCAGTCTCTCCAGTTCCGAGAGCGTCTCCTTTGAAAAGAGATCATAACGTGTGGACAGCATCTGTCCCAATTTTATGTAGGTCGGACCCAGTTCCTCCAGGGACCTTCGGAACCTCTTGGGAAAGTTCTTCGGACCGGCCTTTCCGCCGGTCAGCTTCCTTATCATGAGCAGGGAGAGGTTCTTCATCAAGATGAGGGTTAATTTCAGGGGTCCCACCGATTTGACCCTCTTGGATCTGTTCTTCATAAGCACATCATCCGATACGGATCCCTTCAAAGGAGGTGGTCGGGACCAGTGCCCCTATCCGATCTGCCCCTGCCTTTTCATCGAGATGCCATGTGACCATTTTGGTCAGAGGTTTATATAATATTTGTGTAAGGGCAGAATACACCGAAATATCGCTATCTTGACCTGTTTATCGAAATCATTATAAACAACCAGAACAAGGTAACATCAGTCCGGAACGAGGTAAAAAAATGATGAGAAGTGTAAAGGACCTTGAAAAGAACGATATTGTGACCAGGGAAGGAGAGATGGGAAAGCTCATGACCTTCTACTTCAACGAGAGAACCAATGAGGTCCTCTACATGGTGGTGGATACGAGGAAATGGCTTCCGGGAAAACAGGTCCTGGTGTCCCCCGACAAGGTCACAAAGCCCATTGATGACCCCGGGAGAATGGACATAGAGCTCACCAAGGAGGAGCTGGAGGAGCAGCCCGCACCGGAAGAGCACAAGCCGATCTCCGCAGTGAAGGAAGAAAGCATGCTCAGGAACGTACTTCCGGGTGCCCTGTGGTATCCGGCAGGTGTGGAGCCCCGTCTGACCTTCGACGGGACACACATAACATTCATGGACGAGGACCTGAGGAAAGAGACGGATAACCACATAAGGAGTACCAGGATGGTGGAGGACTACAGGATCGAGGCACAGGACGGCAGGATCGGTCATCTGGACGATATGGTAATAGATACGGATGACTGGAGGATCAGGTATTATGTTGTAGAGACCAGGAACATCATTCCGGGTAAGAAGGTGCTCATATCACCCGATTGGGTCAAGGGGATCGACTGGGATGAGAACAAGATAGTGGTGGACCATACCAAGGACGAGATAAAGAACTCTCCCGAGTTCGACCCCCGGGATCCTATAAACAGGAAGTACGAGGAGGTCCTCTACGATTACTACGGCAGACCCTATTACTGGAAATGATATGGAGGTAGTTGAATGAAAGAGCTGATCACGGAAACCATCATCAGGGCCGAACCGGGGAAGGTATGGGGCATACTGATGGATTTTTACAGCTATGCAGACTGGAGCAGGTACATAAAGAGCATAGAGGGCAACGGAGAGGTGGGAAGTGAACTGAAGGTGAAGATGAGGACCTCGAAGGGCAAGGAAAAGGAGTTCAAACCCCGCGTACTGGTCAAGGAAAAGGAGAAGGAGTTCAGATGGAAGGGTGATCTCAAAGGGGCGCTCTTCAGCGGGGAGCATTACTTCATCATCGAACCCATGGAGCAGGGAAGGACCAGATTGATCCACGGGGAGAAGTTCACGGGCCTGCTCACCCCGATGTTATGGAGGTCGATCAACACCGACACCAGGAAAGGGTTCATGGAGTTCAACAAGGCGATCAAGAGAAAGGCCGAATCAATATAGACGCGGACGACCCCCACCTTCACGTGAATATCCGGGTGGGATCGAATGAGCAAAAGGTGGAACGCATGAGATATCCGAAGGAAGGGAACAAGGATGTTTCCCTGGTCATCTGCGGTGAGGCAGGCCAGGGCATAAAGACCGTGGAGGAACTTCTGGTGAAGGTCCTTAAGAGATCGGGCTACCATGTACACTCAATAAAGGAGTACGAGTCCAGGGTACGTGGAGGCTCGAACTCCACCAGTATCAGGGTCTCGTCCGTAAGGGTAAGGGCTCCCGTTAAGCGGGTGGACATCGCTTTCCCCATGACCCCCGACGCCGTTTGGCACATACGCTGGAGAATGGACGAGAACACCACGGTCATCTGCGATCCTGACCTTGCAGGGGAGCTCGAAGGCAACGGAGACTTCAATGTACTGCGGACAGAGATCAAGAAGAGGGCGGAGGAGATCGGCGGAAGTATCTACATAAATATCGTAGTGGCAGGCATGATAGCCGGATATTTCGATGTGGAGGAGGACCTGTTCGATGAGGTGCTGGAGGAGAGGTTCTCCGGAAAGGGGGAAAAGGCACTGGAGAAGAACCTGAAGGCACGGAAGGCAGGTTACGGGATAGCCGAAGAAATGAAGAAAGAAGGTGAACTTGACGTGGACCTCGAAGAGGACGATGGTGTAAAGGATGAGATCCTGATGAGAGGGGTGAACTCCATCTCGCTGGGAGCGCTGGCAGGGGGTTGTGATACCATCTCATCCTATCCCATGTCCCCTTCTACCGGCGTGCTGGTGGACCTTGCGTCCAGACAGAAGAAGTACGGTGTGATCGCCGAGCAGGCCGAGGACGAGATATCGGCCATGAACATGGCGCTTGGTTCATGGTATGCCGGGGGGAGGGCAATGGTCACCACCTCGGGAGGCGGCTTCGCGCTCATGTCCGAAGGGATGAGCCTTGCCGGAATGCTGGAGCTTCCCATGGTCGTACATCTGGCCCAGAGACCCGGTCCCGCGACCGGTCTCCCGACCAGGACGGAGCAGGGGGACCTCTTCCTTGCATTGTTCTCCGGACACGGTGACCTCCCCAGGGCGATCTACGCACCTGCCGATATAGAGCAGGGTTTCGACCTGACCAGGAGGGCCTTCGAGACCGCGGACAGGTTCCAGGTCCCTGTGGTGGTTCTCACGGACCAGTTCCTGGTGGATTCGCATTACAATGTGAAGGAACTCGATCTTTCATTCGAGGATCCAAAAAGACATATCGAGAAGACCGAAAGCGGCTACAAGAGATACCGTATCACCGAAAACGGCGTGTCCCCCAGGGGAGTGCCCGGTCACGGGGGGGGTCTAGTGAAGATGGACAGCGACGAGCATGACGAGGAGGGACACATCACGGAATCCATGGAGGTCAGGGTGAAGATGGTCGACAAGAGAATGAGAAAGCTGGACCTGCTAAAGGATGATGTACTCCCTCCAATGCTCATCGGGGATGGGGAGGGCATCGTGGTCCTCTGCTGGGGCTCCACCCTTCACACGGTGAAGGAAGCAGTTGCGTGCCTGGATCGGGATGATATTTCCATTCTACACCTCCGTCAGGTCCATCCGCTGAGCCAGAGTATCAGGGATATCATCGAGGGAAGCAGGATGACCATCGGTGTCGAGAACAACGCAACCGGTCAGCTCTCGTCCCTCATCAGGATGGAGCTGGGTCTCGAGGTAGAACACAGGATATTGAAATATGACGGACTGCCCTTTACCGTGGAGGAGCTGGCGGATGAGGTGGAAAAGGTCCTCGAGAAGGGAGGTGAATGGAAATGAGCGGGGAGGACATCTTCGATATGGGTGACATAGACATTGCATGGTGCCCCGGCTGCGGCAACTTCGCCATCCACCAGGCACTTAAGGAGGCGCTTGATGAGCTTGGAGCCGAGCCCAAGGATGTGGTGATGCTCTCCGGGATCGGACAGGCAGCAAAGATCCCCCAGTACCTGAGGTGCAACATGTTCAACGGACTCCACGGAAGATCGCTTCCTCCTGCCACTTTGGTGAAGGCGGTCAATCCTGAACTCACCGTGATAGCAGAGTCGGGGGACGGCGACATGTACGGGGAGGGGGGAAACCATTTCATCCACGCCATAAGGAGGAACCCCGACATGGTGAACATAGTTCACAACAACATGATATACGGTCTCACAAAGGGACAGGCCTCGCCCACAAGCGGAAGGGACCTCAGGACCTCTGTGCAGCCCAACGGCGTGATACTGGAGCCATTCAACCCGATCGCCGTTGCCCTCTCGCTCGGGGCGGGTTTCGTCGCCAGGAGCTTCTCGGGGGACAAGGGGCTTACCAAGGAGCTCATCAAGGAGGCGGTGGAGTTCGAGGGTTATGCGCTGATCGACATCTTCCAGCCCTGCGTATCGTTCAACAAGCTGAACACCCACAAGTGGTTCAAGGAGCACACCAGCAGGATAGATGAGGGCCACGATGTCACGAACCGGGCCGACGCATTCGGATTGGCCATGGAGGAGGACCCGCTGCCCGTCGGGATCTTTTACAAGAAAAAGGAGAAGGAACCATACCACAAACTACTCGATGCATACGAGGATGACGGGGAAGTGCTCTGGAAGAGGGACATGGACCGCAAGGAACTCCTGAAGGAGGAGCTATTCTCCATGAGATGAGGTTCAGGTTCTCCACGACAAGTCCGGACAGAGGGCCGGTAATCATTTATACCCACAAAAGAAGGATATATATGTGGAGAAAGTAAAAATGGAAGATCTCAGGATCTCACTGACGTACAATCTTAGGAGATCGGATGACCAGCCCAACGAGTTCATTGAGCAGGAGTATGTCGACAGGGTCCGGGATGCAATATCCTCCCTGGGCCACGATGTGACCCCCGTCGAGGTCACGGGGCCCCCCGATGAAGTGGTGGACGATATCCTTGACTCGGAACCCCAATTGATATTCAACCTTGCAGAAGGGGTCTCCAGCAAGGGACGGGAGGCCTACTATCCTTCGATGTTCGAGATACTGGACATTCCATATACCGGCGGCGGACCTGCTATCATGTACGTGAATCTGGACAAGCGCCTTACATTGAAGCTCCTGGAGGTCAATGGAATAAAGGTGCCCAGGGGGCGGTTGATAACTTCAACAGACGACCCTTTACCGGATGATATGGAGTTCCCTGTCTTCATCAAACCCAACTACGAGGGCTCCAGCCTGGGAATAGGCAAGGATTCCGTCGCCCATGACAGGGATGAGGCGGAGGAGCGCATAGATGAACTGCTCCGGGAGTTCGAGAAGGGGCTCACGGTGGAGGAGTTCATACAGGGCAGGGAACTCACGGTACCCATGCTGGAAGCATATCCGGGTCAGATACTGGAGATAGTGGAGTACGAGAAGAAGAAAGGGGATGACAACATACTGGACCATGAGACCAAGGAGGCAGATGACAAGGAAGAGGTGTTGGGCATTCACTGTCCGGCGGACCTGGAGCCTGTCCAGCGTAGGGCGGTATTGGATATGGCCAGAAGGACCTTCGATCTCATGCGGACCGCCGATTTCGGAAGGGTCGACCTCAGGATGTCGGAGGATGGTGTTCCATATCTGATAGAGGTAACGGCCCTTCCCGGATTGAGACCCACCAGTCCCGTGATAACCGCCGCCGAGGCAGAGGGGCTCTCCTACAATGATGTGGTGGAGCACATAATCCGGTCCGCCGTGAAGCGTTATTTCGTGGACCCGGACCGATAGGGAGAACCCGGAGGATATCGAGTCAGATGAAAGAAAAGCAAACATACCGAAGTGTTGAATGGGAAAGGGACATCGACGGGATAATAGAGGACAGGAAGGACCTCTACATCTCCATTCTCACCACTTTGCTCCGTTTCAGGACCATCAGTATCCGAAAACCGGGACAGGACAGCAGGACATATCAGAGCGAGTTCTCGGACGCTTTCAGGTACATCGGCCACCTGGCTGAGGGGCTGGACCTCTCTTTACGGAACCATGAGGATATGGCGCTTGTCCTGGACTGGGAGCCGGAAATGGAGGAGGGGCAGGTTGAGGAACCCATAGGGATCGCCGCACACCTCGATGTGGTACCGGAGGGTTTGGACTGGACCTATCCCCCATTCGGAGGTACCGTGGCCGAAGGCAGCATATGGGGCCGCGGTGCTCAGGATGACAAGGGAGGTCTGGCCATGGTGCTGGCGGCCTTCGACGTGTTAAGGAGGACCGGATTCAGACCCAAAAGAGGTCTAAGGCTCCTGATAGGGACCAGGGAGGAGACGAGGGAATGGGAGGACATTGACCTTCTCGTCCGCCGTGGAGAGGTACCCCCGTTCGTTGTGGTACCCGACGGAAGCTATCCCGTGATCAACGGGGAGAAGGGGATGGTCATGATCCAATGGGATGCAAGCTGGGAGCATAAGGATAGCACAGGAGATGACACGGTCCCCGAATTGGAACTGGTCCATCTGAAGGGGGGCATAATGCAGAACATGGTCCCGGACCATGCCGAGGTCCTCTTCAGGGGAAATAAAAGCGGCGAGGAGTTCATTGCACGGCGCCTCGCAGAGGTGGAGCTCATCATGGCCGATACGATCCGGGACCTGGACATGGAGGTGAGCAGGCACTACCCCGGCGGAACAGATGGGGATCTTGTTCACTTCAAGGTGGATTTCAAGGGACTGAGCGCTCACAGTGCTTATCCGGAAAAGGGGCATAATGCTGTACTCGATGCCCTGGAGCTCGTGGAGCTTATGAAAGCGGGCCCCCCGGGGTTCCGTCAGTTCTGCCGTGTGCTCAGAGAGAGATGCGGTCAGCTGGACGGGTCCGGCTTTGGTCTGGACCACACCCATTCGTATACGGGCAGTACCACCGTCAATCTGGGTGTCATTGACATATCCCCCGGTAGCGGAATGGCCAGGATAAATGTCAGGTTCCCGTTCGGGCTCACAACACTGGAGGTCAGGAAAAAGATGAAGGAGGCAGCGGAGGAGGATCAGTTCCCAACCGGTGATACCGATGAGGTGCCTCTGCTTAGGATCAACTCGAGAAAATGCGGACGCGCCCAGGAACCCCTGTTCGTTTCCACGGAGGACCACCGACGTTTTCTGGGGCCCCTGAGAGAGGTATACGGATCGCAGACCGGAAGGAAAGAGGATACGGCATCGATCCCGGGGACCACCTATGCCAAAGCATTCGATCTTGCGGTGGCCTTCGGCCCTGTGGACATTCCTGGTGGGGAGGAG